>JAJFIJ010000100.1 GCA_021775105.1 Rhodospirillales bacterium | reverse complement strand
TGCCAAAGCCTGCGAAAAGCGTCGCCATCGCGTTCCGTAACGCGGTCGTGGTCGGATTTGGACTGCTTGCCTCCACGTAAAACCGGCGCTAAGTGGGACCTTTCAACGCGAAGACGTTGCGGCCCTTTGTCCAGTGTTTTGAACTCGTGATCGAAGGGATCCGACATGCATAAATCTGATTTTCTTTTCACCAGCGAATCCGTTTCCGAAGGACATCCGGACAAGGTTTGTGACCGGGTATCTGACGCCGTCGTTGATATCTATCTCGGCAAAGATCCGGTATCGCGGGTAGCCGTTGAGACGCTGGTGACGACCAACCTGATCGTGCTTGCTGGCGAAACCCGCTGCTCGGAAGAGGTCACGCCGGAAGAACTGGAGGCGGCCGCCCGAAGTGCGGTCAAGGATATCGGCTATGATCAGGATAACTTCCATTGGCAGAATTCCGACGTTCAGGTTCATGTCCATTCCCAGTCAGCGGATATCGCCCAGGGCGTTGATGCTGCGGGTAACAAAGATGAAGGGGCTGGCGATCAGGGCATCATGTTCGGTTACGCCAGCGACGAAACCGACGTGCTTATGCCTGCCCCCATTCATTATTCACACCTGATCCTCAAAGACATGGCAGCCGCCCGTCACGCTGGCAACCTTCCGGGCATCGGGCCGGATTCGAAAAGCCAGGTAACCTTGCAGTACGTGCAGGACAAGCCGGTTGGCGCCACCTCCGTTGTGGTATCAACCCAGCATGATGACAATCTGTCGCAGGATGATGTCCGCGAACTGGTCCGTCCTTTTGTTGAAAATGCTCTGCCCGAAGGCTGGATGTGCCCGGATGAAGAGCTCTATGTTAACCCCACGGGCAAATTTGTCATTGGCGGACCGGACGGCGACGCTGGCCTGACCGGGCGCAAGATTATTGTCGATACCTATGGTGGTGCAGCCCCTCACGGCGGCGGCGCGTTCTCCGGTAAAGACCCTACCAAGGTAGATCGCTCGGCCGCTTATATTTCACGCTATCTGGCAAAAAATGTCGTTGCCGCCGGGTTGTCCAGAGCCTGCACCATTCAGCTTGCCTATGCGATCGGCGTCTCCAAGCCCCTGTCCGTATATGTCAATACGCACGAAACCGGGAATGTCGACGAAGACAAGCTGTCCAGTGTTTTGCAGGATCTGGTTGACCTTTCGCCGCGCGGCATTCGTGAGCATCTCGGGTTAAGCCGCCCGATCTACGCCCGCACAGCGGCCTATGGACATTTTGGCCGAATCCCGGAAGACAATGGCGGATTTTCCTGGGAGCGCACCGACATTGCGGCGGATCTGAAATCGGCTTTCGGCGCTTCTTGAGCACCGAAAAAGAAGATACCGATCCTCGCTGGTATGGTCGGCGATACGGCAAAAAACTGCGTCCCGGCCGACAGAAGCTCGTCGATACCCTGCTTCCCGAGCTCCGGATTGCGCCGGACGCGGACAGGCTTGCGGCAAATCTTCACGATCTTTTTCCGGCCAACTGTCAGGATGTGTGGCTGGAAATCGGTTTTGGTGCGGGCGAACATCTGGCCGCCCAGGCTGCCAACCGCCCGGATATTGGGTTCATTGGTTGTGAGCCCTTTATAAACGGTGTTGCCAGCCTGCTTGCTCATATCGATAGTGGAAAAACAGAAAACGTGCGTATCTTTGATGATGATGCGCGCATCCTGATGGATGCCCTGCCTGATGCCAGTCTCGGTCGGATTTTTGTCCTGTTTGCTGATCCCTGGCCGAAATCCCGCCACCATCGCCGCCGCATGATGATCGAGGCCAACCTTCAGCGGTTTGCCAGATTATTGAAGGATGGCGGCGAATTGCGGTTCGCCAGCGATCATATGGAGTATGCGTCGTGGACACTGGAACGCCTGTTGCGCCAATCGGAATTCGACTGGCAGGTCGCATCCGCCAAAGACTGGCGCGCCCCCCCGGAAGACTGGGTTGAGACCCGATATGAGGCCAAGGCGCGGGCCAAAGACGAGCTTCCGGTTTACCTCCGATTCTTGAGAGTATCCAGAAGTTCGGGGTCAAGTGCTTGAAAGCCTTGAAATCATCGGCGCATGGGAGTATACGAGCGCCACGTTCAGTGCAGAACGTACTCGTTGGCTCCGTAGTTAACCGGAATTGATGAGGTGGGCCTCTGGCCCGCCTTTTTTCGTTTCGGAACCTTTTAATTCGGAGTCGCCAGTTTAGAGATGGAGATTCCGGCAATGGAACTGATCCGCCGGATTGATGAACTGATTGGCCCGACTATTGAAGGGTTGGGGTTTGATTTGGTAAGGATTGATTTGTCCGGCCAGAACAACCTCTGTCTTCAGATCATGGCCGAACCGCTTGACGGTCGGGGCATGACCGTTGCCGACTGTGCCGAGATCAGTCGTGCGGTTGCTGCTGTGATGGATGTTGAGGACCCGATCAAGGATGCCTACACGCTGGAGGTCAGTTCGCCGGGCATGGATCGGCCACTGGTCAAACTCCGGGATTTTGAAAGATTTGCCGGACACGAGGTAAAAGTAGAGTTAACACGCGCGCAGAACGGCAAGAGGCGGTTTCGCGGGCAACTCCTCGGCATCGAGGGGGACAATGTCAGGCTGTTGGCGGAGGGAGAGGAAGTGCAGCTCTCTTACGTCGATATTCTGAGATCGAAATTAGTGATAACCGATGAGCTGATAAAAGCCGCTCAAAAAGGTGGAAAACAATGAGTGAAGCTATGACCGACACCAGCGCCGTTCATTCACGGCCCGAACTTTTACAGGTTGCCGAAACGGTGGCACGTGACAAAAGCATTGAGCGCGATGAAGTCCTCGAAGCCATGGAGCAGGCAATTCAGAAAGCAGGCCGTTCCAAATACGGACAGGAGCATGATATTCGTGCCCACATCGACCGTTCATCCGGAGCCATTTCGCTGGCCCGCTATCTGGAAGTTGTCGCAACACCAGAAGAAATTGAAAATGAATTTACTCAGGTCGACCTGCTTAAGGCTCAGCGGAAAAAGGCTGATGCAGCGCCCGGTGAATTTCTGATCGATGTGCTGCCGCCTATTGATTTTGGCCGTATCGCCGCACAAACCGCAAAACAGGTTATCGTCCAGAAAGTGCGCGAAGCTGAACGCACACGCCAGTACGCTGAATACAAGGATCGCATGGGCGAGATTGTCAACGGTCTGGTCAAGCGGATTGAATACGGAAATGTCGTTGTTGATCTCGGTCGTGCCGAGGCCGTATTGCGTCGCGATGACTGCATTCCGCGCGAGCATTTCAATAATGGCGACCGGGTTCGCGCCTATATCGTCGACGTTCGCGAAGAAACCCGCGGTCCGCAAATTTTCCTTTCACGCACGCACCCTGAGTTCATGGGCAAGCTGTTCTTTCAGGAAGTGCCGGAAATCTATGATGGCATCATTGAGATTATGTCGGTTGCCCGCGATCCCGGCTCACGTGCCAAGATGGCCGTATTGTCGCATGATTCCAGCCTTGATCCTGTCGGCCCGTGCATCGGTATGCGCGGCTCGCGTGTTCAGGCCGTGGTTGGCGAGTTGCAGGGCGAAAAAATTGACATCATTCAATGGTCCCAGGACCCGGCGACATTCATCGTCAACGCTCTGGCTCCGGCCGAAGTGGCGAAAGTCGTGCTGGATGAAGAAAAAAACAAGATCGAAGTTGTGGTTCCGGACGATCAGCTCAGTCTGGCGATCGGGCGGCGCGGTCAAAACGTCCGCCTGGCCTCGCAGCTGTCAGGCTGGGATATTGATATCCTGACGGAAGCCGAAGAATCAGAACGCCGGACCAAAGAGTTCCAGGATCGCTCGCAGATGTATGTCGACGCACTGGACGTTGATGACGTGATCGCCCACCTGCTGGTGACGGAAGGGTTTTCGTCCGTCGAAGAGGTTGCGTTTGTGCCCGTCGACGACCTGATGGATATCGAAGGGTTTGATGAAGACGTGGCCAATGAGCTGCGTGAACGCGCCCGTGGTTATCTTGCCCGGCGTGATGAAGAGCTGGCGACCCGTCGCACCGAGCTTGGCGTCGAAGACGACATGGTTGATATTGAGGGCGTAACGGTGGCGATGGCCGTAAAGCTTGGCGAAAACAGCATCAAGACCCGTGATGATCTGGCCGATCTGGCTGGCGATGAGTTGATGGAGATTGTCGGTACGGACGTCGCCAATCTTGATCGTGCCAATGAAATTATCATGCTTGCCCGGGCGCACTGGTTTGCCGACGAGGACGCTGCGGCAGCAGAAGCAGGTGAAGAAGACGTGGCTCAGGAGGACAGTGCACCGGAAGCGTAACGGGCGATGTGTCGGGCGAAGAAGGTGGTGGCACCAAAGTGAACAAGAAACGCCATCGTGACCGGATTGATAAAACCCCGGTCGTGCTTCGCAAATGCATCGTTACCGGTGAAGAGCGTCCCAAGGCGGATTTGATTCGCTTTGTGGTTGGGCCGAAAAACGGGATCGTTCCCGACCTTGAGGAAAGGTTGCCGGGGCGGGGATTGTGGTTGAGTGCCGACCGCGAGGTGGTGGAAACAGCGTCTGCCAGGCGACTTTTCGCCAGGGCAGCGCGGCAAAAAGTAGATGTGCCAGAGGGTCTGGCTGAGCGAGTTGAGGCGTTGTTATGCGGGCGTACGATGGACCTGATCGGTCTGGCCAGGCGTTCGGGAAACGTTGTTTCCGGGTTTGAAAAAGTCCGGGCCTTTCTGAAAGAAGGGCGAAAAGGGTTGCTTCTGGCTGCCAGCGATGGAACCAGAGGCGGCCGGGACAAACTGCTGGCGCTCAGTTCGGACCATTCCGAACTTGATTTGCTCAGCAGCGCAGAGCTGGGTCAGGCACTGGGGCGCGAGCAGGTGGTTCATGCCATCGTCGCTTCAGGGGCATTGGCTGAGCGTATACGCCGTGAGATGGGACGCCTTCGGGGGTTCCGGGCCGGGGCGGAAAAATTGGAAGTTAGGGGGTGACGCCCCTCTGTGTATGCCCGATAGTGGGCGCGTAATGTTGGAACGGAATTCGATGACCGAGACCAAAGATACGACCAAAGGTAACAAGCTGGGGTTATCGCGCCCCGGTAAACTGGAACTGAACAAGACCATT
>JAJFIJ010000099.1 GCA_021775105.1 Rhodospirillales bacterium | reverse complement strand
GTGTTCGTCGTCGCGCCAGGTTTCGGTGCCGATGTATTCATCGAACACCATCACCGTGCCCGGGACAATCTGGCTGGCGAGGGTATCGAGTACGGTTTTGGTCGAGCTGTAGATATCGCAATCAACGTTCATGAAGCGCACCGGTTCGGGGTGGTCCGCAATGAAGTCCGGCAGTACCTCATCGAACCAGCCCTTGTGCAGTGTGACGTTGTCCGGAACCGTCGGGATTACGCCTTTGGTGCTGTAGGCCCCTTTGGGTTCATGGTGCCAGGATTCGGGCAGGCCCTCGAAACTGTCGAAGCCATGTACGTGCTGGTCAACCAGCCCGGCGATCTGGCGGATTGACGTGCCAAAGTTGACGCCGAATTCCAGCACCAGTCCGTCATTTGTTGCCGCATCAATACACAACCTGAAGGTCCCGTTATTGCTGCCGGTGATTTGCGGCATGGTTTTGCAGGCGGATTTAAGGTATCGCCAGCCATCCAGTTTGGCCCGGTCTGACGGCGTGCCCTGTTCGACCAATTCGAAATGTTCTGCCGCCTGTTCAGACCTGCCGGAATAATCGAGCAACATACCGAGAATGAACCGGTAATCCGCAACCGCCGGATCAATGCCAACCGCTTTTTCCAGACACTGGATTGCGGGAGCCATATCATCCGGATCAAGCAGCAGGCCATAAAGATTGCAGTGCGCTTCAGCGAAGTCCGGGTTGATCTCCAGCGCCATGCGATAACTCGCTTTTGCCTCTGCCGGTCGGCCAAGCTCGCTCAGGGCATTGCCGAGGTTGCAGCGCGCTTCGGCAAAACCGGGGTTGAGGTTGAGCGCGTGGCGGTAACTTTTCACCGCGTCTTCCAGCAACCCCTGTTCATTGAGCGCATCGCCCAGATTAAAATTGGCATCAAAAAAATCGGGGTTGATCGCAAGGGCGCGGTTGTAACTGGCGATGGCGTCATCGAGTTTGCCTTGCCTCATACAGGCGCTGCCAAGGTTGTTGTGGGCTTCGGCAATTGCAGGGTCGATGGTCAGCGCGCGGCGATAGAACTTCACCGCCTCGTCCATGCGCCCTGACTGATGCGCGATCACGCCCAGCAGATATGTCGCCGTCGGCTGGTTACGGTCGGCTTTGAGGATCTTTTTGTAGATGTCTTCCGCTTCGCTCAGCCGCCCCGCCGCGTGGTGTTCTCTGGCAACATTAATGGCCTGCGCCTGCGCTGCGGTCGACGTCACCGAGTCCGGGGACTGCCCAGATGTCGCGTCCGCAGCCGCCTTTTTCGCCAGTTTCTGCTGTCGACGTTTTTCGGCTCTGTTCATGGTCACGGGCTTTTTCAGGGATTCTGCAAGGTCCGGTAATTCTAGCCAAGCCCTTTGGCAAAGACCAGAATTATGGAGAGGGTGGGACTCCTGACGCGAGAACGATAATCCACAGGTAAATTCAATGCCCACTGTTGCACGTAAAACAGAGGTTGTTCTCTGATAGTAATTTCGATGGTAGGTGACGCCAAGGGGGCTTTTTCAAGTAGGTTAAACGTCAAAGAGATGCCAGGTGGCGGCTGGCATTGAAATACGGCAGATTGTCCTGTTTCGAGCAACCGATCATCGCCAGCCGTTCAGCGATTTTAATGGCCTTGTGATATTTTCGGTCGCATTCGGAAACGGTGTGGTTTATGAAGGCCGTTCCGCAAACTGAAATGCCGTAATGGGCCTGAAGGGACCGGATCACCGTCCCGGCCAGCATGCCGTCTGCAATATCGGCCAGATCGAAACCTTCGTGTTTCACAATTTGGAAATTGTTTTCTACCAGATAGGCACGGATGTGCGCTTCTGTAGCGAGAGTCGCGTCCCAGTAGTCGGATTCCGATTGCGTCTTGTCAGCCGAAACCAATGCAAATGCCATACAGAACGACAGAAACACCTGTTCTTTCGCAGTCGCCGATTTCCAGGCTGTCTTGTCGAGACTGCTCCATACCGACAAGTTCATCTCACCAAAAACTTTTGGTACGCGCTCAAAGAACAGGGTGTGGAGCTTGTTTTCGTTGAGCGATCTGTCCAACTTCTGCTCTTTGTAGATATCAATTGCGGCATAGGTTCCGCAGACAGGGCAAGTCTCGTTCTCAAATGCGTTTTTCAAGTAAATATGCGAACATCTCATTCCGTTCGCCATTTCATTTTTACACAACAAATAGGTTTCGCTGCTGTCCTCATCGTCCTGCTGCTGGCCGATCCAGTTAAAGCGGTTCATGAATTGCATATAAGAACGCCGGTGACTCCAAAGGCTCCACTCCAGCTTTTCTACCGGGCCGAACGTGCTCCAGTTCGAACTGACATCAATGACGACGCATTTCTCCTTGCCCGGTGCCGAGCGCAGCCCGCGCCCGACAGATTGTCCCCATAATACCTTCGACAACGTAGGCCTGAGATGAACAATGATATTGCAGTTCGGATTATCCCACCCTTCAGCGAGTACACCGACGGAGACCATCGCTTCAATGTCACCGTTTCCATGAGCGGCCAGGAGCCTCATGCGTTCCTTGAGCGGTGTGCCCGCAGTAACGATGGCGGCTTTGATGCCCGAATTCTGAATTGCCTGCAACGTTGCTTCGGCGGCACTGATGCCAGCGCAGAACCATGCAGAGACAGGTTTTGGTGAAAGGTGCGGCCGCTCTTCGTGATAGCTCCAGAGCGCGTAATCAATCATCGATGATCTGATAATGGCAGGCGCCAGTGAGGCAACAGGAAAATCGCCGGAACTGATATCGATGCTATCCAGATTAAGGTCATGCACGAAATGAGGTCGATAAACAGGTTGAACCAGAACGCCTTCTGAAATCAGATCATCTATATTCGCGCAATCAATAATGGCGTCAAAGGCAAGGTTGAGCTGGTCGCGCTGGTCGCCGGTACGTCGCTCGGGTGACGCCGTCAGCCCCATCAACTGCGCGGACATCTTGCCCCGGTTTTCAAAGTCGTCGAGGAACCATTTATAACCTGGTCCGTTGGGCGACACGCGGTGCGCTTCGTCGATGATGATCAAATCAGCCTTCAGGATGGCATCCGCCAGGACGTCTTTGGCGCGCATGTTGGTCGAGAGCAATACGTCATATCCTTCGAACGCAAGCCCGGTGTCGGAAACCGTTAACTTGCGAACCAAGTGTTTTTTGCCGAGCGCCTGTTCCAGCTGTTCCAAAAGCACCAGGCGATGGCACAATACCACAACCTTTTTACATTTGTAGAAACGCGCGATGATCTCGCTTGCAAGTACGGTTTTCCCCGCACCTGTCGGCGCTTTCAGAATAAACCGGCGGTTCTGTTTTATAATCAACGGAAACGCGTCGATTATTTTCTGTTGCCAATTCCTCAGGTGCATCGAATGCCTATTTCACTATTCTTTTGCTCGTGCGCGGGGGGAGTAATTATAACGGGTAATTGAGGATAGGGGGATATAGCGTCGCTCTCCGTAACATGTCACCGCGTTTCAGCACCGCCTTGAACAGATGGGAATTTTACTCGTCGATGTGGACGACCTTCAAGCCGCTGGCGTCGCTATTGGGTCCGGAATATATCGAATAACTGAATCGATTGCCCGCGCGACGTATTCCTCTTTCTGGCCGACAGGGGCAACGTAGTGCAGCGCGGCTTCCGCATCCTCTCGCGTGCCTGCGCGCAAAAGAATCCAGGCGGCAAGATATTGTGAGGCGAGACATCCACCTGCGGTCGCTATATTGCCACTCGCATGGAAAGGCTGATCCAGGACCTTGACCCCGGCTTCGATCACCCACGGTTTCGTTGTAAGGTCGGTGCAGGCAGGAAGGTCCCCGAGCAACCCCAGCTTGGACATCAGTAGCGTGCCTGAGCATTGGGCGCCGATCAGTTGCCGTGCCGGATCAAGTTGAAGCCGGGCAAGCAGACCAGAATCCTGCGCAATCTCGCGCGTCTTGATACCGCTACCAATAATGACGGCATCGGCGCCAGAAGCGAACGTCAAAGGCTGTTCGGCCTCGATGGTGACGCCATTCATCGAGGTGACGGCCTTCGACGGACAGGTGATGTATGCCTTCCATCCCCTGGAATTCATCCGGTTCAGGATACCGGCCACAATGAACGAATCCAGTTCGTTAAATCCATCGAACGTGAGAACTGCGATCTTCATTGTTAAACCCTTTTCTGATGCTGTTTTGCAATGAAAGATGATGATTAGCGATGCGACGATCCCGGTGCAATAAATAACATGGATGATTTTCGCAAGATAGCGACCGGAATTGCTGCCGGTGTCGCCTTCGCCCCTGTTATTCCGAGCGCAAGGCCGAGCGCTCTTTTGCGGTGTCGACGAAGCGTTGCAGGGTTGGCGAGATGGCGCCGCGTTCCAGCATCACCTCGATCAGATAGAAATTGTCCTTGTCGGCGTGGGCAACATTCAAGGCATGGCCAAGTTGCTTTCGCGTTGTTACCCGCGTGCCGATGCCACCGAGAAAGGGCGTTGCATTGGCGAACTGCCAGTCGTCAAGATCATGGTATCCGGCACCCGGCTGAAAGGCGCGCAGCATGTCCCAGCTCATGTTATTAAACACAATCACAATTGGCGTCAGGCCGTATTTGCGGCAATTGCCCAGCTCCCAACCGGTCATCTGAAAAGCCCCGTCACCGACCAGGATCAGCGGTCGCTGGCCGGATACCGCCTGAATGCCCATGCCCGCCGGCACGCCGGGTCCCATTGTCGCGTAGTAACCTGAGGCAACAAGCGCGGTGTTTTCGATATCCATGGCCGTGAACAGGCAGTCGCCGGTGTCCGACGAAATCGGCATCAGGCCATGTTCGGCGAACAAGTCGTTGACGGCGCAGGCGATATCAATGGACTTGACCGGGGCGTCGTCAACCGGCATGCCCGTCGGGTATGTGTGTTGCGACGCATGCGTCTCGCTTCCCAAAGGTATCGCCAGTTCCAGCAGGGCATCAACCAGACTGCTCAGCGTCACGTCCGGGTAAATATGATGCCCGACCCTGACCGCGCCATCAAAGGCATGCGGCGCGTGGCGCATATCGATTTGGCGTTTGGAGACGCCGAAATTGGTATCACAGAGAATGACGCCGAGCATCAGCAGGCCGTCGGAACGTTCAACCGTGCGCCGGATATCTTCATCTCCGGCCAGTCCCAGATAGGTACCAACCAGCGGCGCTTCGCTGCCAGCCAGCAAGCCCCGGCCCATAAAAGTTGTCGCCGTCGGGATGGCGAGCTTGCGCGCCAGTTCGGCAACTTTATCTTCCAGCCCATAGCGCCGGACTTCAACGCCCAGCAACAGGGCAGGGGCGTCGGCTGATTTCAGGTGCTGGAGAATTTCGTCAGCGCAATCGGCGGCGGCTTCGGTGTCGGATGCGGGAACGGTCCGGGCCGGGACAGGGTCGCAGGCGGCATTGACCATGTCGCGCGGCAGTTCGATATAAACCGGACGCGACCGGGTCAGCGCCGTATCCAGAACGCGGGCAATTTCGGCGGGTGCCGTATCTGCATCATCAAGAACCGCCTGTGCGCACGTAACTTCGCGATAGATCAGCAACTGCGAATCAAGATGCTTGACCTGATGATGGAGGCCGAGGCCGCGTTCGCCTTCGTCTCTGCCGGGGGCACCGGAGATGATGACCAGCGGCGATTTCTCGACATAGGCCTGGGCGACGGGATTGACCATGTTCAACGCCCCGGCCCCATAAGTCACGGCGGCGATACCAAGACCACCACTGAAGCGCGCAGCTGCGTCTGCGGCAAAGCCGACAGCGGGTTCGTGACTCAATGTGTAGAGCGGCAATATGTCACTGGATTCAGCAACCTTGAAAAACGGCAGGGCAAAATCACCGGGGATACCGAAGACGGCTTTGGCACCACGGTCTTTCAGGGCGTGCAGCAGGGATTCGGCGAGTGTCATCGGTTTTCCTTAAGCATTGGGGTCAAATTCGACGATAAAGTCCTTGAATTTACCGGCTGAGGTCAAGGGCAACGCATCGAAATAAGTAAATGTTATCTTGAAGGGAAACCCGAGTTTATTGCAAACCCATTGAGATATGATTTCTTCTTCATCGGCTGTCAGGTCGCGCCGCGTCGCCAGACGAACCTCGATTTTATCAGCTGCGACGTGGGCGAACTGGTATTGGGTAATTGGTGCCATTTCCATGAAGGTACGGACATCCGGGCTGCCGAGCAGGGTCCA
>JAJFIJ010000098.1 GCA_021775105.1 Rhodospirillales bacterium | reverse complement strand
GTAGGCTTCTTCACCCTTGTTTTCGTTAATCAGGACGGACAATTGGTTAACGCAGTCCATGAGTTCGCGGTGCTGCCGGTCTATGGTGGTATTGCCCGTATCAAATGATTTCATCCACTTGAATGACCGCATTGTCGTCGCCCGCCTCTAGAGAACAAAGTCCATCGCAGCATATCATGGGAGCTTGAGAGTCCACATTAAAAATATTGGTATGCCCGGATTTTCCATACGCCGCTTCTGAGGTCAAGAGAAAGACCGGAGCAAATAGACTCCTGGGTGAAAGGGTTTTGCGACAATAACAATAGGATAGAGCATTTCCGGCGAACCGGAATTAACCTGAACCGCTCTAGCGTCGGTGAGCTCTTGGTAAATTCGGTGTCTTTTTAACCGTAGCGGCGATTTTCTCGGCGGCAGCTTTTTCGGCATCGGCTTTCTCGCTGGTTTCCTTGGCCAGACGTAAAGCGCGCAAGGAGGCCATGTGTTCGGCTCTTTCCTTCTGCATTGTTTCCTTTTCTATAAGCGCCTGTTTGGCTTTCTTCTGGGTAGCGGCGAACTGTTCTTCGGCTCTTGATCTGGCAGGTTTTGTCATTCGGTAATCCTTTGTTTCAGTTCAAAATGTCACGACATCACGGTGATGCAGGCGCAATCTGGCGTTACGTCGCAGACAAGCCGGAAGGCTCGCTGGCGGATACGTACAGTTGGCAACGGCACGTTGATCGCGCCGCCAGTTTTGTTATTCGTCTTGTTTAATTTTATCGAAGGAACAAAAGCAGACCGTGGGTCCGTTCCTTTCAGTCCGTCAGGCTATTATTCGAAGTGGAATCGCCGACGCTGCGCGGTGCCCGCCTCCAACGGAAGCCAGAGGCGGGACCTTGCGATATTAGTCGAGTGCAGCCAGATTTTCGGCGGAAGATTTGCCGTTCTGACCGGGCTGAAGTTCATAGGAAACTTTCTGCCCTTCACGAAGAGTGCTCAATCCAGCGCGTTCAACGGCGGAGATGTGAACAAACGCATCGTTGCCGCCGTCTTCCGGCTCGATGAAACCAAAACCCTTGGTCGGGTTAAACCATTTTACTGTACCAGTAGCCATTATCTTTTCCTCAAAACAGGAGTGTAGTTGCCGGGCCTCACACCACGTGACGCGCGGTTAATTTAACGCTCACACTGTCTGGGGATTACTAAACTAATCGGCGGATCGCTAATCAGACAACACAAAACAAATGCAACACGTATGTGGGGTATGTAAAGGATATCTCTGAAAAGTCAATGATTTACGCGGGTTTGCAAAAATTCTGGTGCCCTGCCTGCTATCTGGCCCAAACTCGGAAAGTGCCCGACGGCAGGGTCAATTACTGAACTGAAACAAAGTCTTACCTGATTGACCATCAACTGTGCCGGCTATGAATTTGAGGGTTTGGCGGCAAAATTGATTTTGCGATATTTCCGGAGGAAGGCACCTTGAGGTGGCCTATGTCCCGTCAAACAGCCTGCGTATCAGAGACCGGGTCAGGTTGGTTGCGACCTTGCGCCGGTAACCGGGCGGGCTGAAGGTGCTGGTCATCGGCTGAATTTGCTTGGTGATCAGGTCAACCAGTTGATCCAGTGCCGTGTCATCAAGCGCCTTGCCAACAAATTCTTCTGTGCCCGCCAATACAATCGGGCGGGAATTGGTGCCGGTCAGGGCGACGCGTATGGCGACCAGGGTGTCGTCCTGTCGTGATAGCGAAACAGCGACACCGGCCAGTGGGAAATCGATAGCATCGCGGACCCGTGCCTTGGCGTATCCGGAGCATCCGTCACCGGGTTCGGGTAAAATTACAGCCGACAGGATTTCACCCTTGCCGAGGCGTAGGTGGGCCATGCCGTCATCTTCATAGAAGTCATCCAGTGGCACCGTCCGTCGACCATTGGGGTTAACGATTTCAACCACCCCTTCAAACACCAGAACGGCGGGGGCAACGTCGCCACTGAAGGCGGCAAAACAGGTTTTCCCGGAAGGTGCGACGTGGCAGGTATCGCCGTTGTATTTCAGGCAGTAATCGTTAGCGCTGCGCCACCATTCGCTCTGGTTATAAAACACGCATCGGGTATCAAGGCAGAGGTTGCCGCCAAGTGTTGCGACTTCGCGGTGAGATGTTGCGGCAACCTCACGGGCCGCATCAGCGATCGCCGGATAGCGTTCAACGACGCGGCTGTCGGTCGTCAGCTCAGACAACGTTATGCCCGCGCCAATCCTCATACCTCCGTTATCAAGCTCAGTGATGGCACGCATCTCGGCAATGCCTGCCAGATCAATCATCACCGGCGTGTCGACAATGCCGCGCCGGACGTTGACCAGAATGTCGGTCCCCCCCGCAAGATAACGGGCCTCCGGGTTGGTGTTGTGGGCAATGACCGCTTCGTCAAGTGTTGATGGGCGCAGGACACTGAAATCGGGCATATATTCCATCAGGCGGCTCCCTTGCTGGCTGATTTGCTCAGGCTGCGTTGATGTTTTTGATTGGCAGCAAGCACACGATCCGGGGTCAGCGGTGTGTTGGCGATGCGTGCGCCGATGGCATCGTGAATGGCATTTGCGACAGCCGGTAACATGCAGGCCAGCGGTGCTTCGCTGGCTTCCTTGGCCCCGAAAGGTCCGTTCGGGTCCATGCTTTCGACAATCTTGACCTTGATATCCGGCGATTCAACAATCGTCGGAACACGGTAATCAAGAATATTGGCCCCGATCGGCAGGCCCTTGTGATAGCGGGTCTCTTCGCTCAACGCCTGACCCAGCCCCATCCAGACTCCGCCCTGAACCTGACCTTCAACGGAAAGCGGGTTTAGCGCGTATCCGCAGTCATGGGCGACCCAGACCTTGTCGACCGTGACCTGACCGGTTATCTCGCAAACAGTGACTTCAACGACGGTTGCAGCGTAGGAATACCCCATGCTCGGGCCAACGCCGGCACCGCGAAATTTGCCGCCCTGAAATTCACGCGGAACGGTGAAGGTGCCCTTGACGGTGATCGTGCCGGATTCTGTCAGGGCTTCGATGACCACATCCTTATAGGGGATGCCGTGGTCCTGACTGCCGGCGACCCGGTAGACTTCGCCAAGACATTCAATATCTTCCGGTGTGGCGTCCAGCTTGCGGGCCGCCGCAGCGACCAGAATGGTCTTGAGGTTTTCAGCCGCTTCCAGTGCTGCATTGCCAACCATATAGGTAACACGAGATGAATAGGAGCCGTTATCCTTTGGCGTAATCCGGCTGTCGTTGGCAATTACGGTCAGGCGATCAAAATCAAGACCCAGCACTTCACCCACCACCTGCGCCAAAATGGTCGAAGATCCCTGACCAATATCTGCGGCACCGGTCAATACCGTAATGCCGCCATCGAAATCAAGTTTCAGGTTAACCACGGCATGCGGCTCTCCGGTCCAGTGAACGGGTTTGGCGGCACCACTGATATAATGCGAGCATGCCATGCCAAGGCCTTTTCCGGCGGGTAGTTTGCCCCAGCGTTCTTTCCAGCCTGACTCCGCTTCAACCCAGTCCATGCAGTCCGGTAATCCATAGGTGTTGACGACCAGTTCGTTAATCGTCCGCATCGGCGGTTTTATGAAATTGCGCCGTCTGACCTCGAACGGATCGAGGCCCAGTTCCTCGGCCATCTGATCGACAAGCGATTCAAAGGCATGGCGGACGTCGACGGTTCCGTGACCCCGCATGGCACCGCAGGGCGGGGTATTGGCATAAATGCGATAACCGTCATATTTGACCGCCGGAATATCATAGATGGCGTTCAGCAGGGCACCGGCATAGAGGATGGTGATGATCCCGTAACCGCCATACGCACCGCCAACCTGTTCGGCCTTGCAGTCGCAAGCGGTGATCCGTCCGTCCGTGGTCATGCCGATTTTCATGTCGATCAGCGTGCGCGGTCGTCCGCGATGGGTAAGGAAGGTTTCTTCCCGGCTTAACTTCATGCGCACGGTGCCACGCGCCGCCCGAGCCAGCAGGCAGGTAATAATTTCAAAATTGAGTGTTTCCGTTCGCGCCCCAAAGCCGCCACCGATAAACGGTTTGATCACCCGGACCTGGGATTCTTCCATGCCCATACACTGGGCGACACGCTTGTGCACATAGTAGGGCACCTGGGTCACGGAGCGTAGCGTTATGCGGTCACGGTCGACATCGTATTCGGCCAGCGACGCATGAGGTTCCATGTGCATGTGGGTCACTTCGGCGCAATCGAACGAGGCCTGCCGAACGATATCAGCCTTCGCCAGTCCGGCTTCAACATCGCCAAATTCGGTATGAACGTCGCGTTCGAGGTTGCCGGGGCGGTCATCATGAAGGTCAACGGCATCAGCCTTGCGGGCTTTTCGTGGATCCTGATAGGACGGCAGTTCATTGACGTCCATGCGGATCAGTCGAAGGGCCTGTTCGGCGGTGGCTTCGTCAACGGCGGCAACGGCGGCGACCGGTTCGCCCCGGTAACGCACCTTGTCGCGGGCGATCGGGTACTCGTTCTGGGCAATAGGCAGAATGCCATAAGGCACATCACACTCATCACCCGTGATAATGGCAACAACGCCGGGCAGCTTCAGGGCTTCGGAAATGTCAACATTCCGCACCTCTGCATGGCTGTAAGGGCTTCTGTATATCCGCCCGACCAAAGCATTGGGCAGAATGAAGTCGGCGGTGTATTCGGCCCGACCCCGTACCTTGTCGACACCGTCAATTAACGGTCGTCTTTCACCAACCATGGAAGCCTTGCGGGGCGGGTCCTGAACTGGGCGTTGAACGCTCATGACATTTCTCCGGCAGCGGCTTGAACGGACTCGATAATTTTTACATAACCGGTACAGCGACAGATATTGCCGCCAAGGGCTTCGCGAATTTCGGCATCGGTCGGTTGGGCGTTGCGCCGAAGCAATCCTTCGGCAGCCATGATCATTCCCGGCGTGCAATATCCGCACTGCGAACCCAACCGTTCATGAAAACTTTTCTGCAAGGCCGACAGCCGCCCTTCCTTGGCCGCACCTTCAATGGTTTCAATTTCCCGGTCAGCACAGGATGAAGCGAGGGAAATACAGGATAGTCTGGGGCGTCCATCGACCAGTACGGTGCAGGCCCCGCATTCGCCGCCATCGCATCCCATTTTGGTGCCGCTCAGGCCGACGGTTTCACGAAGATAGTCGACAAGCAGCATGTTATCGCCAACCGCATCTTCGCGGACCTGACCATTAACAGTGAGACGCAGGATTGATTTTGCCATGTCAGTTCTCCGAAATACTGTCTTTAAATATTGTTTGGTTACCGAACAATATTTTTTTATATTATTTGAAACGCTTCGGTTCGGCAATAGGAATATCCATCACCAAGCTTGACCAGGATCAATTACGGGCGGAAATTTTGCGGTGATTGTCGAGACTGGGCCAGAATTGGGTTAGATACCGGAAATGTGTTCTCGGCGGATACCATCAGACGACCTGAAAGGTGAAGATTTTCTTGGCGCGGAAATCTGGCGCGAAGACGGCGTCGTCCATATTGATGTCAGCAACCTTCCCCCACCGGATCCCTTTGTTGCCGTCATGCGGCTGATTGCAGAACCTGAAATTGGAAACGAGATTGTCTTTCACAATGATCAGGAACCGGTTCATCTGTTTCCTGAACTGATGGATCTGGGTTGGGGATATCGGGTTGAAAGTGACCGTCCGGGTGAATTCTGCATGCGGATCATTCGGGAATCCGGGGCGTGAGTATCGGCCCGTCCTTTCTGGGTGGCGCACAAAACCGCCTGCTGCCGATGTCGGTACCATTCCGGTTTTTTATTGCTGGCGGGGTATTCCATATCCTGTTCTGGGGCATGGTCGGGTTGAATGCCGAAGCTGTCAGCGATTTTGAAGGTGGCCTTGGAACGGCCTTGTCTGCCGTGCATGTCCTCACCCTTGGGGTGTTTCTGATGACCGCTGTTGGTGCCAGCCTGCAACTGCTTCCGGTGGCCACCCGCAGGGCAACCCGGGCCGTCTGGCCCGCCGAAATTATTTCGCTACTGCTGATCGGTGGCGTTCCTATTCTTGTCTGGGGTATGGCGGTGGCCGATGTGCGGCTTGCGTTGTCAGGCGGTGGTGCTGTTTCCGTCGGGTTGCTGATCTATATTGTGCTGATTGGGGAAAATCTGTTCCAGGCCAAAGGGCTTGGCCCGGTCATCGCTTTTGCATGGGCGGCGCTGGCATCGTTGATTGCGCTGTCGGGTCTGGGGTTGTCACTGGTGCTGGATTTTGAACTCGGGCTGTTCGCTGATCATTCAACCGTTGCCGGCGTGCACTTTGTCCTCGCTGTATTCGGTTTCATGGGGCTGCTGGCTTTTGGCTTCAGCTTTATCCTGATTCCGATGTTCGCGCTGGCCGGAAGTGTGGCCAACCGACGGGGGTATTTGATTCTTGGCGTATCGGTGCTGGCAATTGCGCTGGCGTGCGGCGGAATCATGCTGAAAAAAGATCCTGTGATCGAAAGCGCATTCCTAAGTGGACTGATTGCCGCTGTGATTTACGTCTGCACCATGTTCGGTTTGTTGAAAGCAGGAATGCGCAAACGTCTCGGCATCCCCTTTATTCTGGTTCGTTCAAGCTGGGTCATGCTGCCGGTTTCGCTGGTGATGGGCGCGGTGATCGGGACCGGGTGGATCAGTGGTCTGGGTTGGACGGTCTTCGGGTTTGCCGTGCTGGTCGGGTGGCTGCTGACCTTCCTGCTTGGGATCGTGCTCAGGATCACACCGTTTCTGGCCTCCATGCACAGCACGCTGGGCGAAGGCCGACCGGCGCGGTTATCCAGCCTGACGCCGGAGTGGCCGCAAAAGGTGCTGGTGGTCTGTCACCCGCTGGCTTTTGTTGTTGTCGGAGGCGGGATTATTGTCGGGCAAGGGATTATGGTTGAGGTCGGGGCAGGGATTGGTGTTATCGGTGCTCTCGCCCTGCTGGCCTATATCGTCGATGTGACCCGACGGCTCGCGTACCATCGACGGACGGGGTGACCGATTAAGGCACCTTTTCTATCTTGCTGAGCAGGTCGCGAATTTGCTTCCGTTCTTCATCTGTCAGAGCGGAAAGTAATTTTTCTTCCGTTGCGATATGGGTCACGACCATTTCGTCGGCAAGCTCGAAGCCCTCATCGGTCAATACAATTCTCAGACCCCTGCGATCATTCGGGTCCGAGGTTCGTTTGATCAGGCCTCTTTTTTCAAGGCGATCAAGGCGGTTTGTCATCGCCGACGTGGACAGCATCATGTCTTTTGCGAGGTCCGACGGTGACAGGGTTTTGCCTCGCCCTTGTCGCCGAAGCGTCAGAATCACATCAGACCCGGCAAGGTCCAGACCATAATCTGACCAATTGGCGAGAACACCCTGTCTCAGTATTTCGCCGGTGCGCCAGATCTGACCACACACAGCCATCGGTGCGGGATCAATGTCGGGCCGTTCCCGCCGCCACTGGACCAGTATGGAGTCCATCGCAGCTCCGTCGGATTGAATTTTTGTATCCTTTTTATCTTGACTCATAATTAATACACCGTTAAATAATTTGATATCAAATTATATGATATGTAATGATACTAAGAAGGAATATATCAAGAATGCCTATTTGTAAAGGAATCGAAGATGACCACTGAACGAACAACGGATTACCCGATTGACCCGATTTTTACAGATCGATGGTCCCCGCGCGCCTTTGATGCCTCGTCAATGGCTGAAACCGATCTGCTGACAATTCTCGAAGCTGCACGATGGGCGCCATCGGCGTTCAATATTCAGCCTTGGCGGTTTTTATACTCACTTCGGGACGATCATTGTTGGCAAAGCTATCTGGAGCTGCTGGATCCGTTCAATATGAGTTGGGCGTGTCACGCCTCGGCGCTGGTCATCGTTCTGTCCGATACCATGATTTCAGGGGATGGCGACCGTCCGCAACAACAATCCCGAACACACAGCTTTGATGCGGGGGCCGCCTGGGCCCAGCTTGCCCTTCAGGCGACATTATTGGGGTATCAGGCTCATGCAATGGCCGGAATACATTATCACCAGTCACATAAACGACTGTCGGTGCCTGAACGCTACCGTGTTGAAATTGCTGTCGCCATCGGCAAACGCGCCCATCCGTCGGTGCTGCCGGAAGGACTTCAGGGCCGTGAACAGCCCAGTCAAAGACTCCCCGTGCGTGAGATCGCGTTTCCCGGGATATTCCCACATTGACCGCTGCCGGTAATAAAAGGATCAGGGTTATGCGCGCTAAACCATGCAACCAGCCTGTTCACGCAACACCGGATGTGCGGGCCAGTTCGCTGAGCCGCGGCCATCTTCTGATGTTGTTGGCTACTGTGCTTGTTGCCACGTCGTTTCCCGTCGGCGCAGCGATCACCAATGAGCTGGACAGTTTGGTGTTGACCTTTTTGCGGTTCACGTTCGCGGCTGTTTTGTTCGCGCCGATAGTTATCTGGCGGCATGGCCTGAATTGGCCCGGCGTGCGGGATCTGGTGCGGTACGGAACTCTGAGCGCGTGTCTGGTCGGGTTTTTCTGGGGCATGTTTGTTGCTCTGCGCTACACATCTGCCCTGAATACCGCGACCATATTTACCCTGACGCCGGTAATTACAGCGGCGGTATCCGCAGTGCTGTTCAGAGAAAAGTTGAATACGGCCGCGCAGATTGCCCTGCCGATCGGTCTGGTCGGCGCAATCTGGGTAGTATTCCGTGGCAATATCGGAGCCCTGATGTCTCTGGAGTTCGGATTTGGAGACGGCATATTTCTTGCGGGTACGATTGCGCTGGGGTTTTATAGCCCTCTCGTCAAATACTTCCATCGTGGCGAGCCTATAGCTCGAATGACGTTCTGGACCCTTGCAACGGGTGCGCTCTGGTTGTTGCTGTTGTCGGCACCACGTTTGTCGGATATCGACTGGGGTGCCCTTCCAGCATCGGTTTATGGCGGGATCGCCTATCTGGCAACATTCACCACGCTCGTAACTTTTTTTGTGATCCAGTGGTGTTCCACGATCATCGGTCCCGTCAAGGTTATGTCGTATACCTACCTCAACCCGGCGCTTGTTCTGATTATGGGGATCGTGCTTGGTCATGACGCCCCACCGTTGACAATTTATCCGGGGCTTGCCTTCACAGGCGTCGCCACACTGGTATTGCAAAGGTTCGGGCCAACCGTTGTGCCTGCGCCTGAAAGCACGTGTGAGACCGAGGTTTGATCGATGCGCTAACGGTTTGGCGTGGTGAAAATGATTTTGTGAAATTGAATGTTTTTCTGTCGAACCGGATTTACAGGTCTCTATATATATTGGCCGCCATCGACACGCAGTACTTCACCGGTAATCATGGCTGCACCTTCGGAGAGCAGGAACATTACTCCGTAAGCGATGTCTTCGGGGGTTGCCAGTCGGGTTGTCATGGATTCGTTGAGTGCGTTGTCGAGGATCTGCTGGGGTAATTGTTTTGCCATGTCGGTCATGACCATACCCGGTGCCAGTGCATTGACAGTGATGCCCTTGCGACCGAGCTCCCGGGCCGCTGTTTTGGTCAATCCGATCAGTCCGGCCTTGGCCGCTGCATAATTGGCCTGGCCAAATTTCCCGCGCATTCCGTTGATCGACGTGATGTTGACGATGCGCCCGTATCCGGCTGTTGTCATCGCCGGCGTGACGGCACGAAGCACATTAAAGGCCCCGGTCAGGTTAACCGACAGCACAGATGCCCATTCCTCATCACTCATTTTGGCGATTGAGCGGTCTTTCGTAATTCCGGCGTTATTGACCAGCAGCGATGGCGGGTTGGCCAGAGAACTGACCAGATCACTGACGGCCGGGCCATCGGAAATGTCAATTTTGTGAAGCGGAAACGAGTGTACAGCTGCAGTTTCTGTGTCCCAGTCAAAACCCTGAACGTCAGCCCCACGCGCGGCGAGTGATTCGGCGATTGCGCGACCGATACCGCGCCCGGCCCCCGTAACGATGGCGGTTCGGTTGGTGAAATCGAATAAATCAGACATGGAAATGTTGACCTTCTCGCTTGACGGATAAATTAATAGGTATTAGAGTACCGAATTACAAGAATAGTGTATAAGTATGCCGAATTCGTGTCAAGTTGCGGACCGGCAAAGACCCCTGGAGCCGCTTCAGCGTGCCGGAGAAAACATTAAAAATGGAACACAATTCACAAACTGCTCGATTGCTGCATGACGAACACATGGAAGAAGTTGCCGTACTGGAACGTCTGGAAGGGGCGTTGCAGAAGCGCAAGATTGCCAGCCCTCCGGGGCAGGATGATGAGTTCATGTCGATAATCCTGCCAGATCTCATCGCCAATACAGATGCCCAGATCAATCAGCATTTTGTTTTTGAGGAAACCCATTTGTTTCCGAAGCTGCATGAATTTGGTGAAGGAGGCATCGGCATGGTTCTGGCTGGCGAACACAAGATGATCCGTGAAACCGGATCGTTAGTAATCGAACTTGCCCGAGCAGCGCGTGATAACGGGTTCACGGAAGAATCCTGGCGCAAATTTTACCTGCTGGCCAACGAATTGATCGAATGGGTTGTCGGCCACGTTCAGAAAGAGGAAATGGCGCTTTTGCCGATGCTGGAAGACCTGCTGGATGAAGACGCCGATCGTGAGTTGGCGATGGCTTATATGGCCAGCCGATAGTTGGTTGGGAACAACAAGCCGGTAATTCGGCGGGGATATCAAACCGATAATTCTGTGAAGGGAATCGGGAATGTCAAAAGCTGAAAAACAATCAAGCTCAGTTAGTGTGGCGATCACCGGCAGCGGTGGTGCCGGTGTTATTACGGCGGGTAATATGCTGCTTAAGGCCGCGGCCAAGGCCGGGTGGTACGGCCTTTTTACCCGCTCTTCCGGCCCACAGATCAGGGGCGGCGAAGCGGCAGCGATGATTCGCCTGTCGACCGACCCGGTGGCGGCGCCTGGCGATGTTTTTGACATTCTTATCGCTATTGACTGGCACAACATCGAACGGTTTGCGATTGAGCTGCCGTTGTCGAAAGACAGTATCGTCATTGCCGATCCATTCGCAGGCGATGTTCCGATTGTGATTGCTGAAAGTGGTGCACAGATCGTTGAAATTCCCCTGAAAGACCTGTCGAAGAAAATCAAAAAGGGTCGCCAGAACATGGTCGCCCTTGGCGTTGTTCAGACATTGATCGGTCTTGACGAGGCCGTCGTCGATCAGGTTATGGTCCATGTTCTCGCCAAACGTGGTGAAGAAGCCCTGACGGCCAGCCGTGAGGCCGTTGCTGCGGGCAATGCGGCGATCAGCGAAGCTGGGGCGTCGATTACGCCTTTGGGCGCGCCGAGCGAAGGTGCGGGTCGGTGGATGATCAGTGGCAATGAAGCGGCCGGACTTGGTGCATTGCGCGGCGGCGTGCGGTTTGTTGCCGCCTACCCGATTACCCCGGCAACCGAGGTGCTGGAGTGGATGGCCCGCAATCTGGGCAAGGTCGGTGGATCACTGGTTCAGGCGGAAGATGAACTGGCGTCGATCAATATGATCATTGGCGCATCCTACGGCGGCACCCCGTCTCTGACGGCAACGTCAGGACCGGGTCTGGCGTTGATGAGTGAATCGCTTGGGTTAGCGGTGGCGTCTGAAGTGCCGGTTGTTGTTGTTGATGTCATGCGCGGCGGCCCGTCGACCGGAATTCCAACCAAATCGGAACAAAGCGATCTGAATATAGCATTGTTCGGACTGCATGGTGATGCACCGCATCTGGTGATTGCGCCCAATTCCGTCGGCGACTGCGTGTTTTCAACACAGTGGGCCGTCAGTCTTGCCGAAGCGACGCAGACGCCGACCATCGTCCTGTCTGATCAATTGCTTGGGCAATCCAAGGCGATTATTGACCCGCCCGCCGATCTGGCGTTTGTATCGAAGCGGCTGACGTCCGATGAAATTGGCGAAGGGTTTCAGCGTTATGCCACGTCAAGTACCGGTGTGTCTTCGATGTCTATTCCGGGAACTGCTGGGGGTCAGTATACGGCGGACGGACTGGAACATGATGAAAAAGGCCTGCCCTCCAGTCAGGTCAAGGATCACGCCGCTCAGCTTGAAAAACGTTCAGCCAAGCTCGACACCTACGAATTTGGGGATCACTGGGCAGAGATTGAGGGCGACGGGTCGTTGGCGATTATTTGCTGGGGATCAACCACTGCGACGGTTCGTGAAGCCCTGGCAGCGCTTTCTTCAAAGGGACAGGATTACCGCCTGATTTCGCCGCGCCTGCTGGCTCCAGCCCAACCGAAAGCGATGGCGGCGGCCCTTGAAGGCGTTGAGCGTGTGCTTTGTCTTGAGATGAGTCATTCCGCCCAGTTTTATCATTATCTGAAAGGGTACTTCGATATTTCGTGCCCCGTGCAACCTCATTATCGACCAGGTCCGCTGCCGTTTCGCGTCGAAGAACTTTGTGATGTCATCACTGAATGGAGCGGATCATGAGCACAGAACAGGCAACAGCACCGGCCTTTACGGCGCGTGATTACAAATCCGATGTCAAGCCGGTGTGGTGTCCGGGTTGTGGAGATTACACGGTCCTGTCTTCGATCACCAAGGCACTTGCAGAGCTGGCGTTGCCGCCTGAAGAAGTGGCAGTAATTTCGGGGATCGGTTGTTCGTCACGAATTCCGGCCTATCTGAATTCCTATGGCTTTCATGGTGTCCACGGTCGCTCGCTGGCGCTGGCCAGCGGGCTTAAACTGTCGCGCCCGGAACTGACGGTGCTGGTGACGGGCGGCGACGGCGACGGTTTTTCCATTGGCGGCAATCATTTCCTGCATGCCTGCCGGCGCAATGTTGATATGACCTATATCGTCATGGACAACCGGGTTTATGGCATGACCAAGGGCCAGCCGTCACCAACCACGGAACCCGACTGGGAAAGTGCGCTGTCACCGGGTGGAACCGGGCTTCGCCCGTTCAACCCGCTGGTTATCGCGCTGGCCTCCGGGGCGAACTTCATTGCCCGCGGATTTTCCGGCGACCCCAACGGCACGGCCAAACTGATTGCTGAAGCCATTCAGACGCCGGGGTTCTCATTTGTTGAAGTATTAAGCCCGTGCGTTACCTTCCGTCCCGATCAGCGCGACTGGAAAAATATGGTCCATCCGGCCCCGGTCGACCCAACCGAGGACATCGGTCAGGCGGCGCGGCGTTTGATGACCGATGACGGATTTAATCTGGGCGTGCTTTACAGTGGAAAGCGCAAACCCTATCGACTTGCCGATCATGAAACGACGACTGAAATGGCAAGTCTTGAACAGCAATTTGCAATTTGAACGGGGATCTACTGTGAGCACTCAGATTGATATTGAATCCGTGGCCGGTCTTCTCGCCCACGTCAAAGCCATGGAAACCGAAGCCATGGAACGTTATCAGGATTTGGCCGAACAGATGGAAGTTCACCATAATCCTGAAACAGCGGGATTGTTCCGGAAAATGGCTGAAGTCGAATCCCTGCATGTTCAGAAAGTTCTTGAACGGACTGAAGGGATGGAATTGCCTCATATTCCGCCCTGGGAATACCAGTGGATCGACGGCCAAACCCCGGAAGCCGCTGCCGCCGAGAGCACCCACTATCTGATGACTCCGCACCATGCCCTGCAACTGGCCCTGAAGGCGGAAAAACGCGCACTCGACTTTTTCACCCAGGTCGCAGATCAGGCCGAACCCGGCATGATTCACGATCTCGCCAGCGAACTCCGCGACGAGGAGGCCGAGCATGTTGATCTGATCAAGGCCTGGCTTGCCAAATTGCCGGAACCCGATGAAGGCTGGGACGAAGACCCGGATCCGCCAATGTTGCAGGAATAGACGGCAATGCGCCGGTTCCTTCAGAGGTGTCCGAATATCGCATTAAATGATCGGCGATGGGGTTGATCTCAAAGCCTGGTTTGCAAAATCCGCAAAGAAAAACGGTCTTGGGCACCGCAGTTTCAATCCATCATCAGGCGAATTCTGAAGCACGGGCAGTACGCTACACCCAGACGATGCGGGCTCCATTGGACAGAACAATATTTTTTTCATATAATATATTGATATAAATCAAACATTTTTAATTTGTAATTTTATTTTATAAATCCATATATGATTGTGAGATACTGCAAACATAAAGGATGGAAACCGAAATGACATCGTCAGAGTTCACTGACAACCGGTCACTCAAACCTCCGATCCGTCGCACGCCGTCAAGCTCATCTCCATGCGCAGCCTGCACCGTTCGTGATCTGGCTGTCTGCTCAGTACTTGAGGGGGATGAGCTTGATCAGCTGAACGCAATCATGATTGATGTCAATTTATCCAAAGGCGACTATCTATTCCATCAAGGCGATGAAGCAAATCTTGTTTTCAATATTGCCGCCGGCGCGATGCAACTCAGTAAATTACTTCCTGACGGGCGACGTCAGGTTACGGGATTTCTGTTTGGCGGGGATTTTCTGGGCCTCGTAAGTAACCGGGAATATACCTGTAGTGCCGAGGCGATCACTGATGTGAGGTTATGCAAATTCCGGCGGCTCGATCTGCAGAATCTGTTCAGGGATTTCCCCAAAATGGAAACCCGCCTTTTAAGCATGGCCCGAAACGAACTTGCCGAGACGCAGGATCAAATACTGATGCTCGGGCGTAAAACATCAGTCGAACGTGTGGCGTCTTTCCTTTTGAAGCTTTCGGATCGTGCAGTGACACGCGGCGAATCAGGCAACCCGGTCCCACTTCCGATGGGCCGCCACGGTCTCGGAGATTATCTGGGGCTTACAACCGAGTCGGTCAGCCGCGCTCTGACGCGTCTAAAAAATAAGCAAATCATTTCCGATGGAGCGACCAAGCAAAACATATTGATTCTTGACAGGAACGGGTTACAGGAACTGACCGGCGATTTGTAATACGGGTCACCTGATCGGCGTTTCATTCCAATTGCTCTGATGTGTATCAATGCGGATTCTGGAGGTGCGCAGGTAAAGTACTGATGTTGAATAACGGTGTTCGAGTGAACGTCGCCGGGAAGAGTCGGTGGAAATTTTGCAAGCATTATAAAATGAAACATAACCTTCCAAAAGCAGGAACGATCCAAACCAGTCCGGTGGAGCGAGCTGCAGAGTTTGTCCGGCTGGGGACGGGGCAGATAGCATATATCAAGGAAATCCATATTGGCGACGTGACTGTCTTCTCACTTATCGCAGCAGACGGCACGCGATTGGGTCTTGCACCGTGTCGTAAAGCCGCAGTCGAAAAACTGATGCAGGTCGACCTGGAAGTAACCAGCCTTCATTAGTTGATGGCTCGCTGAAATGCCGGAACCCGATGAAGGTTGGGACGAAGACCTCGCTCCATCCTTGGAGCAGGAGCAGATAGATTCTGAATACGTCACGGGATTCCGCGAAAATCGAAATTAATCGCCTGCAATATGTCACAATTGAACCATCTCGATCGTCATTAGAGTAACTGTTAATCTGAATGACAAAGGAAAACGATTGTGAGCAATACAACACCAATTCACTATGAGAGAGAGATTCCTGATATTCTGGGCGCACTCGGCGCAGTTCAGGATAAGATTGCTACACTTCAGTTCGACAGGCAGCTCTATCATCTCGTTGTTCTTCGATCATCTCAGATAAACCGCTGCGGTTTTTGTGTGGACATGCACACGCGCGAAGCACGAGATGATGGTGAAACCAATGAGCGCCTAGACAAAGTTGTCGTTTGGGATCAGGTGAGCGTGTTTTCTGAACGCGAAAAGGCCGCGCTGGCCTGGACGGAAGCTCTGACAACGCTTGATAATTCTTCAGAATTGGGCCAGTTGCGTGGGCGTCTCAGAGCTCATTTTTCTGACAACGAAATCAGTGCCTTGACCGCGATGATAGCGATGATCAATTTGTGGAATCGCTTGCAGATATCAAGACACTAAAATGTTGAACACTGAGGATAGCTGTTTGTTTGAAGAAATCCGCCCGAGGTTGCTTGGGCTGGCTTATCGAATTTTGGGATCGTTGGCTGATGCCGAAGATGTTGTCCAGGACACTTTCATCAAATGGCAAAAATCGGATCGTGAAAAAATTCAGAACGAGCGGGCGTGGTTGACCACAGTCTGCACGAGACGTTGTCTGGATGAGTTGCGCGCATCACACCGGTCTCGGGTCAATTATGTTGGCGGCTGGCTGCCGGAACCGCTTCATACGTCAATCTCTCCTGATACATCCCACGAACTTGAACTGGCCTCTTCCCTGACGACGGCTTTTCTGGTGGTGCTTGATCGTTTAACGCCAAAAGAGCGTGCGGCCTACCTGTTGCATGAGATTTTTGACATGCCTTATAAAGAAATTTCCAAAGCGTTGGGATTGAACGCCAGCGCGTGCCGGAAACTGGCGTCACGAGCAAAAGTCCACATTGACAATGCGACAGTTCGAAACAGCACACCGGTTGAACAGCAAAACAAACTGCTTGATGCCTTTCATGATGCCGTGACAAACGGCAGTATCGATCATCTGGCCGGTTTGTTGTCTGATGACATTCAGCTCCGGGCGGATGGAGGTGGCAAGGTTGCGGCGATTCTTGAGGCCGTCAAAGGAAAAGACGCCGTCGCGGTATTCATCGCCGATAAACTTCACAGATATTGGCGCGGACATCAGTGGGAGCCGGTTGAAATTAATGGTGGGTGCGGGTTTTTACTCAGAGATCAGGGCACTATAACTGCAACTGTTTCCTTTGGTTATGACAATCAAGGCGTTCTCAGCGATATTTTTGTTATGCGCAATCCTGACAAGTTAAATGACTTTGAGATTATTACGATTCTCTAAATCTATCGGGGTGTAAAGAACACCTAAAGCGTTCGATACACCCCTTAAAATTAGCATAGGCGTCAGTTAGTGACTGCAATGGCATCAACTTCGAATAGCATACCGTCAAGAGCGAGACGTGGGACCGGTACGAGGGTCTGGGCTGGCAATGCCTTTCCAAACATCGTCATAACCTGTTTGGTCATCACGTCCAGCATTGACTGATCATAATTAACAACAAAAGTCGTAATTCGTGTGACCTGATCCGGTCTGGCCCCAGCTGCATTCAGGACCGTCTGGAGATTGGTATAGGCCTGCTTCACCTGCCCGGCAAATTCGGGAGACAAGGCCCCAGTATGATCTTCCCCGCCCTGACCGGCGATATAGACTGTTCGACCAGCGTTTCGGGCAACCACGGCATGGCTATATCCATTGGGTGCCGGATCATAAAGCCCGGCGGGGTTGATGATGGTCAGTTCGACGCCTAGGTCGGTGGCAGTGGCCGGTGTAATTAGGCTCATGATGGCTATCGCTCCATAAATGAATTTGAAACTGCTGAATTGCATGTTGTTCTCCGGATTATTGAGGGGGGTGTTCCCAACCATGTGCTGGTGAACGATGTCGTATTATATGGCTTCATTGATATGACGATTGGGGAGCGGGATTTGTGACATCTACGTGCTGAGGACCATCGATATGGCAGCAGCAAATTGTGCGAGAGGATAGACGCAACAGTAGGAGTTCGAGGTTCGGACCCTGATAGACCCGGGTCACATTGATGGTGTAGATGCTTTTGGTGAGTGTGGAAAAGTTAACATGTGAAAGCGAAGACTTGAGGCCGAAGTCCTTTCAAGCCTTCGCTATAATTGAGCCAACTATTAGGCCAGAATTTAGATTGCTTTCGACAGTATAAGTTGCTGGGCGGGTTCGAAGCCGTTGCGATCGAGGAAACTGAGCAGCGGAATGTTGTTCCATGAAACGTTGGTGCGGACGTGGTCAACGTGAAGTGCATCCAGGTTTGCCAGCAATTGTGAAAGCAGGGCGCTGGCGATGCCGTAATGACCGAACCCCGGATCGACGCCAATGGTATCGAAGACGGCAGTTGATTCGGTGCGTCCATATTCACCATAATCGACCCGGGCCATGATAAATCCGACAACGTGATCATCGACCTCTGCAACCAGAGAGGCGCGAATCCCGCTTTCGCTCATGACTTCGTTCATCTTGGCGGTGTAGTAGTCACGCCGGTCTCGACCGTTCAGTTTTTTGTCGATCCGGATGATCGCATCCAGATCCTTTTCGACGACTGAGCGGATTGGGAACTCATCGCGTGACAGCGCTTCGAAATCATCGCCATCACTGTAGCTGTAATCGGGAATGCCCGCATCCATCGGCTGATTGTTGTTTCCCAGTTCGGGTTTGATGACCATGTCAGGTCCTTTCTAAATCGGGTTGATATGTGATGGCGCTATTAGAGGGTTCTTGAGGCGTCTCTTTCGAAGACCCGGCTCGGGGCCAGCAGAAAATCGTGACTGGCGAAGAACTGCAACATGCCCCTGTCGTGCCAGCCGACCTGGGTGCGAAGTTCGCTAATCCCCAGTTTTTTTGCACGTTCGGTAATGCCGTCCAGAAGCAGGGTGCCCTGACCCCCTTTCTGATTTTCCGGATCGACGCCGATGACGTCAACAACGGCAATTTTGCGATCAATCCCAAACTCGCCATTTTGCAGGCGGGCGATGGCAAATCCGGTCAGCGTTCCGCCTGTGACGGTGGCGACGGCAATAAATCCACCGGTATCTGCCAATGCGGCTTCCAGGCGTTTCTCGAAGAATTTCTTTCGTGCGCGGCCCGATACCTGACGGTCAATTTCGACGACGCGCTCAAGATCTGCCGGTTTTAACGCCCGCAAGACCTGTGAAGATTCCTTGCTCATAATGCTGTTTTCTCCGCTTTTTTGGCCGGATATCCAACCGAATGTTAATGGGTACTGGACTAAATCAATAAAACAGTACTATAATGCGTAATTAAACAAATATCAACCGCTAGATATTAGTTTAAATTCAAATATTTTATACTTGAACTATTTTTAAAGGCGTCTTATGATTTTTACCGGTAATACCAGACACAGGGACTCTCGTCATGAGAATGCCGGGTTTGAAGAGTGCAAAATCCATATCTTCATCGACTGGGTTGTAGTTCTGCACCATGATGTGTTCGGTTAAATAGTCGCATGTGGTCAGGGAGAGCCAGATTAGATGAACCAGAAAACGTTTCAGAATTTGATGATGCCGGTAATCGAAGCCATATCCGGCAAAGCCGTCGACCAGAAGATGGCAGAAGCGCTTAATCAGGAGTTTCCGCCGGATAGTGAAGTTTTCGGTAATGTTGAGGCCGCCTGCCATGCGGCGATTGAGGCCGGATGGATGTGCGCGCACGGCGACGAGGGACGGCGCTTTGGCCGGGTCATCAAACCGTCACCTGAAACCCATGACTTCAGTGTTGATGTCGTTCAGCTTGTCGATGTGGTTGGTCCACATCATTCTCACCCGACCGGAGAAATCTGCATGACGATGCCGGTGACGGACGGGGCAAAGTTTGATGGTCACGATGCAGGGTGGTGCGTCAATGACCCGGGGTCGGCGCATAATCCGACGGTTTCCGGTGGCGAAGCGCTGGTGCTTTATCTTTTGCCGGGTGGGGAGATTGAATTTACCAAGTAAGACGGTTGCTGACTGGCGAAATTCATCAAAACCGGTGGCTTCGCCAAGCCATGTTAGGCTAGAGTGAGCGTCGACCAATGTCGTCAGGGGCTAAAATAGTAAAGCGTCACAAGGCGCAATAATAATTACTGTCGATATATTGAAACCAGTCGAGTTAATTTAATCAGGAGGGATTCACATGAGACTTAAACAAATCGCGGGCCTTGCGTCCGTACTTGCACTGGCTGCCGTTCCGGCGTCAGCGGCAGATCCGATCAAGATCGGATTTGTGACCACGCTGACCACTGGAGCCGCCGTCATCGGTAAAGATCAGCAAAATGCTGTCAATCTGGCTATGGAGCACATCGGCTACAAGATGGGTGGGCGAGATGTCAAAGTCATCTTTGGCGATGACGAATTCAACCCGCAAAAGGGCAAACAGAAAACTGAAAAACTGGTCAAGCGCGACAAGGTTGATATCGTCGCCGGCTATATCTGGTCACACGTCCTTATGGCCTCGGCCAAGACAGTTCTCGATTCCGGAAAAATTCTGATCAGTGCAAACGCCGGTCCGTCACCTTTGGCTGGCAAGCGCTGCAACAAGAACTTCTTCAACATTTCCTGGCAAAATGATCAGACAACGATGGCGATGGGCGAGGTTCTGAACCAGCGCGGTGTCAAGACTGTCTATGTGATTGCGCCAAACTATGCGGCCGGAAAGAACATGGTTTCGGGTGTTGAACGCACCTTCAAGGGCAAGGTTGTTGGCAAGGACATGACCAAATGGCCGACCCAGATTGATTGGGCTGCTGAATTTACCAAGGTCAAAGCCGCTCATCCCGACGCTGTTTTTGCCTTCTATCCCGGAAAACACGGTGGTGCCTTTATCAAGCAGTACCAGCAGGCCGGACTGGCTGGACGTGTGCCGCTTTATACGGCTTACACGATCGATTCTATCGGTTTGCCGAAAATGCAGAAAGCCGGTCTGAAGGGTGTGCTTGGCACCTACATGACCCAGCAGTGGGCGCCGGATATGCCGAACGCCCAGAACAAGAGATTCGTTGCCGACTTCAAGGCCAAACACGGAACCTATCCGTCGTTCTACGCCTCACAGGCCTATGATTCGATCTTCTTCATCAAAGCTGCGGTAGACGCTGTCGGTGGCAAGATTTCTGATACCGATGGTATGCGTGCGGCGCTTGAAAAAGCCGACTTCCCGTCAGTTCGCGGCAAGCTCACAATGGGCAAGAATCACTTCCCCGTGCAGAACTTCTATCTGCGCAAGGTTGAGGTCGATGCCGACGGCAACTGGACGACCAGGCTCAAAAACGCGGTCTATAAGGACCACGTCGATCCATACGCAAAAGACTGCAAAATGTAAGACGGGTTAAGTGAAGCGGGGCGCAGGAGGATCACTCTTTCTGCGCCCGCTCTTCGCCTGCCCTTCTGACCAGTAATATTCCTATGGATTTTGTCCTTCTCGCCGAACAGACTTTGAACGGAATACAGCTTGGTATTCTGCTTTTCCTGCTGGCCGCCGGTTTGACTCTGGTCTTCGGGATTATGGATTTTGTCAATCTGGCACATGGTTCCTTCTATATGCTGGGAGCCTTTCTGTTCGCCACGTTCTTCAACTGGACAGGCTCATTCGTACTGGGCATTCTGCTTGCGGTTCCTTCGACAATGCTGCTCGGCACAGTTACAGAAATCATCTGTCTCAGGACACTTTACCAGCGCGATCATCTTGATCAGGTGCTGGCGACATTCGGACTGATTCTGTTTTTTAACCAGCTTGTACAGGTCATCTGGCCGCTCGACGGCCTCGCCGTGCCGATGCCAGCCTATCTGGATGGTGCTGTCAGTCTGGGGTTCGGCATCAATTACCCGGTTTACCGGATCATGATTATCATGAGCGGAATGGCCGTCGCGCTGGCACTTTATGTCCTTGTTGTCCGGACCCGTCTTGGAATGCTGATCCGCGCCGGTGCGTCCAACCGGACGATGGCTGGTGCGCTCGGGGTCGATATCAAGCTGTTGTTCACCTGCGTGTTTGGTCTGGGTGCAGCGCTTGCCGGACTGGCCGGTATGCTGATTACACCGATTATTTCGGCGACCAGCGGCATGGGGGAACAGATTTTGATCCTGGCACTGGTGGTTATCGTGATTGGCGGTATTGGCTCCATTCGGGGTGCTTTTATTGCCGCTATTTTTACCGGTGTGATTGATACACTGGGCCGCTCATTTCTCGATGTTATCCTGCTGGTCTTCCTGCCTGCCAATGCAGCCGAAGCCGCAGGCCCGGCGCTGTCTTCCATGCTGATTTACATCATGATGGCCGCCGTTTTGTTTTTCCGTCCCCAGGGACTGTTTCCGCCGCAGCGGCGATAGGGGATGGTGGTTATGAAATCTGGCTCCAACAATAAACTGGGTATTGGCTTTCGGGCCAGTATGCTGGTGATTTGCGCGACCATGCCGATTATTGCCCCGATGGTTGGCGAGCCCTATTGGGTGGATATTTTTCTTCGCGTGATGATTTGGGCGATCGCCGCGATCAGTCTTGATCTGATTCTCGGGTATGGCGGCATGGTCAGTTTCGGGCACTCCCTGTTTTTCGGTGTCGGGGGGTACACGGTCGGCATTCTTGCCTATTACGAAAATTTCAACGGTTTTATCAGCTGGCCGCTGGCAATTGGGCTGTGTGCGGTAGTCGGTGCCATTATTGGCGCGCTTTGCATGCGCACCAAGGGCGTTTATTTCATCATGATCACTCTGGCCTTTGCTCAGATGATTTATTTCCTGGGTGTCAGTGCCGAGGAATATGGAAGCGATGACGGAATGACCATATACGGGCGTAGCGAGTTCACGCTTGGTGGATGGTCGCTCGACCTCAACGACCCGACAATCTTCTACTATGTCGTCTTTTTCTTCATGATTGCGACGCTGTGGTTTGTGCACCGTTTGGTTAATTCGCGTTTCGGCATGGTCATTCGCGGCATGAAATCAAACGAAGGGCGGATGATGGCGATCGGCTATGATCCGTTCCGCTACAAGCTTGCGTGTTTTGTCATCGCCGGCATGATTTGCGGTCTGGCGGGTATCCTGATGGCAAATTCGGAAGAATTTGTCAGCCCTGACATGATGCATTGGACCAAATCCGGGGAGCTGATTTTCATGGTGGTACTGGGCGGTATGGGAACCGTGTTTGGTCCGGTTACGGGCGCACTGGTTTTCCTGTTCCTGTCGGAAATTCTCTCCAACATCACGCATAACTGGCATCTGATTTTCGGTCCGTTCCTGATCCTGATCGTATTGTATGCAAGACGCGGAATTGATGGCCTGTTCTGGCGACGGGGAGATCCCCATGGCTGAAGTTATTCTTGATGTACAGGGGCTGATCAAAACCTACGGCGGCCTGATGGCGACAGATAATATCAATCTTCAGGTCTATGAGAACGAAGTCAATGCCATCATCGGACCCAATGGAGCCGGCAAAACAACGCTGGTTTCACAATTGACCGGAGAAGTTGCGCCTGACGAAGGGCGCATCATGTTTGCCGGGCAGGACATCACCACGCTACCGCCCTACAAACGTTCGCATCTTGGCATTGCCCGCTCCTTTCAGATCACCAGTGTGTTCCTTGATTTGACGATCCTTGAGAATGCGGCGTTGGCCGTACAGGCGCATTCCGGGCATTCCTTTCAGTTTCTGAAGCCGGCCCGCGAAGAAAAGGCATTGATTGACCCGGCGATGGAAGTGCTGGAACGCGTTGGTCTGGCTGATCGTGCACATCTTCCCGCCCGCGCCGTATCGCACGGCGAACACCGGCAACTGGAAATTGCCATGGCGCTGGCATCAAAACCGCGCATGCTGTTTCTTGATGAACCGATGGCTGGCATGGGGCCTGAAGAATCTGCGAGCATGACCGCGTTCCTGCAAAGCATCAAGGGCACCGTAACCATCCTGCTGATCGAGCACGATATGGACGCGGTGTTTGCCCTCGCAGACCGCCTGACGGTACTAGTCTATGGCAAGATTATTGCCATGGGCGCACCGGAAGACATCCGCAGCAATGCGGAGGTTCGACAGGCTTATCTCGGTGAAGGGGAGGACACCTAGGATGCTGACCCTTGAAAATGTCGAGACCTGTTATGGCACCAGTCAGGCGCTGTTTGGCATGAATCTTTCTGTCGGTGAAGGCGAAGTGGTCACCCTGATGGGTCGCAACGGCATGGGTAAAACCACGACTGTCAATTCGGTGCTCGGTATTGTAACCCCGCGCTCGGGGCGTATCGTGTTTGACGGTCAGGATATTCAGTCCCAACCCTCGTATAAAATTGCCCGCCTCGGAATCGGTCTTGTTCCGGAAGGACGCCAGATATTTCCCAATCTGACGGTCCGGGAAAACCTGATTGCGACGGCATCGAACCGGTTGAACAATCCCAGTCCATGGACCTTCGAGCGTGTGCTTGAACTTTTCCCCCAGCTTGCAGGGCGCCTCACCAGTGTCGCGTCGGTGCTGTCGGGGGGCGAACAACAGATGCTGGCGGTTGGTCGTGCCCTGATGACCAACCCGAAATTACTGATCCTTGATGAGGCGACGGAAGGATTGGCACCACTGGTCCGCGCGGAGATATGGAAAAGCCTCGATTATCTTAAAACACAAGGGTTGGCGATCCTGATCATCGACAAAAACGTCGATCATCTGGCACGTATTGCCAACCGCCATGTGATTATCGAAAAAGGTAAAGTCGTGTGGACCGGCACATCGCCGGAACTGGCAGAAAGCCCGGACATAAAGACGCGGTATCTGGGAGTTTAGGAACTGCCATCAGCCGGGCGCGGGTTTCCGCCTGTAAGGACCCGCTGGTACTTTCGGTGAAAATCGATATAGCCGTGATCTACGACAGCCAGATGATCTTTGACCAAGTCGTGCATTTCCCCAAGCCGATGAAAGGGGACGGACGGCAACGCATGATGTTCGGCATGGTAAGGCATATTCCAGGCAAAAAACCGGACGACCGGGTTGGTCAGTACGGTGCGTGAGTTTTCGAACATGTCTGCTGTCAATGGACAGCCGCCGTGTTCGGCCAGTAGATATAACCGCAGGAATGGTTGCCCCAAAAGTGCGGGAAGTACCCAAATTTGCCACAGAACGGTACTTTCAAAATACACGGAGATGCCGAAGAGAAAGGCATAACAGCTCATCAGAACGATCGCTTCGAGGCGGACTTCATTGCGCGACAGATTGGTTATGAACCGGTCACTTCGCGCACCTGCGGAGATCTTTGCCAAACCTGTTATCATTCGCCACCAATAGGGCACCCCGCTCATATGTAAAATGTAGCTCGGCCAACTGTCTGGTTTTGCTGATGACAGTTCCGGGTCCTTGTCCAGGTCCTGAGTGAACCGGTGGTGGTCAAAATGAAACAGGCGAAACCAGCGGGACGGCAACAACAGCAAGAATCCGCAAACATATGCCGTCAGATCGTTGATCCAGCGTGTCCGAAACGCCGTCAAATGTACACATTCATGCAGTGCCGTAAACAGGAAGGTCATGGTGATGCCCTGGAGAAGCAGGAACACCCAGGAGACGACGCCATCAAGCATGAATTGTCCGACCGCCAAAAGCACTATGACGCAAAGGTGAAAGAGAAGTTGAGTAAGGCCACGGGCATTGGAGCGCTCCAGCAATCGCCGTCGAACCTGTTTTGGCAGGCCTGCAAGAACGTCCTGATAGGGTAGGCGGTTGGAAGATGCTGTCGACATTAGTTGACCGTGAAGAATACAGTTTAGGCGGCGATTAACGATGGCCGTGTTTGGTTTTTGTTGACCAACGTTATCCAGAACAGAGACAAAAGAAGCCTGATCCATTTGAGGATGAGGCGGAAGTTGTAGCCAACTGCGGC
>JAJFIJ010000097.1 GCA_021775105.1 Rhodospirillales bacterium | reverse complement strand
ATGAGCTCTACAAACTGATCTTCATCGTCACCATCGTCGCAGGGTGCCGGAACGCCCGGCCCAGCAAGGGCTGGCGCACCAGCCTGATCAGCCAGCATGCGTTCGCTGGCCGCCTGTGCGGCAGTTTGGCTGACTTCGAAGGCTCTGGAAATCAGCGGGCGGACAACCAGCATGATGACCAGCATGGCGACGATACCGAGGACAAGGAGTTCCGCAAAGCGCAGCAAATCGTTTTTACCGAGGCCAAAGAACAATTGCAGTTCTTCTTCTTCTTCTTCGAAGTCGGCAAATTCCATATTGATGATTTCAATCTGGTCGCCACGGTCAGCATTGTAACCAATAGTGCTGCGAACCAGTGATTCCAGCAGCTCCATTTCGTCGGTAGTCCATTTTTCGTTGACCATATCACCGTCATCGTTGCGAACCCGCTTTACATCAATCAGCACGGCGACAGAAAGCTGTTTGACAATGCCGGATTGGCGAACGTGATTGATGACTTTCTTGGAGTTCAGAAAATTGGTGACTTCCTCTGTGCGGGCTTCTTTTGCAGAAGCCGTCTGGGAGTCGCCGGTATCGGTATTGGCATCGGGAAGGTTGGTCCCGACAGATACCGATGGCGAACCATCTGATTCAGATGAATCCGAAGACTGTTCTACAGATTGAGTGGAGCCAACGACCTGACCATCCGGATTGTAGGTTTCTTCTTGCGTGCTGATGCGATCAAAATCCATTTGGGCGTGAACTTCTGCCCGCACCTTGCCGAACCCGACGGAACGCTCAAGCAGTTCTTCAATGGTTCTCGACAGTCGACGCTCGAGAGCCCGCTGTTTTTCATCAGCCTTGTTTGACAGCGCAGCAGCCGGGTCAGAATCCTCAAATCCACCGGCGAGAAGTTTACCTTTATTATCGATAATAGAAATTCTTGCCGGCGTCAGAGAAGGGACAGCGGCAGCGATAAGATGCTGGACGGAGCTGACCTGTTCCGGACTCAGGCGGACGGCGCCCTGCATACGCAAAAACACCGATGCACTGGGTTGTTGTTTATCGCGGCTGAACAGTTCACGTTTTGGTAAAACAAGATGAACGCGGGCACCTTTGACCGAATTCAGGGCCTCGACAGTTCGGGCGAGTTCGCCTTCCAGGGCCCTGATGTAATTGACATTGTTTAGAAAGTTGGTGGTTCCCAAAGAGTCGGACTTATCAAAAATTTCATACCCGATAACGCCGCTTCCGGGCAGACCCTGATCGGCCAGTTGCATCCGGATGTTAGCGATTTTGTCGACGGGAACCATGATTTGTCCGCCGCCTTTCTTCAATTCATACCGAATACCCATGGATTGCAGCTGGGTTACAATTCGTTGGGAGTCCGAGGCATCAAGCTCGCCATACAGCGTTTCCATACTGGGTGAGGTGAACCGGGTAACAAATATGCCAAAAAAAGCCATCAGGGCGACAAATACACCGCCGACAATAAGCAGACGTCCCGGGCCGATGTTTCTTAGTGCTAGTGATATTGTATCCACGATATGTCCTCGTCCGATAAAAATCGCCACACCCGTTTCCACGGGTACTGACACCCAACAGCCTGATGCTAGTGGGTGGACTCTGAACAAGAGGTTAACGCTAGGCAATATTTGCCCAGTTAGCCCGAGATTCCTTTTTTGGATAATCTGCGATGGGTTTGGTTAATACGGGTTTGTTGAAGAGCCCCTGTACTTGTTGATTTTTGTGGTCCTCAGACCACGCATGCCGTGATTGTCAAACAGGCGCTGCCATGAGCGGAATTCATCAATCGACAGATCATAGCGCTGACAGGCATCGTCCAGGGAAATCAGGCCACCTTTTACGCCAGCAACAACTTCTGCCTTGCGACGCATGACCCAGCGTTTGATACCGGGTGGAGGCAGGTCTTTTGCCGTCATCGGCAGGCCGGTTGGGCCCAGAACATTGCCAGTCAGGCCATTGTCGGGGCCAGACGAACCGCCAGGTCCGGCTTTGGTTTGGGAGGTAAAGTTTTGCTCGCTCATCTTTCTGACTGCGACCATCCTTAACGTTGAGCACTGATTGTAAGGTTACTGTCAGGCTCTTAAAGAAACCCTAAAGAGATTGGTTAATGAGAGGTCAACAGGAATATTCTCAAGACACAGTCTGTCTGACGCGACATACAATTGCGAAAACTTCGAAAACACAAAGGCCCAGCACCGATCCGAAGAATGATGCCGGGCCCCTGGGTTGGGACGGGTATTTAGAATTTTTGAATGGTTAACGTTTAACCCGCAGGAGTTCTTCCAGCATTTCATCGGCCGTCGAGATGATCTTGGCAGATGCCGAGAATGCCCGTTGGACGACAATCATTTTGGTGAATTCTTCACCAATATCGACGGTTGATTGCTCAAGGGAAGCCTGAACAACCTGGCCGGCAGCGCCATTATCTGCAGTACGCAGCGTTGGGTCGCCGGATGCTTCCGTAGAGTTCCATACATTACCCGTCCGGTTGCCCAATGAGTTAACATTGGTAAATGTTGCGATAGGCAACTGGAACACAGGCCGGGTTTCGCCATTGTCAAACAATGCTGTCACCAGGCCCCCTGTGTTGATTGTTACACCTGCAAAGGTGCCAAACTGAGACCCGTTCTGGGTTATGAAACCCGGCGTGAATTCTGCACCGAACTGGGTCATTCCGTTCGATTCATTCAAACTGCCGAAATCCATGGTGATTTGAGCCGAATTGTCGGGATCATCATCCATGTTGGCGGCACCATTGGAAAAGTTAAGAATTTCCAACTCTGCTACATTGATTTTGGTCGGAACGCCCGTTGTTGTGAATGCGATCGCGGGTTCTGTTCCAACCGTTATAACATTGGTCGCGGTGAAAATACTGGCTCCGACCGTATTGGTTCCATCTGGTTCAGTCGGCTTGTTGGCCAAACCCGCAACATTAACGGTGTAATCGTTACCGTTGGTCAGTGATGACAGGACCAGGGTATTGTTAGCCGGGCTGTCACTGGCACGCAGTTTGATACTATCACCACTAAAGTTTGGATCGTTGGCTTCAATGGCAGACTCCAGATCAGCCAGGACCTGGTCCAGGGGACCATCGCGGAAAATGGTTGTGTTTGCACCGCCGGTATCCGCCGCCTCGTTGGTGGTGAAGGTATAGGTAATGCTATTGATGACAATCGTTTCGCCGTTTGATGGCACCGCTGTGAATTTCAACTGGGTTGAGTCGGTATACAAGGTGTTGCGTTTGGATACGGTGAATGATGTTTCCTGCGACGTTACGGCTTGACCCGTGCTGTCTTTCAATCCGGTTGGGTCGATGGTCATTGAATTCAGGCCGTCGTCTTCGAATAGAAGCGTTGTTGAACTGGCCGGGCTGGTTTTGACACGGGCGTTGGTGGTGTCGACATTGGGGTCATTGGCCTGGATCGACGCGAGCAAAGCTGCGACATCGCCTGCCAACGTCGTCGATGCAGACGTGTCGACCTTATAGGTATTAGCGGTCCCGGCATTTGCCGTCGGCGTGGCAGCTGTGACCGTCATATCACCATCAGCATCCACCCCGCCTTCGGCAGCGGCGAATGAAAACGCCGTGCCGGGTTGATTTGAGGTGATTGTCAGTACGCCGCCACTTGACGTTGCTGTTACCCGGGAATTAACGGCGGCATTGTTAGCAGCGAGATCGGTGGTAACGGTTGTTGTTGCATTAATCTGCGCGGCGAATTTTGCCGCAGCCGACGTTACGGTGTCTGATGCATAGGTGTACGTCATCAATATCCCGCCGACAGTGGCAGACAGCGTTTCACCGTCATCCACGTCCACGGTGACATTGGCTGTTGTATTCGCGGCCGTAACCGTCATATCGCTATCGGCATCGACATCCGAGCCAACCAGGGTGAAGGGTGTTCCTGCTGTATTTGCCGTTAATGTTACCACTCCACCAGCCGCAGCGGCGGTAACATTGGCACCTTGTGCGCTTGCGTTGATCGCAGACGCCAAATTGGTTGCTGCACTGGTGATCGTTTCAGCTGCGGCGTAAGTATATGTTACGCCCAATCCATTAATTGTTGCTGTGACCGTTTCTGCGACATCAATGTCTGGAACGTTGACGTTAGCTACTGTTGTTGCCGGAGCGCCGATCGTACCACCACCAGTATTAGCGACAACACTGGATGCCGTCGTGAAGGCGGTACCCGCAACAGCGGCTGTAACGGTGATCAAATCGCCTACTGCTGCAGCTGAATATGCCGCGTTGGCATTAATTACGGCCGCGAGGTTTGTTGCGATAGCAGCAGCGGTCGCGCCTGCGCCGCTTTGGGTATCATTAAAGGCGACACCGCCCAGTGTTGCTGTATACACACTGGTACCATCCCCATCAGCGCCTGTAATCTGAATTGTAGATTGCTGAGCGACGGCGGCAACCTGCGCCAGTGTTAACGTATTAATCTGGGCGACATTGCCGACATTGGCGATGGTCACTGTGCTTTGTTGAGCCGTAGCATTAGTCACCGAGCTATTATTGTCGAATACGTAAGTTCGGGTAACGCCGCCGCTGGCCATGGTAACGGACGCACCGTCTGCTGGACGGATGGAAGCTCCCGTGGAATTCTTTTTGTTAAATTCCAGTTGTCCGACACTGCGATAAACTTTCGGATTTAGGGTCGAATCTTCAACTGTCAGATGGGTTGATCCGGGAGGTGGGTCAATCCGCATTTTCCATTCGTTATCAGCCGTCGATTTTTCATAAACCACGCTCATCGTGTTGGCATTGCCAAGACTGTCAAAGAACTGAACGTCCGTTTTGTGGGTCGTCGCGGCAGAGTCGTTCGACGGAAGATTGGCACCAATACCAATGTTTGACGTCGACGTTGCTGTGCCGCCAACCCGGTTCAGGTTAATTGTCGCCAGATAATCTGTTGAGATCACGTTCTGGTTGGGGATCGTCAGAGTTTCATTATTCGGCGTTACTGCGCCGCCAGCCGTCGTTGGCCAGCCCTGCAGATAGAAACCTGCTGTATTACGGAGAAACCCCTCGTTATCCTGGAAGAATGACCCCGCGCGGGTGAACAGAAACTCATTGTTAATGGACGGTGTATTCGCTTCGTTGACAACGAAGAAACCGGCACCGGATATCGCAAGGTCAGTTTGGGAAGTCGATGCTGCCAATAATCCCTGAACACCCGTATCCTGGCGGGGTTTCGATTGGACACCACCGGCAGAATAGAAGGTGGTTGAGGTCTGGGTTGTGACCAGGGTCTGAAAATCGACCTGCGTGTTTTTATACCCCACTGTCGACACGTTGGTGATGTTGTCGGAAATGGCTCCCATTGCACTCGACTGAGCCGTAAGGCCGGAAACACCTGAACTTAATGCGCCAAACAATGTCATTATCTTTCTCCTTCAAATCTGCCGGGCGTTACCCGAAAATCGTCGTCATATTCAATTTCAGTGGTCCCGGTGCTTGAGTGCCAGAACGATTTATCAATTTCGATTCGCGGCTATGAGTCGTCAGCCAAGGCTGCATCTGGTTTGCGAACCGACAAAATATCCTGTTGATTGATGGTCAGGCCATTGCCGATAAACAGCTTGCCAACACCATCATCAACACCGGCACCGGAAACTTTGCCGGTTACCAAATGTTCAACATCCATCAATTTATCAGAAGCATCTTTGGCGCTGACCAGGACGGTGTAATACCCATCGGGCAGCTGCTGCCCGTTTTTATCTGTACCGTCCCAATTGATGGTGTGTTTTCCTTGCGTCGTTTCTCCATCGGCAAAGAACACATTGATGCCTGATGAATTGGCAATGTTGACGGAAACTTTTTTGGCTCCAATTGGAACAACGTAAGAAAATTCGGCCTCTTGATTTTCAAGTGGAAGTTTTTGGCCCAGGAATTCGACTTTATTGCCAATGAAGTCGACCATAGAGGCGATCTGGCTGGTTTCCTGAAGGTTCAGCATTTTTTCCAGATTGGTATTCTGGTAAATCTGTTGCTCGACGCTCGCAAACTGAACCAATTGCGAAGTGAATTCTGTTGCATCCATTGGATCCAGCGGGTCCTGATTTTGCAGCTGAGTGACCAGCAGGGTGAGGAACTTGTTAAGATCGTCATCAAGCTTGGCCTTGGCTTGTTCTGAATTGGACCCCTCAGCCGCGACGACGTCGTTGGTTGCTCCGATGATCATTTAATCAGCTCCTGATATATTTTTTCAGTTTCAAGACTTTAGGCCTTAACATCGACCCGGCCTTTCGAGATGTCTGTATTCTGGCTGGAAATGAAAGCTGGGTTTAGAATATCTTCTTCATTCACAACATCTTCACCCGACGCTTGATCTTGATTCAGATGTCCTTCTAATTCGGTATGATCACTGTCTCCGCCACGTAAATTGAAGCTCAAATCGCTTGAGCCGAGCTGCAAACCGGAGTCTTGCAAAGCGCGTTGCAGTTCACCGGAATCACGTTTCAACAGATCCAAGGTGTCCTTGTTGTCAGCTGTGACAACGGCAAGAACGCGACCATCAAGGCCAACTTCCATCTTGACGTCAACACGCCCCAGTTCGGCAGGTTTCAACTGAATACTGATGCGGTCGGAACCGCTCTGGATCGCTTTAGTGATCTTGACGCTGATCTGTTCGGTTACGGCGTTCGCCGATGTGGCAGGTTTTCCAGCAGTGCCGGTCTGGGTCTTTAGGGCTTTCTGATTTTGTTGAGCCTGCTGACCGGCTTCGGTTGAATTGGTCGCCGTGGTCGGACCCGTTCCAGTATCACTATTACCAGTACCAGCCGTAGCAGACGTTATTTGTGAACCTTGTCCCCCTAGCGGCCCGCCTTTACCATCAACAGGACCTGTTGTAGCAGCTTGTAACCGAGCAGTTTGATTTGTGGTTTGCTGGGCTTGAGTAGCCTGATTATGAGCAGATACCACCTGAGCTGTATTCTGTGTCGAATTGGCCGTGTTCCCAGCGGCCTGCGTGTTTCCCTGCGTCTGCCCTTTGTTATTGGCAGAAGCGAGAACGGTACCGGTCACGAGGCTGGACGTCGGTTTGGAAGTGAGGGTTTCCCCGTCATCCGTGACAGATGCGTTGACCACGGTTTTCTGGGCTCCGCCGATGGTTTTGGCCAATTCATTGGCCTGCTGTTGAGCGACTGTGGCAGCTTTGACAATGTCTTCAGGAGTTTTCGTTTGCTGCGTTGCCGTCTGCGTATTTTGGCCGAGGATATGATTTTGGTTGCCAGTTTGACCCTGCGCCGTACTTTGTTTGGAGGCGCTCGCCATATTGCCTAAAACAACGTCTTTGTCGCCGACATTAACCGTCCCGGAGTTTTTTGCCTGTTCGCCAACGGTCTGTCCACCTGTCAATAAGGCAGCAAGATCAAGATTGGCTGGACCCGTCAGCTGGGTAGCCTCGCTTGCCACATTGATCGTGCCAACAGATTCGTTTTGGCCCTTGCTTTGGTCATTCTGGGCGTTGTTACCACTGACTTCTGCATTGGTGCCGGTTTCACTATTCTCTGAAACATGGGTTTGGTCTTCTGAAGCGGCGCTGCTCACTCCATCGTCATTGCCCTGGGTTCCGGTGTTGGCAATGTACGTGTCACCATCGTCATTTTCGGAGCTCCCGCTTTTGCGGTCCGGACCTTCATTGCGGGGCTCAGGTTGAGTATCGGTCCGTTCGGGACGCGGTGCATCGGGGCGCTCGGTACGAGTATGTTCAGCTTGTTCCCGGTCACGACTATGGTCGGTGCGGTCTGCTCGGACATTTTGATCTTGATCATTTTTATAAGGATTGACCTCCTGACGATAGTCCGCCCCTGCTGAAGACTTAAGCAAAGAACTGATAGCGCTATGATCCAGCATTGTGCCGAGTTTGGTGTCGAATTGGCCTCCTGATTTGCTCACCAAATTCTGAAATGAGGTCGCAAGTTCAGTGAGCGACGTCGCCTTGTCTCTCGTCACGGCACCAGCGTCGGCGAATATGTTCTTTTTAATACCGATGTCTTCCATAATGTCTTCCTCAAACCATTGCGGACTTAATCAATTCTGCGATGAAGTATGCAAACAGCAGGCCAATTATTCAGACATCGGTTAAGATATTGAATTTATTGACAAAAATTTATCTTTAAAATTTCAAGCAGATAAAAATAATGAATTGCGGCAAATTATTCCGTTCTGGAGAGGCAGTTTCTTCAGTGCGGGAGGGGAGGCTTTTGCCCGCCGTTAATTCTTTTTTAGTGGGCCCAGAGTAGGGTTCGCCAAATTAGGAATGTGCCTTGAGGAGTGCATGAGCCAGAATGCCTAAAAGTAAAAAAAGAAAGAAAAAGGCTGCTCCTGTACCGCGCCGGATCAGGCCCAAAACTGCCATTGTCCCGGTACAAACTGATCCTGTCGTCCTCAAGTTGCTGGACGCTGGCGCCAGTTTTCAAAATTCCGGAAATTTCGCCGAAGCTGAAAAGCATTATCGACAGGTTCTTGAACGTCAACCCGAAAACCCAGTCGCTCACAATCTCATTGGCTTGATTGCCAAGGGTGTTGGTAAGCCTGAAATTGCTATTGATTATCTGTCCAAGGCAATTTCATATTTTCCAAGCTATGTTGATGCACATTACAATTTGGGATTGGTTTATCAGGAAGCTGGCAGAAATAACGAAGCAATAGCCAGATACAAAAATGCAATTTCCCTTAATCCTAAATTTGAGAATGCTCTTAACAATTTGGGGAACGTATATCAGGCTGAGGGCCGCTCACTTGAAGCCGTTGATTGTTTCGAAACTGTTCTGGCGCAAAATCCCAATTATTTAGGAGCTTACGTCAATCTGGCGGTCGCGTATGGTTCTCTTGAACGGTTTGACGAGGCTTTTTACCGGCTTGAGAAGGCAATCTCCCTAAACCCAAGTTTCCCTGAAGCACATAATAATCTGGCGATATTATATGAAGAACTGGGCAAAGAAGATGAGGCACTGGACGCTTACAACCGAGCCATTGAAATCAAACCAGACTATGTTGAAGCCATATACAGTCTAGGTATTTTTCAAATGAGACAGGGAAATGCGGATGATGCAATAACGGCAATTCGAAAGGTGATTTCCATTCAGCCAGGATTTGGACCTGCTCATCGCATGCTGGCATTTATGCGCAAACATAATGAATATGATGATGAAATGCGTGCCATGGACCATATATTTAATCATCCAAATTGCACGAATGACCAAAAAATGAACGTAGCGTATGGACTCGCCAAGGCCTTGGCCGAGATTGGAGAACATGAAAAATCGTTTGAGTACAATGTCGCTGCTAACGATATGC
>JAJFIJ010000096.1 GCA_021775105.1 Rhodospirillales bacterium | reverse complement strand
TAGCTTGTGTTGCGGCAGGATTTCGGCCCAGAACATGGATTGCGTGACAATCGACTGGTCGGTGCCGCTTCTTACGTAGGCCCCCTCAATGGAGCAGCGATCCGGGAAATTCCCCTTGAAATGAGCGGTATCAACCTCGATCCGTTCAACAATACCAGCCACCCCGAGCTTGACAATAATCCAGTCATTGCCCGGTTCGCGCCGCCGTCGTGTTTCCCAACCGTCACCCATGTCCTTGCCGCGCCCGTCGGTCAGGATCACCCAGGGGTCACCGTAATGGGAATCATTAAACGCAACAACGCGCCCACCTGATTTAACAGCTGATAATTCAATGGGTTCGCCATCATCGACATCCACCGCGTCCGGTGTGCCATAAACCCGAAGCCGGGCAATGCCGCCATCGGGCAACATGTGGACGCGCAGATAATTAAAGGCGGTCCGGCTGTCGACTGTAACGTAGTGATGGGCGTTGCCGCCGAGAGTTGTCGGGGGAATGATCTCCGTCCACTCGGTTGCGTCGGTAGGGTCTGCATCTGAGACGCAGGCTTCAATAGAAGCCGCTGGCGGGAAATTGCCGGTAAAATGGCTGGTATCGATATCAACGCCGCTGATGAAACCGCGAACCCCCAGTTTGACGATGCAAAAATCATGACCGCCATCCCGGCGACGGCGGGATTCCCATCCATCCATCCATTTACCGTTGGCATCGTATTTATTGGCAATGAAGACAGCCGGTTCGTCTTTCAGCATCCGTGACCGTTCGGCAAAAAATTCGTCTGTCGCAAATATGGCCTCACTGCCAAGACGTGGCGAGGCGAGGTTGATGGTGTTGCGGGCAAAGTCCGGCAGGGGGATGTCATTTGTCATATCTGATGTGCTTTCCAGGATTGTCGTGAGTTAAGCCAGTTCCGAAAGTTTTTCGTGATGGCGTTCAATTTTTTCAAGATGTGTGCGTGCATTTTTGCCGATGGCAGTGAAGGTTTGAAGGGACAAATATCTAAGGACGCTGATCGGGGATGAATAACTGTCAAACATGAAGTCCCCGGAGACCTGACAGAAAATCGTCCAGGTCGCGAACCGCGGTGTTTTTTGTGCAGTGGAATCTGTCAGGTAGAGGATGTTTGTACCCTGTGCAGAGATCAGTTTCATCACGTCGAGTAATCCCTTTGTCCGTCGGCGAAATCCGGCTATGACCACGACGTCGTTCTTGCCCATATCCGATGTGTATTCACCAAGGGTCTGGCCTGAAACAGGGATCAGGTGCGTATCCGGGCGAAACTGGGTGAACTGCCAATGTGCGTAGGCGGCGATCACATGATTATAGCGAAAACCCATCATCCACAGCCGTTTGGCAGACGACAGGGCAGCAACAATCTGTTCGACCTCTTCTTCGCGAAGTGCATTCAAAGTATTCGTCAAAGCGGAGGTTTCGTCGTCAAGGTAGGTGGTGCGATCCGTATCGAAGTCAGTTACCCGCCTAGCGGGCGTTTGCATATAGAGAGGTGCTCCCCAGTTCCGGGCATCGCGGGCAAGGCGACGGGCCTCATCGAAGTTTTTGAAACCGAGGCGCTGGAACAGGCGGGTTGCTGCGGCCTTTGAGACGCCGGCAAGGTGAGACAATTCCGTCGCCGAATAAGCAGCAACATCACCCGGAAACCCCAAAAGCAGATCAGCAAGCTTGCGTTCAGCCGTTGGAAGGCTGGCGTAGTGCTGGTGTATCCGTCCTTCGATTGAAGGCATTTTACCGGTCATCGGTCATTCCTTGATGAAAAAATAATTTCATACTATATTGCCACATTGAAATTTTAATTTCAATATTGATATGGATCGAATGCAAACAAATGGTTCTGATATGACGGTTTCAAATCTCAGGGTAAATCTTGATCGCCTGTGTTGGCGACTGGATGAATTGGCAAGGATTGGTGCCATAGAAGGCGGCGGCGTTTGCCGGTTGGCGCTCAGCGATGAGGACCGCCGCGCCCGTGATCTTGTGATCCAGTGGATGCATGAATTACAGCTTGAAGTCACAGTTGACCAGATTGGCAACATTGTCGGTCTGCGCAAAGGTCAGGAACAAGGCCGACCAGTGATGACCGGATCACACATTGATACCGTCGCGACCGGGGGGTGTTATGATGGAAATCTGGGTGTTCTTGCCGGGCTTGAAGTCATTGCAACCCTGAACGATGCGGCGATCACAACCAGACGACCGTTGGCAGTCGGGGTGTTTACCAACGAAGAAGGGGTACGATTCCAGCCTGACATGATGGGCAGTTCCGTTCATCAGGGTTTGGAAAATCTGGACGTTGCCCTCGCGGCGGCAGATTCCGACGGGTTGACGCTGGGCGATGAACTGAAAAATATCGGCTATTCTGGCGACATTCCGGTCGGTAGCTTGTCAGCCCATTGTTTTGTCGAATTACACGTTGAGCAGGGGCCGGTTCTGGAAACCGCGGGCATCGCCATTGGTGCGGTTGAAAGTGTGCAGGGGATATCGTGGACTGAACTGACGATATCCGGAGTCGCCAATCATGCCGGGACGACGCCGATGAGCCATCGACATGATGCTGGACTTGTGGCGGCGGCGATTGCCGTCGAAGTCCGCAAAATCGCCGAAGATATGGGAGGCAATCAGGTAGCAACGGTCGGCTGCATTGAACTGGTTCCCAACCTGATAAATGTCATTGCCAGAGAAGCAAGAATTAGCGTTGATCTTCGCAATACGGATGGTGCCAGACTCTGTGAAGCCGAACGGCGGCTTGAAGTTTTTGTCGAGCGGATTTCCGCTGAAGAGGACGTCGAAATCAAAGCACGCCGCCTGGCTCGTTTCGATCCGGTCACGTTTGATGCAGCTCTGGTTGGTCGTATTGAGAAGGTTGCCGGTGTACTGGATCATTCGATCAGGCGCATGCCTTCCGGGGCCGGGCACGATGCCCAGATGTTCGCCCCGAATTGCCCATCGGCGATGATCTTCGTGCCCAGCAAAAACGGGATCAGCCACAATGTTGAAGAGTACACATCTCCGGAAGAAATCCGCGCCGGGGCGGATATTCTGTTGCAGGTCCTGATTTCCCAATCCGCATGAAACAATGACAAATTCAACTTGCGGTATAAATTTTCCGAATGAGACTCTTTTCTGATCTGTCCACCGGATAAAATGGTGTCACGTAAGCTTTCTTTTAACTATTTGATACTAAACATTTAAATGGTTTCGTATCTGGTGTTGAAAGCGTGTTTGGGCCGAGGAAATTTTGACTCTGGTTCTACATAAATAAGTATGTTGGAATAGAAGATTCTGCGCGCAATCGTTCATGTAACGTTCGTTGTTTCAATTAGATGAGCGATCGACCTGAATTCGTGGTTGATTGACGTGCAAACTGGCTCATGAAGGAGCTTGGATGCTGACTTCGACCCTGTTGCCCGGGTTGGGTGAGTTTGGTGTCCGGGAAGAGAAATGGACGCTCAGAACGATCGATCAGTGTCTGCCAGACTGTTTGAATACGCAGGTTTGCGCGGCGCTTTCGTTGAACTGGCAATCGCAGGGTTCCTGATTAACATCCTGGCGTTGGCGCTGCCGCTTACGTTGTTGCAGATGTACAACCGTATCATTCCCAACAATTCATTCTCGACGCTGGAGATATTGATCTTCGGTGTGGTTATCGCAATTCTGCTTGAAACGCTGTTAAGGATCATTCGCTCTCATATCACGGAATGGCTGGGTGCCCGGTTTGAGCACATCGTCAGCATTGAGGGTCTGAAACACATGATGCGGGTCCCGCTCCGTGTTTTCATGTCGCAGGAGCCCGGCGTCTTTGCTGAACAGCTGCGGGCCGTAAATCAGGTGCGTGATTACTATTCCGGCCAGGTCCTGATGGTCCTTCTCGATTTGCCGTTTGTGGTTATCTACATCACCGTCATCGGATTGATCGGTGGTTGGCTGGCGGCCATTGCACTGGTCCTGATTCTAAGTTTCCTGACCATCGTATTTCTTCAGGGAAAGGGAATCCGCGAAAAGATCCGCGACCGCACGATGCAGGACGACCGTCGTTATAACTTTCTCGCCGAAACCTTCCGGGGCATTCATTCAGTGAAGACCATGGCGATGGAACCGCTGATGCACCGTCGTTATGAAAAGCTTCAGGAAACCAACGTCGAACAGACAGCAATGGTTTCGGATGCCAGTTCCCGCGCCGCAGGCCTCGGGATTCTGTTTACCCAGATGATGACGGTCGGAATTGTTTCTGCCGGAGCCGTTCTGGTTATTGATACAGCCATTAGCCCCGGTGCTCTTGCTGCTTGTGTGATGCTGTCGGTTCGTTCCCTGCAACCGTTGCGCCGAAGCCTGATGATGTGGGTCAGGTATCAATCGTATTCGGTCGCCAAGGAACGGTTGAACAAATTGTTCTCCTTGCCAGTCTCGGGCCTGGAAGGGGGAACAAAATCTTTGGGCCATGTTGAAGGGGCGCTGGAACTTCGCAACGTGACCATCAAATTTGATCAGGCTCCGGAACCCCTGTTTGATGATTTGAATCTGCTTATCGAACCCGGAGAGTGCATCGCAATTCTGGGTAACAGTGGCAGCGGCAAAACCAGCCTTATGTCGGTATTAAACGGTAGCCTGAATGTCGATGGCGGACAGGTACTGATTGATGGCGTGCCGATGACTGAGGTCCGCTCAACTGATCTTCAGAACGCAATCGCTTTTCTTCCTCAGCAGGGTGCCCTGCTTACCGGGACGATCCTCGAGAATATTACGATGTTTGACGACAGCAAGGTCGATGCCGCCATTCGCGCCAGTGAAGCAATTGGACTTGACAAGGTGGTATCCGGTTTGCGGCTGGGCTACGACACGCCGGTCGGTGAAGGGGCGGCAGATATGATGCCGGCTGGCGTGCGCCAACGTATCGCCATCGCCCGCGAAATTGTCGATGAGGCAAAAATCATTCTGTTCGATGAAGCCAATATAGCTATGGATGGCGAAGGGGATGCGGCGTTCCGAAAGTATCTTGATTCTATGAAACGCAAGGCGACGATTGTTCTGGTCGCCCACCGCCCATCACTGATCAGGATGGCAGATCGGGTATTTTCGCTTGAAAACGGAAAGCTGCGTGAAACCAGCGTTGATGAACATATCGCCCAGGAAATGGCTGATGACAAGAAAGTGGTCGAGCTCCGCGAGCGGCCTCTGGTACGCGAATGGCAATTGTCTGATGCGATTCGTCACTTCCCGGTAACGTCAGATTTGTCGCTGTGCCTTCCCGCCATGCTCGCTAGTGTAAAATGGCGAGGGTCGCCAAGGCAGGTCGCTGAAGCATTGCCGCATCTGGTCGAAGCACTCGATCTGTCAGGGTTCCGTTCGATCATGTCGACGCTGGGATTCAACAGTCGTTCATACACCACTCAATTCAAAAGTATCGACACCCGCCTGCTTCCCTGCCTGTTTGTGCCAGAAAATGGCAGTGCAAAAGTCATTCTGGACTGGAACGCTAAAAACGGTTTTCGGGTTTTTAACAGTACAACCGTGACAGTCGAAACCGGTCAGACCTATCACGAAACAGGGGAAGCCTATATTTTTGAGCCTTTGGTCACCGATGATGAACCAAAATCTTTGGTCAGCAAAGGCGGATGGTTACGGACGGTTTTTGCGCGTATGAAAATGTTCGCAATCCTGATGTTTGCGATAACGTTCATCAGTTCTGTGTTGTCGCTGGCGACGCCGATGTTTGTCATGTCGACTTTTGATTTTGTCATACCGACCCGGGATCTCAAAATTGAGGGGTTGCTGCTGATCGGCGTCAGTATCGCTTTTCTGATTGACTGGATGTTGAAGCGTCTGAAGGCGCGCGTGACCTCGTTTATGGCCGGACGCACGGAATATATTGTTGGCAATTCCATTTTTCAGAAAGTGCTCTCGCTTCCCGCACTTGCCATCGAACGTGTTGGCGTATCTGAGCAGGTGTCTCGCGTCAAAGACCTTGAAGCCATGCGTGATTTTTTCGTCGGGCCATTGGCAACGCTGGCCTACGAACTGCCTTCGACCGTGGTGTTTGTCATTGTCTTGATGATTATCAACAAATGGATGCTTGTCGTTGTTGTGGCGCTTGGCGCGGCTTACGGTCTCCTGGCCTTTCTGACCTATACCCCTCAATCGAAGCGTACCTCAAGGGCGGCCAATCTGGTTGCCCAACGCGATGCCTTCCTTGAAGAGGCGCTGGAAAGCATGAATACCATCAAGGCTGCTGGCGCCAAGGAACTCTGGGTTGAGAGGTTTCGAAAAATATCCGGCACCACCGCAATGGCAGAGTTTCATGCCAAGCAGTATGGCGAACGAGTTGCCTCAATCGCCCAATTTATTTCGGTTAGCGGAGCGGTTGCTGCGATGACCGTTGCCGGGCTCGGTGTTATGGCTGGAGAGGTTTCAGCCGGTTCGGTGATTGCATCGATGATCCTGATGTTTCGTCTGACGGGCCCTATCCAGAATGCCTTTATGGCAGCGTCGACACTTGTCAGGGTGATGTCCAGCGTTCGCCAGATTGACAACCTGATGAATCTTCAAGTCGAACAGGACGCAGAATCCCGCCAGACCATACGTTCGCAGGTCAGAGGTGATGTAAAACTGTCGCGGGTCTCGTTCCGCTATTCCATGAACGCCGACCCGGCCCTGCTGGGCCTGACCTTTGATGCCGAACCCGGGGAACTGGTGGCAATTGCTGGCGGCAATGGTTCCGGCAAGTCGACTTTGCTGAAATTGATGGTGCGGGCTTTTCATCCCCAGGCCGGGAGCATTCGTCTGGATGGCACGGATGTCAGGCAGATGTCGCCGGCCAACCTACGAGAGGATGTCAGCTATTTGCCGCAACGCTGCGATATATTTTATGGTACTGTGGCCCAGAACCTTCGTCTTGTTAACCCGACCGCAACAGATGATGAGCTTTACTGGGCTGCCGAGCAAGCCGATGTGCTGGACGATATTCTGGCCCTTGAACAGGGAAAAGGTGACTGGAAACGGAGCGGGTTCGATGCAAGAATTTCTGATGCGCAGGCGGATCAGATGCCAAATGGGTTCCGTCAACGGCTGGGCCTGACGCGGGCGTTTCTGAAACCCGCACCTTTGATGCTGCTTGATGAACCCGGTAATGGGCTCGATCCCGATGGCGACCGGGCGTTCGTTAACGCGCTCAAATACCTTCGTGGCAAATCGACGATTTTCCTTGTGTCTCATCGGCCCAGCCATCTGAAACTGGCTGACAAGATCATCTATCTGGAAAATGGCGGTATTCGGGTCATGGGATCATTCGAAAACGAAACGGTTAGAAATGTCGTAATGGCGGGCCTGGGATAAAATCATGAGAGACGATACGCAGAACGGCAACTCGGAAATGGTCATGGGCGGACGGCGCAAGCGTCTGCTGTCTGAGGCGATCCAACTGGAAGAAGAGGTTGTTCCGGAGTTTATCAAACCGGCGTTGCTGGCCGTAGCCGCACTGGTTGTATTGTTTATCGGCTGGTCGGCATTTGTTGAAATCAAGGAAGTGGCGACGGCCCCAGGTGTTGTCGTCCCAAGTGCGTCGGTCAAGGTGGTTGAGCATCTTGAAGGCGGAATCATCATCAAAATTCTGGTTGAAGAAGGTAGCGAAGTTGAGGAAGGCCAACTGCTTGCGCGCATGGATACCGGGCAGGGGCAAGCGGAACTGAACCAGATGCAGTCACGTTTGGTAGCATTGAGCGTGAGGGGTGAACGTCTGTCAGCCTTCCTTGAAGATCGCGAGCCGGAGTTCGATCAGTTCGCTGCCGAATACCCTAAACTGGTGGCAGACCAGGAAGCGATCCTGAAAAGCCAGATCGCATCCCAGGGGACCAGCCGATCAATTGTCGAGTCACAAATTCAACAGCGTAAACGCGAACTTACCCAGTTACAAAAAGCCCTGAAGGTTGCCGGGCAGCAACAAAAATTGACAACCGAATTGCTGAAAATGCGCGACAAGATGATTGACAGGAAATTGATCTCAAGAGTTGAGTACCTTGAAACCAAGCGGGCCAAGGTCACCGCCGATGGCGAAATTTCCCGCATCAAGGATAATATTTCAGTTAATCAGATGGCGATTCAGGAATCGGAAAACAATCTCGATAATCTGGATGCTGAACTTCGTCAGGCGTCTTCTCTTGAGGTGGGTTCGATTTCTGCCGAGATCGATGAGGTGAAAAATGCCATCGCACGCATTCAGGATCGCGTTAACCGTCTGGAGGTGCGTGCACCCATCCGCGGAAAGGTACAGGACCTGAAAATCAAAACTGTTGGTCAGGTCGTACAACCCGGCGGGCTGATGATGCAGATTGTGCCTTCCGGAGGTGCCCTGCTTGTGGAAGTCCAGATATCCACTGGCGATATCGGTCATGTCAAACCGGGTCAGCCCGTGTTGGTCAAGGTCAGCAGTTATGAGTACAGCCGGTTTGGTGGTGTTGATGGTGAATTGATGAAGATTTCAGCGACCAGTGTTCTTGATCCACAAGGGCTTGCCGTGTTCAAGGGCTGGATCGGCCTGAACCAGTCTTTTGTCGGAAAACAGGAAGGCAGATATCAGATACTGCCCGGTATGGATGTTCAGGCTGACATCACCACTGGCGACAAGACATTCCTGCAATATCTTCTGAAACCCCTGACGGATGCTATGGGCGAAGCCTTCAGGGAACGCTAGGATTAATGCAGGCGGATAACAGGTAGTATTATGAACATTCAAATTCCCTCTCCGATTCTTGCCCGGTTGCAGGTTATGTTCAATTCGGGAATGACTTTGCAGGAGGTCACGGAAGCTCTGGAGCTCGAGCTGACAGATGATGCGCACGAACCTGCTTCGGCGGAAGGCGATATTGCGGGCTCTCGAGCAGAAGCCCCAGAAGGCAAACCAGAAGGCAAACCAGAAGACGGGCCAGAAATCGAACCTGAAGAAGCCCCAGTCCTGGTACAGCAGTCGCCGCCGGTCGTCGTGACGCCGGAAAAAGCTGCAACCTTGCCACCGGAAGTCGGCGATTATCTTTATGGACTGGTCAAAGGTGTGCAGAAGCTTGGTGAGCAGGTTTATGGGCTGGCAGGTCATGTCAAAGTGCGTAAATCAAATTCACTGTCAAAAACCAGCCATAACCTGATCGCTTCGACACAATCAATTGCCAAGCTGGTCAACGCTATTAACAGATATGTGCCGGCACAGGTAATCGAAGGATCGGGACCAACGATCGATCTGGATCAATGGAAAAGGTCTTCCTCCCCGGCCAAAACCAGCACGGCATCAACGGGTGAGACCGGAAAAAAGACGACAAAGAAATCAACGTCGTCAAAATCTGAAATGCCGATATTGCCTGAATCCAAATTACCTGAACCCAAAGCCCCGCTCGCAGCCGATGAGATAAAGGATGATGGCAAACTGAAATTGCCACAGCCGAAATCAAGGGGCGGAGCGATTTCTCCGACCGACAAGCCAGCCCAAACGAAAGTTGATCCGATGGTGCGAACGGCCCCGCCTTCAAATGGGTCAGATGTGCATTCCAGAATCGCAGCGGCACTGGACCAGATCACCAGGATATCAAGCGAACAAGACGACGATGAAGGCGATGCTGCAAAAAGGCCAGAGAGCAAATGAATTTCCTCCGTCTGGTAGCGGAGATTTATTTCTCAATTCTAGGGATCACATATCTTGACGCAAGATAATCCCAGTGATCATGAATCGGGGACGGATCCGGGTGGAGCCGACGTCGGGTCTGGATTGTCTCAGCGTCAGCGTGAAATTCTGAAACTTCTCAAGCTGGGCATGGTCAACAAGGAGATCGCCCGTGAACTGGATATAAGCGTTGGTACAGTCAAACAGCACCTTGTCGCCCTGTTCAGAAAGCTCGGCGTTACCAACCGGGCAATGGCGATTGCTAAAAGTTATACGCTGGAAGGTATGGCCGCCGACCCTGCGACCGCTAAAAAGTGGATTCAAAATCCGGTATCAGGAGCGGTCTCGATCCTTGAAAAACGCCCGGTTGCAGTGCTGAGCCTGAAGCTGGAGGTTCCAGACGGAGTCGACAAGGGGGATAACGTCAGGGTGTTTTATAAAACGTTTGCCGAGGTCGCATTTGATTTCGCGGCAATTTTTTTCAGTCACAACAATGGCCATTGTGAAATGATTTTTGGCGTTGGTCAGGTTCGTCGTCATGATGTTCTCCGTGCTGTGCGTGCGGGGGTGGCGGTGGTTGAGGATCTCCGAAACAGTTGGAGAAGATATCCAGAAATTCGCGGCGGGCTGGCTTTCGGTGCGTTGGTCGCCAGCACTGACAAAACGGGGGGATGGTCGGGTGAAGCTATTGCCGGAACTGTCATCTCCAAAGCCCGGGAACTGGCCCTGAATGCTACGCCCGGCACGATCGAACTTGATGGACTGTCGCGCCAGATGATCAGGTTTCTGGGGGTCGATGCTGCGGGAGAGATGCCTCAGTCCATACCCATGAACCGTGATTTTCACTGGCGTCGCGCGCCCTTGCCGGCACCGGAAAAACTGTATGGACGAACGGTCGAACTTGAACAGCTTCGCCGTGCTCTTTTGAAAGTAAAAGAGGGAACAGGCGGGTTCGCGATCATCGATAGCGAAAACGGTATGGGGCGGTCGGCCTTGTTGCAGACCTTTGCCAGATTATGTCTGAGCGAAGACATGGGCGTCGAAACCTGGGTTTGTTCTCTGCCGGACTCCCAGCCCGGTACAGCTTCACTCGGCATCATGGAAAAACCCGGAACCGATATAACGCAAAGTATTCTGGAGTTTGCATCTGACCTGAGGCGCAGGAAAAGTCTCATTTCCGGAATAATACTGATTGATGATATTCATCTTCTGCCAAAGGAAAATATGTCTGAACTGGTTGAAGTGATTGAATGCCTCGGCAAGCTCCCGGTGCTGGTCGTCGTCAGTGGGCGTGGACGGATGCCACAACTTGATAATCTGCGAGAGCCGGCAACTGGCATTCACCTGAAGCATCTATCGCCTGATGAAGCCGATGGAATGATTGCCAGTCTTCTGGGCGAAGGCCATCGCCAAAGTGGGCGTATCGCCGCTCTGGCTGCCGGGGTACCCGGTTTTATTGTCGAACTGGCACGATCCTTTGTGGATAAGAAGACAGACAAATTCGAAGAAAATGCCGTTCCATTAACTCTTTTTTCCGTTGTTACCGAGAGAATTGAGCAGATCGGGCTTGATCGGCGATTTTTGCATCTGGTTGCCGCTCGCGATGAGCCCGTACGTGTTGAAGATATTCGTAAATCGTGGCCGATGGATGGTCAGGATTTGACAGGCGAACTTGAAAGGGCTCTGCGCGTCGGTGTGTTGTATTCACAGGCAGGAGACAAGCTTGCAGATGAATTTGTATCTTTCCGCCATCCCATTGTCAGGGCAGCAATGGCTGCCGCAGCGGCCGGAAAAGATGACCTTCTTCAGTAAGCGGACAATGGAAATGAACTTGAAATCAGTCATCGCAATCGGGGTTCTGGTCACGTCTGTGCTGGGTGGCTGCCAGAGCAAGCGCGATGAATACCATATTCCCGATGTCGATTTGCCACGCAATTTTGAAAATACCACCGATTATCAGAATCAGGAAATTGCCAAAGGTGAACCGGCTCCAATGAGTGTCCCGCAAACCATTTCCAGATGGTGGGAACATTTTGACAATGCCGAACTTAACGAACTGGTCGAAGAGGGACTCGCCAACAACCATGAGCTAAAGGCGGCGATTGCCCGGATTGCCCAAGCCGAAGCACAGTTTGTTTCAACGCAGGCTGACGAAGCCCCTGAAGTCAGTATGTCCGGCGAGGCGGAATCAGAATCGCCTTCGGGCGGCGCGGCAACCGGTGCAACGAGCGAGCGCAATTCGATCCGTCATACTTACCAGATCGGGGTTCTTGTCAATTATGAGGTCGATCTTTGGGGTAAAAATCGTGCATCGACACAGGCGGCAATTGAGCGCGCGTGGTCCAGTCTGTTTGCCCGCGAGACGGTCGCCCTGACCCTGACGGCAGATATCGTTCGCAGTTTTATCCAGTACCTTTCGTTCAGTGACCGGCTTCGTACCGCTGAGTGGACGCTTGAAACCCTGACCAACATGCTTGGTGCCGTTCAGGAGCGCATGGAAGGCGGCGAAGCGACAATTTTACAGGTCGCCCAGCAGCGATCTGCGGTTGCCGATGCCAAGGCGGTAATTCCGATCCTCAAACTACAGCGCGATACGGCCAAAACCGCTATCGCTCTTTTGCTCGGGAAATCGCCATCCGATGTCAGGATCGACAGCTCCACCCTGGATGACATCAAGTTTCCGGCCATTCATCCGGGACTGCCTTCAAGAATGCTGATGCGTCGACCGGACATCCGTCAGGCAGAAGCGGAATTGATAGCCGCAGATGCTGATATTGATGCGGCAAGAGCCGAACTGTTTCCAGCCATCGATCTGACTGGAGAAGTCGGTTACGCCAGCCGTCATCTCGAGACTCTGCTGTCACCGCAGAGTTTCTTTTTCAATGTCGCAGCGGAAGTGGTGCAGGTCATTTTTGATGCCGGAAAGCGAGAGGCCGATATCAAGGTAGCCGAAGCCCGTCATGCAGAACTTGTGCATGATTATCAACAAGCCGTCTATACAGCGATGAAGGAAACGGAAGACGGATTGATCTCGATTCGTTATGTCGGAGAGCGTGAGCAAGCACAGATCGAATCGGCCGATGCGGCGCAACGGGCTTATGATCTGAGCAGTATGTCCTATACTTTGGGCGGTGCCGATTATCTGACGCTGCTCGACACGGAACGCACCATGTATCGGGCGGCGGACGAATTGCACCGGATCAGGCTGGATCGGTTTACGGCCGCTGTCGATTTGTTCAAGGCGCTTGGCGGAGGGATGAAATTTGATGATATCGAAGTCGTCGCGAGCCAGCGAAAATTTGACCAGTCGAGGTATCAGCGCTGGAAGTACAATGACGAACTCCCCAATAGCCCGGACGGAAACCCCCGTTCGCATTTGCCAATACCGGGATACTGGATACAGATGGGTGCGTTGTGGAGCGAAAATGCAGCATGGCGCCATTGGCGACGGTTGCAGGGGCGGTTCCCCAATTTGCTCAGGGATATCAAACCGCTGATCCGCCGCGCACCGGGCCCTGACGACAAGGGGACATGGGCGTCCGTGCTGGTTGGGCCGTTCTTTGATGCCGATGACGCCGATGCCATGTGCGCAGCATTTCAGGCGGACGGGCAGGGCAGTGACGTGCGGGTCAGGGACAATTCCCGACCCAGTTAGACGACAAATTCACTTTAAAGCCGATCAAACGATT
>JAJFIJ010000095.1 GCA_021775105.1 Rhodospirillales bacterium | reverse complement strand
TTTCAGATTTTCAGCAATCTGATTGATCTGGCGGTCTGCACCGGCTTCATCTTCGCCCTCGGGGTAGCTGTAAATTGTCGCACCGAGCAATTTATCAAGCAGAACATTGCCGGAATTGCGATGTGTATCACTGACATCCGGCACCCGTTCTTCAAGCTGAACGTGACAATCGAGCCCCAATTTGGCGGCAGCGGCAGCTGCCGAGCGGACGAAGTTGGATTGTACGGCTCCGGTAATCAGTGCGACGTTGGCATTCTGTACCAGAGCTTCGCCAAAATAAAACTCAAGCTGGCGTGCCTTGTTGCCACCGAGCGCGAGGCCAGTCAGGTCATCACGTTTGACATACAGATTGGGGCCACCAAGGTGCTTTGAGAGATTGGGCATGGCCTCAAGCGGTGTCGGTGTCGTTGCCAGTCGGGCACGGGGAAAGGATTCGAATTTACCGAGGCCGGTCGCCATGATGCGCTCCTATTTTCTGAATTCGGCAAAGAAATCGTTGCCTTTGTCATCGACGACAATGAATGCCGGGAAGTTGACAATCTCGATTTTCCAGATGGCTTCCATACCCAGTTCTTCGTACTCGACCACTTCAACTTTGGTAATACAATCCAGCGCCAGACGGGCGCCCGGACCCCCAATAGAGCCCAGATAAAATCCGCCGTGGGTCTTGCAGGCGTCGGTCACGGCTTGTGATCGATTGCCCTTGGCCAGCATAATCAACGATCCGCCAGCAGCCTGAAACTGTTCGACGTATGAGTCCATGCGCCCGGCGGTGGTCGGTCCGAACGAGCCAGATGCATAACCTTCGGGTTTTTTCGCCGGACCCGCATAATAAACCGGATGGTCTTTCATGTATTGGGGCAGGTCTTCACCCGCATCCAGGCGCTCCTTCAGTTTGGCGTGGGCACTGTCCCGGGCGACGATCAGCGATCCGGTCAGCGAAATCCGGGTTTTGACCGGATGTTTGCTCAGTTCCGCCAGAACGTCTTTCATCGGTTGGTTAAGGTCGATCCTGACGACATCGCCATCAAGATCCTGATCCGTAACTTCGGGCAGGAAGCGGGCGGGGTTGGTTTCCATCTGTTCCAGGAAAATCCCGTCTTTGGTGATCTTGCCCTTGATCTGGCGGTCAGCGGAGCACGAAACGCCAATCCCCACCGGGCACGATGCACCATGCCGGGCCAGACGCACGACACGGACGTCATGACAGAAATACTTGCCGCCGAACTGGGCACCGATCCCCATGTGCTGGGTCATTTTGTGGACCCGTTCTTCCCATTCCGGATCGCGGAAGGCCTGACCGTATTCATTGCCGCTGGTTGGCAGTTCATTGTAATAACCGGTCGATGCCATTTTGACGGTGTTAAGGTTCATTTCGGCCGACGTGCCGCCAATAACAATTGCCAGATGATAAGGCGGGCAGGCGGCCGTGCCGAGGGTGCGAATTTTCTCGTCGAGAAACGCCATCAAGCGTTCCTCATTCAGCAATGCCTTGGTCTCCTGATAGAAAAAAGTCTTGTTGGCCGAGCCGCCGCCCTTGGCGATAAACAGGAATTTATAGGCATCCCCTTCATCAGCATAGAGATCAATCTGTGCGGGCAGGTTATTGCCGGTATTTTTTTCAGTGAACAGATCAAGCGGCGCAACCTGTGAATAACGAAGATTGGTTTCGGTGAAGGTTTTCATCACGCCTTCGGAAATTGCGGCTTCGTCACCGCCACCGGTCCAGACATTCTGGCCCTTTTTCCCCATAACAATAGCGGTGCCGGTGTCCTGACACATGGGCAATACACCGCCCGCTGCAATATTGGCGTTTTTCAGCAGGTCAAGAGCGACGAACCGGTCATTATCGGACGCTTCAGGGTCATCCAGGATTGCAGCCAGTTTTTCCAGATGTGCGCTACGCAGCAGATGTGAGGTATCCTTGAAGGCCTCAAAAGTCAGCATTTTCAGAGCTTCCGGATCAACCTTGAGTACCGCTGCTCCTTCAAACTTGGATGTTGATACATAGTCGCTTGTGAGTTTGCGATATTCGGTCGGGTCTTCGCCCAGCGGAAACATCGTGTGATGTACGTACTCACTCATGGCTAGACTCTCTTTCTGGCTGGTAATGGTTGTGGTGCGGCTATCTGGTCAGTTTGGCACGACGCTAGAGGACAAAAAAATAACAACTCAGGTTTTTTTGCGAAAAGAATCCAGGGCAATAACTTCACCGGTCTTTTGCTTTTCATCGACCTCGTTTACGTCGGCGGGATCGGAGCCTGTATCCTGTGAACTATCCTGTCCGAAACCGAATTCCATCTCCATTTCGTCTTCCTCAATGGTTGTCATTTTCAGTTGCAGTCCGAAATTGACCGATGGATCGGCAAAGGAAATTACCGATGAGAGAGGAACAATCAGGCGTGCCGGTCGACCGTTAAACCGAAGTGTCACGCCAAACGCGTCTTCGCTGACCTGCAGGTCTTCAAATTGATGCTGAAGAATAATCGTCATCTCTTCCGGATGATCTGCGCGGATAAAATCGGGCACATCAACATCGTCATCCGTGGTTCTGAAGGTGATATAAAAGTGATGTTCGCCCGGCAGGCCATTGGATTCAGCATAGGTCAGGGTGCGGTTAATCACTGCGCGCAGCGCATCCTCAATCCACAGATCATACCGGAGCGGGCTATTTTCATCCATTTCCATGACATCCGTTTTACCCTGATCGCACGGGGGAAGCCAGTCCCGTTCGGCAAAATTATGGGGTTTGAGAAAATTCCGGAACGTAAAAGGAGTCGAAATAAAGTGGGGGGCTTCTGTTGCCAGGTGCCCCCCGAACCCCGCCTTACAGTGCAAACCGCAAGGGCTTAATTTCGATTAAGCGACCGCTTACGCAGCAGCTTTCATCGGTGCAAAGTTATCGTTTGCAACTACTATAATGGTCCGGTAACGGCGGAACCCCACCGGGCAAAAACCAGGTCTTTACTACGCACGTCGATCCTGTTTCGCCCCCA
>JAJFIJ010000094.1 GCA_021775105.1 Rhodospirillales bacterium | reverse complement strand
AGAACGCGAACACCTTTCAGGAATTCGTCAGACATGGAATTTTCCCTGACGCTATTTGACCAGCGCCGGGACCTTGCCCTTTTTACGTTTGGCCGGAACTTTTGTGTCTTTGGAATACTCAAACCCGACCTTGCCGTCTTCAACTTTGACGACGACAACACCGCCTTTTTCCAGCTCACCGAACAGCAGTTCCTCAGCTAAGGGTTTCTTGATGTGTTCCTGAATTACACGCGCCAGTGGCCGGGCTCCGAATTTCCGGTCATAACCTTTCTTCGCCAGCCATTCGCGTGCACTTTCAGTCAGCTCAATCACCACATCACGCTCAACAAGCTGCAATTCCAGTTCGATCACAAACTTGTCGACGACACGGGCAACCACTTCCGGCGGCAAAGATGCAAACGGAATGATTGCATCCAGACGGTTTCTGAATTCAGGCGTGAACATCCGCTCAATCGCTTCGGTGTCGTCACCGACCCGTTCCTCGCGCTCGAAGCCGATGGCGGCTTTTGCCATCTCGGCAGCACCAGCGTTGGTTGTCATGATCAGAATGACGTTTCTAAAATCAACACTCTTGCCGTTATTGTCAGTCAGCTTGCCGTGATCCATGACCTGCAACAGAATATTGAACAGATCGGGATGGGCTTTTTCAATCTCATCGAGCAACAGGACGGCGTGCGGTTGCTGGTCGATGGCATCGGTTAGCAGACCGCCCTGGTCAAAACCGACATATCCCGGAGGTGCACCGATCAGACGGGAAACTGAGTGGCGTTCCATATATTCGGACATATCAAATCGCACAAGTTCGACACCCATGACGTGGGCCAGCTGTTTGGCAACTTCGGTCTTGCCGACGCCGGTCGGTCCGGAAAACAGGTACGAGCCGATGGGTTTTTCAACATCACGCAACCCGGCGCGGGCCAGTTTGATGGCACTGGCGACGCCCTCGATTGCCACATCCTGACCAAACACAACATGCTTCAGGTCCCGTTCCAGGGTCTTCAATGCGGCCTGATCATCCTTGGATACGGATTTTGGCGGAATGCGGGCAATCATCGCAACAATCGCTTCTATATCCTTGACCGTCACCGTCTTGCGCCGTTTACTTTCGGGCAGCAGCATTCGCGCCGCGCCGACCTCATCAATCACATCAATAGCCTTGTCCGGTAACTTGCGGTCGTTGATATAGCGCGCCGATAACTCGACGGCGGTGCGCAACGACTCACCGGTATATCGGACGTTATGATGTTCCTCGAAATAGGGTTTCAGGCCTTTCAGAATTTTCACGGCGTCTTCAGTGCTGGGCTCATAAACATCGATCTTCTGGAACCGGCGAACTAGTGCACGGTCTTTTTCAAAATACCCGCGGTATTCCTTGTAGGTGGTCGACCCCATGCAGCGTAACCCGCCGTTCTGAAGTGCCGGTTTCAGAATGTTTGACGCATCCATGGAGCCGCCACTGGTCGCGCCGGCACCAATGACAGTATGAATTTCATCGATAAACAGAATGCCATCATCCGCCGCTTCCATTTCGGACATGACATTCTTCAGACGTTCTTCAAAATCACCGCGATAGCGTGTACCGGCCAGAAGCGCTCCCATATCGAGCGCGTAAATCGTAGCATTGGCGAGAATTTCCGGGACATCGCCTTCGACAATTCGTTTGGCCAGGCCTTCGGCAATAGCCGTTTTACCGACACCGGGGTCACCTACATAAAGCGGATTATTCTTGTTGCGTCGGCAAAGGATCTGGATGGTTCGATCGACCTCCATCTCCCGTCCAATCAGAGGATCGATCCGACCATCTTTGGCCTTCTGGTTGAGATTGATACAGTAGACGTCAAGTGCAGCATCACCGGACTGGATGATTTTTTCTTCATCAACATCTTCATCGGCGCCGTGAACCGTTCGGGTCTCGGCCTTGCCGGGGACCTTGGCAATCCCGTGTGAAATATAATTGACCGCATCAAGGCGCGTCATTTCCTGCATCTGGAGAAAATAGACGGCATGTGATTCACGTTCTGAAAACAAGGCAACAAGAACATTTGCGCCGGTCACCTCTTCACGACCCGAGCTCTGAACATGAATGACGGCGCGCTGGATAACCCGCTGGAAACCGGCGGTTGGTTTGGGCTCCTTCAGGCTGGTGATTGCGATATCTTCCAAATCACCATCGAGAAACTCACGCAGTTCGTCTTCCAATCGTTCGACATCTATACCGCAGGCCCTGAGAACGGCCATCGAGTCCGCATCCTGAACCAGCGACAGCAACAGATGTTCGAGCGTCGCATATTCATGGCTACGTTCTGAGGCGTAAGCCAGCGCCCGATGAAGTGTTTGTTCCAGATTACGAGACAACATAATTATTCACCTTCATCACCACTGCCATCCTTTTCGATGGTACATTGTAGGGGGTGCTGGTTCTGGCGCGCCAAGTCCATTACCTGCGTCACTTTGGTTTCGGCAACTTCATAAGTGTAAACACCACATACTCCGACACCACGCTGATGCACATGAAGCATGATCTGCATGGCTTCGTCATGCCCTTTGGAAAAGAAGGCTTCCAGCACCTGAACCACGAACTCCATCGGTGTGTAGTCGTCGTTCAGCATCAAAACCTTATACATTGCCGGCTTCTTGGTACGTGTCCGGGGTTTGACGGCTAACCCGGTTCCCGTACCGTCATCATCAGGCCCGTTTGGCGTCCCTGGTCTATTCTTCTGCCCACTCATCGTTCTAATTTAGCGCTCCGGTTAAATCTGTCATCCGATGTTCGCACCGAACAGTTAATAATATGGGTTCAAATCTGTTTTGCGAAACCCCTTTTTCAGAGGAATCTTAGCGCAAATTTTCGATTCTGTCATACCCCTGGCAGCGTCAGGGTTTCGGGGGCAAACAGTTCCTCTACATCCATATGCCTTGAAGTCAGATGCTGCTCATAAGAATAGCGGCACATCGCCTCCAACTCCTTGCGATTCTCAGAGACCCCATAAGGCCAAAACTCAGCCCCCATCAGTTCGATAGTCGCCTCCCACTCCGCAGAAAACCAAGGCAGATGCACACGGTTGGCTGACGCGGTCGCCGCATCTTTCATGATGTTCATGGTCATTCGCCGGGCCTCAACAAAAGCGTGATGCAGCTGCCCAGCCAGTCCGGGGTTTTCCGCGATCACCGTTTTTCGAATTCCGATCAGATGCATGATGGGAAACATGGCCGATTTACGAAAATAATCCCGCTCGGCCCGCAATGGATCAGCGATCAGGCGCCCTATATTCACGTGCCCCTGTTGAAACGCTAATGGCGGTTCCGGCGTAATAATGGCGTCCAGTTCTCCGTCCACAAGCAGATCATTCAGCGTTCTTGTTTCATCAATCGGAGAAACGTCCATACGGTCCGGCAACTCCAGTGGAAGCCGTTCCTTGCGCCCCGCTTTGTTGGTTCCACCCGTCCGATACCTCAATTTATCGGTCTCGACACCATATTCATCAGACAGAATTCCGCGCACCCAGAGCGCCATTGTCATCTGGTATTCGGGCACCCCGACCCGTTTGCCTTCAATATCTTTTGGCGTTTGAATGAAACGATCCTTGCGGACATAAATTCCGCCGTGGCGAAAAGCCCGCGACACAAAAACCGGGATTGCCTGATAGGCGCTGTTACCGCTGGCAACCTGCATCAAATAGCTGCTGGCCGACATTTCGGTGATGTCATAAGTCGCCGCAGACACCGCCAACGGAAACAACTTTCCGGGCGGCAAGACAGAGGTCGTCAGGGTTACGCCCGGAATCTCGATGCTGCCGTCCAGAAGCGGATTGCAGCGATCATAATTCCAGCAGGCAAGCGTCAGGGACAATTGAGACATTTCACACCTTTCCTGCCCTCAAAGGTGCCGCCTCACCCGATGATAGGCAAGATTTTACATATCAATGGGGATCGAAAAACAAAACGCCCGGCGGAGGAAGGATTCCGTCGGGCGTTTCTGTTTGCTATCCATTCCGGTTCAAGGACCGGATTGAATTATGCAGCAAGCGGTTTGGTAATTTTTTCAACAGCAACATTAACGCGCGCGGCCAGCGGGGCCGTGCTGTTTTCAGCAACCTTTACACCGAGATCGCTCAGCTTACGGCTTTTATCGAGAGCTGCGCTGTAGTTGGATTTAACCAGATCATTTTGCACGGCAACAACTTCCTGAACAGACTTGCAGGCGAAGAACTTCTGTGTGGCTTTGGCATTCTGCTCAAGAGAAGCCTGGGCGATAGCAAAGAATTCCGTGTTAAAAGCCTGAATACCCTGAACCAGAGAAGTGTTGGCGCTGACGACAGCATCAAAGTTCTCTTTGTTGAAAGCAATCACGTCTTCATAATTTTCAAAAACTTCGCTACCGGCTTTGACAGCAGCGGCAACCTGTTCCTGACTCATGGCGACAGCCTGTTCAACACCCTGGCTGGCGGCCTCGGTGCCTGCTTTAACGACGCTTTCAACAGTTTCCTTACCGGCGTTTACAGCGGCTTCAACAGCTTCTTTCGTAATTTTTGGATCAGTCATGATAACTCCAGTCATTTTTTCTTTGGATGGTTTTGCCACAGCCTTTTTAGCTGCAGCGGGTTTCTTTTCGGCAGGTCTGTTCACCGGCGTGGGGACAGGTGCAGGTGACTTGACCTCAACTACTTCGCCAACAACAACCTTGTCGGCGGCTTTGGTCGCAGGAACTTTCTTTTCTGCAACCTTTTTCACCGGAGCGAGTTCCAACTCGGGCGATTTGGTCTCGGCAAGCTCGGCGACGACCGCTTTCGGAGCGGGTTTGACAGACGCCGGTTTTTTAGTAACAACTTTTTTCACGGGCGCTGGTTCAGCTACCGGTGTCTTGTTCTCAACAACTACTCCAGCCGGTGCTTTGTTGGCGGATTTGGCAGAAGGGGATTTTTTTGCGGCAGACATTATTTTCTCCATTTTTGGCGTTCGAAATTCGGACAAAAATCCATGTTTTCCGGGATTACTGAACAATTCCGGATAGAAATTACAGAATCCAGCCTTGATTTTCTTTGCTGCAATGCAACATTACGATCTAAATTTAATCCAAATTTTCTCTACGTCAAGGCAATTTTGATGCACTGCACAAAATTTCATGTATTTGTAATCCTTTGTTATAAATGAATATTTTGTATACAAAAATCTTATCATAAAAAATTTCGCACACGCAGCAATTCACTCTATTCAACTAATGGAACTTACCAAACCAGCTTGACTGTTAACCAGTTATTCATCTCAAACGCGTTAGAAGTTATTGATTCGGAAGCGAAATTTATAAAGACGTGGGGGAATTTCGTGTTTAAACTCTGCACTATCAGTCGAAGACTGAAAAATATGAGGAACATCGCTTTGATTTGCTGCGCAGGATTGTCGCCTTGGGGAAGGCGGACTTTAAGGGGAATCGCGACATTTTTGCTGGTGGCATTTGGGCTTCTTGCAATGCCGATGCTTTCACATGCCAAATATGCATCAATTGTCGTTGATGCCAATACCGGGCGCATTCTTCACGGCACCAACATTGACACGCGTAATTATCCGGCCTCCCTGACCAAGATGATGACACTTTATATGGTCTTTGACGCCCTCAAAGCTGGAAAGCTTACACTCGATACCAAATTCAGGGCATCCCGACGTGCAGTTCGCCAACCGGCATCAAAACTGGGGATTCGTTACAAACAAACCCTGACCGTCCGGGAAGCTATTCTGGCGCTGGTGACCAAGTCAGCAAATGACGTGGCAACGATGATCGCTGAAAATATTGCCGGATCGGAGCGGACCTTTGGTCTTCGCATGACGGCGAAAGCCCGCGAACTCGGTATGGGCCGGACGACATTCAGGAACGCATCAGGACTGCCCCATCGCGGACAACTGAGTACCGCACGCGACATGGCCAAACTGGCCCGCGCCCTGATTACTGATCATCCGAAGTTTTACGGTTACTTTTCCGTCAAGAATTTCAAATACAAAGGCCGGGTGCACAAGAACCACAACAAACTGCTGACCTCATACGAAGGCACAGATGGTATCAAGACGGGATATATCCGGGCTTCCGGGTACAATCTGGTGGCTTCAGCCAAACGTCAGGACCAGCGCCTGATTGGTGTTGTTTTTGGCGGAAATTCGTCAAAACAACGCAACCGGCATATGACCAATCTACTTAACACTGGTTTCAGAACATTGGATGGTGGCAAGGCCCCTGCACCGACAGTTGTCGCTTCTGTACCTGCACCATCCCCGCAGAAAGAAACATCTGGCCGGACCAAAACCAAGTGGGCTGTTCAGGTCGGCGCATTTGCACGCCATGCACAGGCTTATGAAGCGGCTCGGACGGCAATTGATACCGCCCCTTCCCTGCTGCGTGAAGGTCAGATCAAGGTTGTACCGCTAAAAAAACGTAATGGTCGCACGCTCCACCGGGCGCGCATCAACGGGATTTCCAAAAAGCAGGCGTACCGGGCATGCCGGACACTGAAAAGAAAACGTCAGCATTGCATGGAAATAAGCATCAAGGTCCCGCTGGAAATTGCCACCAATTTTCGTTAAGGCGCGATTTAGCACGCTCGCCACCTAAAAAAGATCGAATGTTGTGTGGTCGTGATGACCGCGTGACTTGATCATGCCTTCTTTCAATCATGCCTTCTTTCAAGTGAATACTGGATCACGATTTTTTCTCGTTTTGCGCGAATTTGTACGTTGTCTGCGCACTTAATTTAAGGTAGAAAATTCACGTATTAAATCATCTAGAGGGAAATCAACGTGAAAAAAATAATTGTCACGACTGCTACTGTATTGGCGCTTTCAGGTTGCAGCACCATAACTACCGGAACACAACAATCCATATTTATTGACACTCCAAAGGTCACTGGTGCGACATGCCACCTGACTGACAGTAAGGATGGAAAATGGGATTTGCTGGCGACACCGGGCAGTGTGTCCGTACTTAAGGGCGATGGCCCCATGAATATAGTTTGCACGAAAGAAGGATTTGAGAACGGAATAACCAGCATTGATGAAACGCTTGTAGGAGCCACGCTTGGCAACATCCTTATCGGTGGCGGTGTCGGGTTTTTGATTGATGCCGCATCCGGAGCCGCTCAGGAATACCCGGAAAAGATCACCGTTTGGCTAAAGCCCAAAACATGGTCAAGTTCAGATGAGGAAAAATCCTGGCTGGCCGCCAAACAGAAATTTGATGATGCTGAAGCCGAAAAGCGACGCAAGTTGGAAGAACAAAACCAAACCTGAGGCTGAAGTACGATTCAATCTTCCGGATATGCACGCAGTATAAAATTTCAAACTGGCGCGCATATCCGGAAGGTCAGTACGCCCGGCGACGGCGTATGAAAGAGCGTTTGTGACGGCGCCGCCACTCGTTGATATCCCATGGACTGTTGGACAATGTTAGTCCAGCACCAGGAACAAAGACCTCCGCATTCTCGTATCCACCGTTGCGTAATTCAATTTTAAGCAATTGCGGAACATATATATAACCTTCGAAAGCGGTCAGGCGCTGGCCTTCATGAACCGACAACTTGCGAACTAAAACGCCTTCCGTGTTTGAGTTCTCGTCGACGACGATCCCCGGAAACCCAAATCCCGTTACCGCCGAACATCTATACCCCGGCAGACGGGCCGCAATCATTGAAGCTTGCGGGATGCGACGGCCCGTTACCGCCGCCAGCATATCCTTGTCGCGCAGAGTCCCGTAAAAGAAAAAATTCACCCCTGCCCTCACGATACAACCGCAATTCTAAAACTCTGGTGGTGAAATACTGGATTGTTCCAGTTGATCGATCAATGCTGCTTTCAGGCGTTCCAGACCAGCCTGGTCGCCGGATTCACAGCGTGCAACCAGAGCCGCCTGGGTGTTTGATGCACGCAGCAGCCACCAACCATCGTCTGTCGTCACCCGCACGCCATCGATATCATTGACGTCGGCATTGGACTCGGTAGCCAATCGATCACGTACTTCATCAATCACCTTGAATTTTCTGTCTTCGGCGCAATCAAAGCGGAGTTCGGGTGTATTGACCATTTGCGGTAATGAATCATAGATATCGACCAGGCTTTCTGCACCGTTGGCAATGATCGAGATTAACCGGACAGCAGCGTAAAGCGCGTCGTCATATCCATAATAACGGTGTTTGAAAAAGATGTGTGCACTCATCTCACCTGCCAGTGGTGAATTCAGCTCAACCATCTTTGACTTGATATGCGAATGTCCGGCTTTCCACAAAACTGGTTCGCCACCCATACGTTTGACTTCATCAAAGAAAACCTGACTGGCCTTCACATCGGCGATAATCGGCGCTCCGGGGTGATCGGCAAGAACTTCACGTGCAAGAATAACCAGCAACTGGTCACCCCACAGAACCCTGCCCTTTGCATCAACAACACCAATCCGGTCTGCATCGCCATCCAGCCCAATGCCGAGATCACAGTCGTTTTCAATCACCAGATCCTTTAGTTGTTCGAGATTTTTTTCGACCGTCGGGTCCGGGTGATGTGCCGGGAAGGTACCATCGATTTCCGCATTAATAACAAAATGCTCGCCGGGAAGCTTGCTGACTAATTGGGAAACAGCGTCACCACCTGCTCCGTTCGCCGGATCCCACGCAACTTTCAGGGCCTTGTCACCTTGATAATCGCGCAGCAGGCGGGCGATGTAATCATCGAACACGTCTTTGTCTTCGGCAACACCTGAACCCTTGGCGAAATCACCCGTAGCCGCTCTGGCTCCCAGCATCTGGATGTCTTCGCCGAAAAATGCCTTGCCCTTCAGCGTCATTTTGATGCCATTGAATTCAGGCGGGTTGTGCGATCCGGTAATCATCATCCCGGCATCGGCGGCCAGTTCATAAGTCGCATAATACAACATCGGGCTGGGGCCCAGTCCTGCCCGGTAGACCGTCAACCCGCAGGCCTTCAGACCGTCGACCAGCGCAACTTCCAGATTGGGCGAGCTCAGCCTTCCATCATAGCCAACGGCAACGCTGCCCCCCCCGGCTTCCAGCAATAAGGAACCAAAGGTGCGACCGATAACATACACATCTTCCGGGTTCAGGGTTTTACCGACAACGCCGCGAATATCATATTCACGCAAGATCGTTGGATCCAAAGCACGGCCTTCAGTCATTATTGTTCTCTATTCAGCCGAGGCGGCTGTGCGCCCGATGCAGGAATAATCAAAACCGATCGCGGCCATATCATCAGGGTTGTAGATATTTCTGAGGTCAACCAGAACCGGTGCCTTCATCAATGATTTGACGCGAACAAAATCAAGGCTGCGAAATTCATTCCATTCGGTGATTATCACCAGAACGTCAGCATCTTCCATGGTTTCATATGCACCATCGCACCAGTTAACATCCGTCATCATGGTTTTGGCTTCGGTCATACCGATGGGATCAAATGCGCGGATAGTGGCTCCGGATTGTTGTAAGCCAGCGACGATATCAAGGCTTGGAGAATCCCTCATGTCATCAGTATTGGGCTTGAACGTCAAACCCAGCACAGCAACCGTTTTTCCGTCAACCGACCCACCGCATGCTGCAATCACCTTGTCGGCCATTTTGCGTTTGCGGAGTGTGTTTATATCAACAACGGTTTCAACGATACGCAGTGGGCTGCCTGACTGTTCCGCCGTCCGAACCAGCGCCAGCGTATCTTTTGGAAAGCATGACCCGCCATAACCGGGGCCTGCATGCAGAAATTTGTTGCCGATACGACCATCGAGGCCAATGCCCTTGGCAACATCCTGAACGTCTGCATCAAGTACTTCGCAAAGATCGGCGATCTCGTTGATGAAGGTGATCTTGGTCGCAAGAAACGTATTTGCGGCATACTTGATCATTTCCGAAGTTTGGCGAGAGGTAAACAGGATCGGTGTTTCTATCAGGAACAATGGCCGGTAGAGTTCGCTCATGACGTCGCGCGCACGTTCGCTCTTGGTACCAATCACAACCCGGTCCGGACGCAGGAAATCTTCGAGGGCTGCACCTTCGCGCAGAAATTCAGGGTTGGAGACGACATCACAATCCGCATCCGGGCGTACGCGGGCAATAATCTCTTCAACTTCCCGCCCTGTACCAACCGGCACCGTGGATTTGGTAACGACAACCGTATAACCGTTCATGGCCGCGGCAATCTCTTCAGCGGCTGCATATACATAAGACAGGTCGGCATGACCATCACCACGCCGGCTTGGCGTACCAACCGCGATAAAGACGGCGTCAGCACCGGGAACTGCGGCGTTCAGATCCGTCGTGAAGGACAGGCGCCCGGCATCAACATTTTTCAATACCAGATCTTCAAGGCCCGGTTCATAAATCGGCATGATACCGGATTTGAGCTGGTTGATTTTGGCTTCATCCTTGTCGACGCAAATAACATCAACACCGAATTCTGAAAAACAGGCCCCCGAAACCAAACCTACGTAACCCGTACCGATAACTGCAACGCGCATATTGTATCTCTCTCATCCCGGCCCGGCCGGTTAATTCTACATTTACAGAAAAGCTTTAATTGATTCCCGAATTTCGTCCGATAGGTCATCGCGCTCCATGGCATAGGCGACATTGGCAGTCACGAAACCAGCCTTGGTCCCGCAATCAAATCGCTTTCCACTGAAACGGAACCCATGAAACGGAATATTGCCGATGGTCTTGGCCATCGCATCGGTCAACTGGATTTCGCCGCCAGCACCCGTTTCATGTTTGTCGAGATGATCAAACACTTCTGGCTGAAGGATATAGCGGCCAATAATTGACAGTGTGGACGGGGCTTCCGCAGGATCAGGTTTTTCGATCAGACCCTTGGCTTTTGCCAACCGACCGTCATCGGATTCAACATCCAGAATACCGTAGCGATTAGTCTGTTCACGCGGTACATCTTCAACTGCAACAACGTTGCCCCCCACTTCATTGTAGGCTTCGATCATCTGTACCAGACATCCGGGCGTCGAGAGCACGAGATCGTCTGGAGAAATCACGGCAAACGGTTCACCCAGGATGAACTGTCGGGCACACCAGACCGCATGGCCAAGCCCCAGCGGTCGACGTTGACGGGTGTAGGAAAGCTGCCCCGATCCGGGTGCCAGATCCTGCACGGTATCAAGATCACCCGCCCTGCCACGATCCATCAGAATCGCTTCCAGCTCATAGGCATGATCGAAGTGATCTTCCATCAGATTCTTGCCACGCCCGGTCACAAGAATGAAATCCTCAATTCCCGCGTCACGCGCTTCTTCAATGGCATACTGGATTAGTGGCTTGTCGACAACCGGCAGCATTTCTTTCGGCATGACCTTGGTTGCCGGCAAAAACCGCGTGCCCAGCCCGGCTACGGGAAATACAGCTTTGCGGACAGGCTGAACCATGAGATCTCTCTGACAGGTTGGTTAAAAGTTGGCAATGTATTGCCACAGGGCGCCCCACAGGGCAACACCACTGTTGGACTTCTAACGGAACTAGGCCGACGTATTTCCTGCTTCAAGAAAAGATATGTCGAGGTCCAGTTTTTCCCCAAGCCAGAGCGGAAAATCCCGATGGTCCGGGACATGATCTCCGGTTTCAGGATGAATGAGAACCGATAACCCCTGATGATTGAGCATCAACCATGGCACGATCTGCTGAAACACTTCGGGCTGGAAGGCGATCTGGAACATCGGTCTCGGGTGTGGCCCGACCGGTTGGTCGCGCCAGCGCCCCATGACCACATCGAAGTTTGCTTCCGCATGGGTGCGAATCTGCGTCGCAATTTCACGGGTTTCATCATCCTGGTAGTAAACGTGAGCGTGAAACCCACTGATGTCGTTCTCCATAATCACCCTTTCAGTAAGATGTCCTTGGCCTGATTGATTTTGGCCGCCAGATAATCCGATCCACCATGATCGGGATGCAGACCGGCGATCAATCGGCGATGCGCGTCCTTAATTTCGTCTTCACCAGCCCCGTCTTCAAGACCCAATACTTTGTAGGCTTCGCCACGGTCCATTGTCGCGGAACCTTGTCCGCTCCTTTTTTCGCCACCGCCAACCTGTTCACCTTCCCGCCAGGACGGGAAATGACGATCGAGAAAGGATTCAAGTAATCGCGCGCCGTCGTTGTCGTTTTCGTGACATGCGCTCAACAACTGAAGCAGATCGTGTTCGGTCATCTCTTCGATACGGGACCCGGCATACGGACCGTTCAGGACCTCACCAACCATTTCACCACTGTCATGGTCAAGCGACATGCGGAGCGTTGACGTTTCCACGTCTGATGTCTGATTGGAGGCTTGAAACCCACCGGCCATTCGAGAAAAGGCCTTTGCAGTGCGAACCAGAACTCGCAAACGCAGGAACCACGGCAGCAAAGCGGGTAGTGCCATGAAGGCCCAGGCCAGCCGTCCGGTCATCAGAAAAAACAATCCGGCCCCTGCGACAAGACCAATCAGGCCCCATTTCAGAAACTTCATGACGGCCTTGGTATCAGCGGACGCATACCAGTTCGCCATCAGCAACATGGCAAAAAACAATCCAATCCCGAGAATGAAATAAGCCAACACGGTCTCAGTCTTTTTTCAATTGATGGGTCAGGCTTAATATAGCCCCACCCTGACGGTTCGCCAGGTCACTTAATGCCCGATGTCCCCCGGCTGCAAATACAGCCACGGCCCCTAGAAGTTTTTTCAACATATCTGCCGACCCCGCATCGAAACGCACACAAGCGCCACCTGACAGTCTGGCAATTTCCTTGAAGGCAAATTCCGTAACCGGGTCCGCGCCTTCCTGAAACATGAAAACCGGAACACCATTCAACCCTAGCTCACCCGCTAGCTTGCCAAGTCCATCGATATCTTCTTCCATGCTGTCGCCAACAAAAACCAGCGCATTGACCCGGCGTTTCCGGGTTTCATTCAGTGCCTGTTTCAGAACCTTCCCGATCTGGGTCTCGCCCGCAAAACAGTTTACCGAGGTCATTAGCCGTAGCAATTCGCCCGTATTGCTGGTCCAGTGACTGACCTTGAATTCACCAAATCCCCTGAAAAACGACAATTGCACATCAAGTCCGCCCAGCGCCGAAGTGGCCGAGAACATTTCTCCCTGAATATTTGCCGCCCGATCCCATGTTGGCTGGCGACTTGCAGTAGCGTCCATGGCAAACATCAACCGCCCCCGCGCAGCACCTGAATTGTCTTTGGGGATGGCTGCGACCTTGTTGAGGAAGGCATCAACTTCCGTATTCCCAGATTTTGGCGCTGGCGTTTTCTCACTCATGACCCATTTATACCCGGACGATGAAGGCCGATAGCGTTGACAATGGTCAATACTTCCTGACGTGCTGCATGATGGGAATGGCTGAGCGCCTTGGTCCCGGTGGCATCCTTCAGATCCAGGATCGTCAATCCAACCAGAAACAGTTCACGGAAAATCACGCGTTCACTCAATCCCGGAACGGCCCGAAAACCGATGCGCCTGGACAACTCCTTGACCAACCGGTCAACCTCACGGGCATTATGTGAATCCAGGCTACCGATCCTGTTTCGCAATACAATCCAGTCAATACTGCCGTGGTCCCGTTCAGCACGGATCTTTTTCTGTTCCCACACCATTTCCGAATAATGACTGGGGGCCAGAATAGTCATTTTAACACCATCAACGTGGGCGAGGACATCGAAATCGACCAAACTGTCATTGATCGGCGTGATCAGGGTATCTGCGTAGGAATGCGCAAATCTCGAAAGCGGACTATCACTTCCCGGCGAATCTATGACAATTGCCGAATGATTTGCCCATGCCCCTTCGATAAGGTATTTCAGTTTTTCCAGTTGGTGTTCGCCAGCTTTCCCCGGTTCGGCAGGCTCAATCCTATAGTGCGTGGGCATTTCAATCGCGTTACCGGTAGACGCAACAAACCGCTCCCTGTTGGCAATATAGCGACTGAATGTTCCCTGTCGTGAATCAACATCAATGGTCGCAACTGAATGCCCGTCTTTCAGCAACGCCACGGCAACATGCATAGCGGTTGTGGATTTTCCGCTACCGCCTTTCTCGTTGCCAATTACAATGACGTGGGCGCGGTTTTCCACACCTGGGCTATTCATCACCAACTCCTACGCGGCTTTCAGCCAGACAGATGTGTCGTGAAATACGGCACCGCCATTGGGTGGACCAGCATCTGCCCCAACCAGCGCATTGATTCCGACCTTTTCCTCAAAAGCACTATTCGGCCAGATACCCTCAACGATCACGACATCCTTTTGCAGGCCATCAAAAGGTTCCAGATGAACGACAACCGAGCCACGCCGGTTCCCAACACGGACGCGCGCATCGGCGTTTAATCCCATTTCAGCACAAATGTCCGGATGAACCTTGGCCGTCGGTCGGCCTTCTTTTTTCAGGGACGAAGGCATCGCCGTAAATGTCGTATTGAGAAACCGTCGGGCGGGTGCGGTGACCAGACGGAACGGGTGTTCTGCATCTGCCGCCTCTATATTATCCATGTGATCCGGCATTGACGGCATTTCCGCGTGGTCAGGTCCCAGCGCCTGCCAGTCCGGGGCAAAGCGGAATTTTCCGTCAGGGTGGGAAAAACCGTTCAGATAATGCATATCGTCAAACGGTTTGGCGCACTCAATCCAGCGCATGTCCGCCGCTTCTTCTGCACCCGGCAACCCTGATGCGATGAGCATGCGGTCAATCAGTTCCCATGCTGTTGAATGAAATCCCGAGTGATCCGATCCCAGTCGTCTGCCCAGTTCGCTAACGACATCATGGTTAGAACGACATTCACCCGGCGCTTCAATAACCTTGCGGGCAACCTGTAGATAGACATGACCACTGCCTTTATACAGATCGTCATGTTCCAGAAACATCGTTGCGGGCAGCACGATATCAGCCAGTTTGGCGGTACCGGTCATGAACTGCTCATGCACGCAGGTAAACAAATCATCTCGCTGGAATCCCGCCAAAACCTTATTGGTTTCCGGTGCCACTTCAGCCGGGTTCATGTTTTGAATAAACATCGCCTTTACCTGTGGACCGCCAAGCAAGGCATCGGCGTCGTTGGTCAGAATACGACCAATTTTTGACATATCGAGTTCGCGGATTGAAGGGTCAACTACGTCAAGACCCTTGACCTCTGTTTGATCAATCCCGTACATGCCGCTGTTTGAGTGGAGTGCCCCACCGCCCCTATATTGCCAGGCTCCCGTAACCGCAGGCAGGCAACTGACTGCATGCATATTTGCCGAACCGTTGCGGCTGCGTGAAAAGCCGTACCCGACACGGATGTAGCTGCGTTGCGTCGTTCCGTAAAGGCGGGCAAACTCGATAATTTCAGTTTCCGTAAGACCGGTGATTTCGCTCGCCCACGCAGGGGTTCTGGTGCTCAAATGCTGCCTCAGGCGTTCCGGCGCATCTGTATATTTGGCCATATAAGATTCATCTGTCAGACCTTCCGCAAACAGCACGTTCAAGACGCCGCAGGCCAGCGCCCCGTCGGTTCCCGGTTTCAGAGCCAGATGAACGTCTGCCACTTCGGCACTTGGCGTACGGTAAGGGTCAATGACGACCAGCTTTGCAGCTCTGGATTTTCGCGCTTTGGCAATGTGCGTCATAACATTGACCTGCGTTGTTACCGGATTGCCGCCCCAGACAACGATCAGGTCAGATTCTGCCATCTCCCGGGAATCTGTTCCCCACATGCTGCCCACGCCAGCCATCCAGCCCGATACCGCTAACCGCGTGCATATCGTCATATCCTGACGCGAATAGCCGAACGCGTGGCGCAGAAGATTGATGCAGTCACGCTGCACCAGCCCCATGGTTCCGGCAAAATCATAAGGCCAGACAGCGGGTGCACCAAATTCCTCGGTCGCCTGTTTGAAGTGGTGAACGACTTCATCTAACGCCTCATCCCATGAGACTGGCGAGAATTTGCCTTCGCCCTTTGAGCCAACACGCCGAAGGGGTTGGGTCAGGCGGTCGGGATGGTGAATGCGTTCGCGATAACCGGACACCTTGGCGCAGATGACACCATGCGTATAATCGTTATCCTTGGCACCCCGTACCCTGCCTATCGTGCGGTCATCAAGGCGCTCAACCTCAAGCGCGCAGGTGCTGGGACAATCATGTGGGCAGACGGAAGGTACGAACTCAGCACACATAGGCATCCTCTGGAGCAATTATGACCTGACCGGCGAATCGTGTAATTTTAGTCCTGCCTGAGACGTCCGACAAGAAGCCATAAGGTCAATATTGCGACATCAGGGCGGTTCTGGAATTATACGATGATGGAAACCGAACGTATCGGCATCATCTGGCAGCTTTCCGACCATCATGGATGGGGCGTATTCGGCACTCATCTCGCCCTCAACCTGATCAGAAACGGCCCGTGTCCACCGAGGATTTTTCACGAACCGGCGTACATTGATCCGCCACCTGAAATGATCAACACCCTGGCCCCCGCCATCAATGAATTCAGGGATTTGCCAACTGGCTTTACCGATTTCTGCAAAACAACCATCTTGCATTCGCTGGGCAATCAGTTTGTCAGCGGTGCGATCAATGGTCAGGTTCGTGGCCGGAAAAATATCGGGTTCATATTTTTTGAAAACATCAGTTTCGATACCGACACCCTGAACCGCAGCCGTCAATGGGACCGCATTCTCGCCGGATCGAGCTGGAACAGGGATGCTTGTCATGAAGCGGGCCTGACGGATGTTCGCTTTGTTTCTCAAGGCATCGATATCGAACGATTTTTTCCGGCATCGCGCATCGGTGTACCCAGCACCCGGTTTGTTATTTTTTCCGGCGGCAAACTTGAATACCGCAAAGGTCAGGACCTTGTGATTGAGGCCTTCAAACGCTTTCATCAGCGTCACCCCGACAGTATGCTGGTTGTAGCCTGGCAAAACCCCTGGGCCGAAACCGCACTCAGTATCGGTCATTCCAGATATGTTGCCAGACCACCTGCACCGGATGAAGCAGGCGGTGTCAAAATTACCGGATGGGCGCGGGACAATGGCATACCTGCGGATAATTTTGTAGACTTGGGATGGGTGGCAAATTCACGAATGCCTGCCATTCTCCGCGAAGCTGATGTCGCACTTTTTCCCAATCGATGCGAAGGCGGAACCAATCTGGCCGCCATGGAGGCTATGGCAACGGGCCTGCCCTGTATACTGTCTGCCAATACCGGGCATCTCGACCTGATTGAAGGCGATAATTGCTATACATTGAATCGACAATCTGCTGATCCTCTGAAACCTGAACATTGGCGTGAATCAGATATCGATGAAATTGTTGAAAAACTCGAACTAGCCTATAGCGATAGTGAAGACCGCGCACGCCGGGCCAGTCTTGGGGCTGCGTTCATGAAAAAACGATCCTGGGAAAATCAGGTCAGCGAACTTGTTTCCGAAATTGAAGATCTTTTATAGGGCATATCAATGAACCAGAGCGAACGCATCCTTATCGTCCATGACGGTCCCCATCATTACATTGAAGGCCTTCGCCAAAAATTCCCTGACTTGATGATCGAGCTTTGCCGCCCGGATGAAGCAATCCCCGACGCCTTAAGCCGTGTTGACCCGACCATTGCCATGTCGTTTCGTTCCGGCCGTTTCCAGGGGCCACTACATGCGCCGATCCTGAGCGCCCCGAATTTGAAGTGGTTTCAGTCCGGTGGTGCGGGAATTGATCACCTGCCGCATTGGGATACGGATAAACTGATGGTAACCAATGCCGCCGGTGTCTCTGGTAAATATATGGCCGAAACCGTCACCAGCGCCGTCCTGATGCTGAACTTCGGTTTCCCGAAATACATTGAGGATCAGCGTCAAAAAAGATGGCGGCCAAAAGAATGGACCAGTCTCGACTGCCAAACTGCTTTCATCATCGGCCTTGGCGGTATCGGCGCACGGGTCGCAGAGCGCATGAAATCATTTGGCATGCACGTCATCGGCGCACGAAATTCATCAACATCGTGCGAAAATGTCGATGAACAGATTCCGCTGACCGATCTTAGGGTGACCCTGCCCCGTGCCGATTTTGTCTGCATACACGTACCCAACACACCGGCCACCCGACATCTCGTAAACGCCGATTTTCTGTCTGCAATGAAAAAAGATGCCTATTTGATCAACACGGCGCGCGGGGCTCAGGTTGATGAAGACGCACTAATTGACGCCCTAAATTCAGGCCGAATTGCCGGAGCCTACCTTGATGTTTTTGACGAAGAACCCCTGCCTGCAACGTCACAACTATGGGATGCGCCCAATCTGGTGATGAGTCCGCACGTTTCCGACTCGATCATCGGCTGGGAATACAATTCAGCACAGTTTTTTGCTGACAATATTGAACGCTATCTCAAGGGCGAGACGCTACACAACATCTGTGATCCTGATCTTGGTTATTGATAGATTGCGTAACTGCGCTCTGGTCAATCGAACCTGAACGCTCAATGCGAACTCCGTATTAAATTGACTTCAAAACCCAAAATCGAGAGATTGAGCTTCAACGTTATCCAGGGGTTACCGTGAATTCTTCCACTACCCGCGCCCAAGAGATTGTTTCTGCTGCCCGAAATCTGATTCAAAGCAACCGATTACAAGAGGCCGAAACGATCATAAGTCAGGGCCTGTCCGATTTTCCCGACAATGCAGACCTGTTGTATTTCGCGGGCCATCTGGCCTACAGGTCACAGCACTTCGAACGGGCGATTGTTTGTCTGGAGCAGGCCCGGACCGCCGCTCCTATAAGTGCTGGCATTGTTTTTGATCTGGGGCTGGCATATCAAGCCATCAGACACGCGGAAAAGGCTGCACAATGTTACCGCGACGCCACCCATCTTGAACCGAACTATGTGCAGGCCCATGCCAATCTGGGATTTGTCCTCAGGGCACAAGGGGATTTGATGGGAGCGCTCGAAGCATTCGTATCTGCTGTCGATCTCGACGCAAATCACATTGGCGCGGCTAAAGGGATGGCGG
>JAJFIJ010000093.1 GCA_021775105.1 Rhodospirillales bacterium | reverse complement strand
AATTTCGCCCTTTTCAACAATCAGCGTTTCACCCGGCAACACACGATAAACACCGTCAAGAATGGTTTCCGCGCCCGTGGTAAATTGTAATTGCAACAATTCGTTCCGCGCTTCCGCCCGGACTTTGGGTTTTGCTAATCCGGCCTTCAAAAACGCCTGAAATTCTGATGCAAAGACAAACCCGTCTTTCGTCAAACCGTAATAGAGTGGTTTGATTCCAAACGGATCCCGCGCCAGAACAAGCCGTTCCTGCCCGGGATCGTGGATGGCGATGGCATACATACCGCGAAGATGCTGGGCGAAATCAATGCCGTGCTGATGATACAGAAACAACGGCGGTTCGCAGTCCGAGCGGGTTTTGAATTCGACACCGGTGATTGAGTGTTTCAATTCAACGTAATTGTAAATTTCCCCGTTTGCGACCAGCGCCAGTGGCGGGCGCATCGGATAAACGTCGGCAAACAACGGCTGATCGCCGGTTTCCAGATCGATGATGGCAAGGCGGGTCTGCAAAAGGGCCGTATCCCCCAATACATATCGGCCTTCGCCATCCGGCCCACGATGACCAAGGGCTGTCGTCAGTTTATCAAGAATATCGGTGGCGGGTTCTGTCCCGCCCCGGGTCATGACTCCGGCGATGCCGCACATGGCGCAAGAACCTTGTTGAAAAAATCAATATAGTGACGGGTCACGATCTCTTCCGTGAAATGAGCCTGATAGGTTTCATGTCCCTGACGACCGATGCGTTCGCGCAAATTACCATCTTCCAGCACATTGCGAATGGCCTTGCTGAGCAGCAAAGCGTCGTCAACCGGCACCAGCACGCCCGATTCCAGATGTTCAATCAGTGTCCCCGGACCATAACTGTCGGCGGCGATGACCGGTTTACCCTGCGCCCAAGCTTCAATGACGACATTACCCAGCGGTTCATGGCGTGATGGACAAACGAAAATATCACAGGTCTGCAACAGCGCGCCGATGTTGTCCTGCCAACCGAGAAAGCGGACACGAGGTTTGACGCCAACCTTTTCCGCCCGCTTGTCCAGCTCTTCGCGCAAGGGTCCGTCGCCCGCCAGCCACAGATAGGCCGCCGACACCCGCGACAGGGCGTCCAGCAATACATCGAACCCCTTGTTCTCGTGTAGGCGTCCCATCGCCAGAATCAGAGGTGCTCCGTTTGGCGTGAAATAAGTCTTGCGCGAAATCGGTTCTGCGGCGTCGCCATTAACGAAATTGGGCAGATAATGGGCTTTCCCGGCGGGCCAGTTTTCATTCACCAGATAATCGACAATATCTTCCGTATTACCAATCAGGTGGTCGCAGGCCTGATAGTATTTAAGATCATAATATCCTCCCAGTCGCGCCATATGAAGAAAGCCGCCCTTCTTGCCGTCCGGGCACATACTTGTCGCGCGGTTCATCCAGGTCAGAACAATATCGGGTTTGAACGACTTTATTTCGCGGCCAAGACCCCGTTTGGTCTGCCAGTCGAGTTTGCCGCCAAAAGGCAATTCTACAGGTTCGACTCCGCCTTCGCGAAGTTCCGCAGTTCGCTTGGGATTGTGGCGAATAACAACTTTCTGCTCAACTCCGGCGCGGTTGAGCGCAATCGCCAGCCGGACAAAAAAACTCTCCGCGCCCCCATGTTCCGACCCTGCCATTGCCTGCAAAATTTTCATATCGTTATTGTGTCCAGACTCAGATAATTAGCGCTTCGAAAGCCGCTGCTGCTTCGGGCCAGCGCCAGCTCCGCTGCTTATCGAGCGCATCACGATGCTGGTGCTGCCATAATCCGTCATCTTTTAACAAGTTAATGGCGGACTTCACAAACTGCTCATCATCCGTGGCAACGTATCCGGTTTCACCATTGATTACACGTTCAACAACAGAACCAAGATCACGAACGACGGCGGGCACGCCAGAAGCCTGCGCCTCGCCAACCGCCAGACAAAATGTTTCATTGAGATCGCCGCGATAGAGCATGCAGCGGGCGTCGGCAAATTCTTCAACCAGCTGCGATTTGGCAACCGGGCCACGCATTTTTACACCCTGACCTGAAAGCGCTTCGGCATTGGCAATGACCGCATTCATTGCCGCCGCCTTCTGCTCTCCAACTGAACCATAGGTCGCGGTTCCAGTGAACAGATGCAGTTCTGCGCCCGGCACCTCGGGTTCAATACGATTGGCCCAGAGATCGAGCAACCAGTCGAGTGAACGCAGCGGATTCGAAGTAAAGACGGCGCGGGGCAGCGGCGGTGTGCCGCGCAGGCCTGCCTGACAGAAAATGTCGGGCAATCCATAGGGAATCACGACCCGTTCACCGCCAGGTGCCCAGTCGGGATAGGTGGTTTTGTGATAATCACCGATGCAGATAATCGCCGGTTTGATCTGCCAGAGTTTCCAGAGATACCGCCACTTCATAAGATAACTTGCAGGATTGTGAATCCAGAACACAGTACGCCGGGCTGACGGCATGCGCTTGATCAATCTGTCCCCGCGATTGGCAATATAAAGATCAATATCATCGGGCCAACTGCCGGTTTCGAGGGGTTGCCAGTCAACACCCTTATATTCAAGAAGCGCCTTGCATCTGTTTCTGACATGAACCCGATGGCCGCGTTTTGCCAACTCTTCCATCAACAGCACGACAGATGATTCGACTCCGCCCAACGGTCGCTTCTCGGGTGTGCGACCGTCGAATTCAATTCCGTCGTCCGCCAGAAGAATGTTCGCCATCAATCCTGTTCCAGCTTGGCCTTGAGGTGCGAGAGCAGCGGATAAAGTCCGGCGCAGATCGCAATAATCAGCCCGTAACCACCTTCACGGTATCCCTTGCGCGCCACATAACATTTGAGAAACCGTGAAAACAGTCTGCGAACATTGCTGGTGGTTGAACCGATTTCGCCCGAGTCGCGCAAATCTTTTGCCCGCGCCGAGGAATAGCTGTCGAGGCGCCGGATCATGTCGGAAATATTACGGTCTACGTAGTGGATCAGGCGGGCCTTCAGCATCGAGCCTTTTCGTCCGGACCATTTCAGGGACGGGTGTACCCGCTGCTCTCCCCAGACCTTGACGCCTTTTCTGAACAGTCCCGGATAGGCCGCCTTACCGAACGATGCGCCCCAACCCCAGCGCACAAGTCGCTGACCGACATAATTGTCGACAAGAATTTCGTGCCAGTCACAGGATGTCGAGCCGATGGTTGATCTGATTTCCTGGGCCAGATCATCCGGAACGCGTTCATCCGCATCAATCTCGAACACCCAAGTTCCGTTGCAAGCGGCTATCCCGGCATTTCGCCGCTCACCCTCGATACGCCAGTTGCCGGAAACAATCCGGTCGGTGTATTTCCTGGCCACCATCTCCGACCCGTCCGTGCATTTATCAAGCAGGACAACGATTTCATCAGCGAACGTCAGCGTTTCCAGACAATCGGCAAGCTGGTGTTCTTCATTATGTACGCTGATGACCGCCGACAGCACGGGCGGAATGGTTTCAGATGCCATTATGCCGCCTTTCGACCCGCTTTCTGCCAAAGGGCACGCAGCGCTTCCTCAACATGATCAACACTCAGACTGTCCATCAAAGAATCTGTTGCCTGACGGTGGTCAAATTCTTTTGGGTAAATTTCTGTGTAGGCCTCTGGTGTGCGCACCGCCGCACAATGCTCTCCCCAGGGGGCGTAAAGATCTTCAAGGGTCGGACCAAACAGGCCGAGGGTCGGAATCCCGCTGGCCGCCGCGATATGCATCAGACCTGAATCATTACCGACATAAAGCGTGCAACGTTCCATGCAGGCATAAACATCAAGCAAATCGCCGTGGCGGACAAAATCCAGGCGACGCTCTTCAGGAATCGCTTCAATCAGATTGAGGACCTGCGGGCGTTCGTCGTCACGCCCGAACAGGGCGATCCGGCAGTCCGGCAACAACCCATCAGGAGCGGCAATACGTTTTGCCAGCTCGGCAAAAGAATCGGCACTCCAGGTCTTGACTGCCCAGTTTGCTGTCGGGCCAATGGCAAGTACTGGAGATCCGTCCGGGATCATGGTTTCCGCGCGTTTACGATGACCATCGCCAATCCAGATTTTCGGTTGTGGCGGATTGTTTTCCAGCCCCAGCACCCGGGCGAGATATCTGATCCTGTGAACGCTGTTATCGCGCCGCCCGAGATGGCTCTGGTCAAACGACGGCAACAGGTAAGAAAGGGGCGCGTTGCGGAGATCGACGATTTTTGACCAATACCGGCCAACACACATGGCCCACATTCGAACCCAGTGAAGCGACATCGGCATTTTATCAAGCACGATCAGGCGTTCCAGATTGGGCACCGCTTCAAACAGGCTTGCCGCAGCCGGGCCGCAGGCAATCGTAAACCGGGCGTCAGGATGTTTCTGCACAAGATAATCAAGAAGCCCCGTTGAGAGGACGGCATCTCCTACCCGTGTCGCCGTGATGAACAATATCCGCATAATTACCGGGAAACACCTGTGCCTGCAATTTTCACCAAATGGACTTATACGCACCATGCTCTGGCTTGAAAAGGATTGCCGCTTGCCAAAACCGGTTCTTGTTCCCAAGTATGGTGCCGGATATCCTGAAGCGTCACGTCCCTGTCTTTGGACGATGGCAAACCGGAAGGACTGAAAATGTCTGAGATCATGTTGTGCAAGCTGGAAAACCGCGGTGTTTTGGCCATATCAGGCCCGGATTCGCGAAATTTTTTGCAGGGCCTGATCTCCAACGATATCGAAAAGGTCACTGAATCAAGATCGATTTACGCAACCTTTCTGACCCCGCAGGGCAAATATCTGTTTGATTTTTTCATCAGTCAATCAGGCGATGATCTACTGGTGGATTGCGAAAAAGA
>JAJFIJ010000092.1 GCA_021775105.1 Rhodospirillales bacterium | reverse complement strand
AGGCCAGCTCCGCCATGATATCTCGCCAGTTTGTTGTCTAGACAAAGCTGATCGACATCGCGCCTGATCGTTTGGGTTGAAACATCGAAATGTTCCGCCATCGCCTCAATCGAGATAAATCCACGCTGGCGAACCAACTGCACCAGTTGGTCCTGCCGGGTGTCCATGACGTATCTGCGCCCGCCCACGACGACCGCTTCGTCGTTCTCCGCCATATTGGGATTGTCCGGTTTCATGAGTAATGCATTCCACCCCGTTTGCATCTTATGCACACGCTACTGATAGACTATGACACATTCATGTTGGAAATGTTACATAAAAATGTCATTTAATTACCATTTTTATGTAATATAAGTTACATCGTAAAAAAACTTGGTCACATAACACTGCTCACATTCCTGAAAAACTCCCTGAAATTTGCAGGTTTCAGTCAATATCCAATTAATGGAAAATGAACTGCCCGTAATTTAACTTAAGTCAGATTTGCCTTGAAGAAATCAATGGTTCGAGACCAGGACAGGTCGGCAGCCGCCTTGTCGTACCTCGGCGTGGTATCATTATGGAACCCGTGATTGACGCCTGGATAGATATGGGCGGTGTATTTCTTGCCAGCGGCTTTCAGCGCGGCTTCAAAATCAGGCCAACCCGCATTAATACGTTTGTCCAGTTCGCCATAGTGAATCAGTAGCGGTGCGTTGATCTTGCCAACATCCTCAACCTTGGGCTGACGACCGTAATAAGGAGCGGCACCGGCGAGATCAGGGAGGCGCACGGCCATGGCATTGGCAACACCCCCCCCGTAACAGAAACCGGTAACACCGACTTTGTCGTTCGATTGTACATCGGCCTTCAGAACCCCGTAAGCGGCAATGAAATCCTCCAGCAGTTTGCCCTTGTCGAGCTTCTTTTGCATCACCTTGCCATCTGGGTCGTTTCCCGGGTATCCACCTAACGGGGTCAAGCCATCGGGGGCCAGCGCCGTAAATCCGGCAACCGCAACCCGACGCGCAACATCGGCGATATAGGGATTTAGGCCACGGTTTTCGTGAACAACCACCGCGCTGCCACGCTTTCCTCCGCCGCTCGGACGTACCAGATACCCCTTGATCTTGCCGTGTCCTTTGGGCGACTCATACTCAATGGTTTCGGCCTTGATTCGGGTATCATTTTCTTCAACCTGGGCGGCCAGCGCGTAGTTCGGGGACAAGGCATCCAGTAACATCGTTGCCGTCATACCGCCGACCGCGAACTTGCCCGCTTTTTCGAGAAATTCACGCCGCTCGATCAATCCATGAACGTACCCGTCAAACAGATCCAACAGGTCCTGGTCAAACTCTCCCGCCGTTTTCCGCACCATAATTGCCTCTCCTGTTTGCTGCCGCACAGATATTCAGTACTTTGTCAAAATCGCTCAAAACGATATTATCTAGATCGGATCAAATCCGCTATCGTTAACGATCCGATGATATTCAAATTCCTGTGTTCGGAATTGGTCCCGAAAGGTTGGTTATGCGCACGCTTATTGCCCTGATTATCATCATCCTCGCCGCTCCCGGATATGCCGCGGACAGCAGAAATCCGGTAGAGATCAGGGAATGGGAAATTCCGGCGGGCGGACGTTCACGTGACCCCTTCGCTTTTCGCAAAGATACCGTGTGGTTTGCTGGACAGGCAGGTGACTATCTCGGTCGCCTCAATCCCCTGACCAACGAAATTTTTATCCGTGAACTGGACGATGGCGCTGGCCCTCATAACCTGATTGTTGGATCCGACGGCATCGTTTGGTATTCCGGAAATCTCAGCGGCTATATCGGGCGCTACGATCCGACCACAGACAAGGTCGAGAAATTCAAAACGCCCGACGCCGCTCATGACCCCCACACCCTTGTATTTGATCAGGATGAAAAGAACATCTGGTTCACCTCACAAAGCGCCAACGTCATGGGGCGGTTGTCTCTGGATAGCCACAAAGTCGACATCATCCCCTCACCCGTCGACTACGCCCGCCCTTACGGTATCGTCATGGCCGCAGACGGGACGGCGTGGGTTGCTCTTTTTGGCACCAACCGGATCGCCGCAATCGACCCGGTTACCCTGAAGTTGAAAAGTTACCTGTTGCCCGAAGGTGCGCGCCCGCGACGTATTGATACGACCAGCGACGGCCTGATCTGGTACGTCGATTACCGGCGCGGATACCTTGGCCGGATCGAGCCGAAATCCGGGGGCATCAAGGAATGGCAGATGCCATCCGCCAAGAACGCCAACCCCTATGGCATGGCGGTTGATGCGAAAGATCGGGTCTGGTTTGTCGAAACAGGCGTCTCGCCCAACCGATTAGTCGGCTTTGATCCCAAATCGAAAGATTTCATCTCGGTCACTCCCATCCCGTCCGGTGCCGGGTCCGTCCGCCATATGTATTATCAGAAAGAAACCGGCCAGGTCTGGTTCGGCACGGATGAGAATACCATTGGCCGGGCGCAAGTTATAACCGGCTCTGATTAGCAATATTTTCCAGATCATCTGTTTTTCCCTAAGATCATCATCCATCTGCAAATTCAAAAGGCCGAAAAATTGCCTGAATTGACACAAATGGTGAGCGAGATTGGTGAAAATATCACATTGCTGATTGCGCTCACTTTCTTTTACAGCCTCTTGATGTGTAAATTGGAGACCCGCACCCCCGTTTTGAACAGCGCCATGCATGGGCTGCTGTTTGTCGGAATCGCCATTATTGGCATGCAATTTCCAATACAGGTTGTCGAGGGCATCATCGTTGATGACCGAACAGTCATGTAATGCTGGTCAGCGCGTTCGCCGGGCCGGTCGCGGAGTTGAGCGCCATCAGGGAATGTTGACAATTAAAAGTGAGGAAAACAAAGTTACATACGTGACGATTTCCCTTCCATCAACTGATGATACCTAAGCGATGGATTTCAAGGTTATGTTTGCACCCCGGGCCTTTAATTCATAGACTTCGCGCCGCCCAGAACCCTTTTTCCTTCCACCTCTCCTCCGAGGATTCGACACGATGAATTCATATCAGGCCCCGATTGAAGATATGCGTTTTGTTATCAATGAAATCGCTGACATGGCCGAAATCGCCACCCTGCCGGGATACGAAGACGCCAGTCCCGATCTGGTTGACGCCATTCTCGAGGAAGCGGGAAAAACCGCATCCGAGATTCTCGCCCCGATCAATCGTAGCGGAGATGAACAGGGAAGCCATTTCGAGAATGGCGTGGTGCGCACCCCGGATGGTTTCAAGGACGCCTATCGCCAGTTTATAGAAATGGGCTGGAACGGTATGCCGTTTGATCCTGAGTACGGCGGACAGGGCTTGCCGTGGCTTATCACCACGGCCGTTACAGAAATGGTACAGGCGGCCAACATGTCGTTTGGTCTTTGTCCGCTGTTGACCCAGGGGGCTGTCGAACTGCTTGCGGCCCACGCCAGTGAAGAACTGAAGGCCGTCTACCTTGAAAAAATGGTGTCCGGCGAATGGAACGGCACCATGAACCTGACCGAACCACAGGCCGGATCCGACCTCGCCCGGATTCGGACCAAGGCTGTCTGCAATGGCGACCATTATCTGATTTCCGGCTCCAAACTGTTCATCACCTACGGCGAACACGACTGGACTGAAAACATCATTCATCTGGTCCTTGCCCGAACGCCCGACGCACCAGCGGGCATCAAGGGTATATCGCTGTTTGTCGTACCGAAGTTTCTGGTCAACGATGACGGTTCACTTGGGGCGCGTAATGATTTGCGCTGCGCATCGATTGAGCACAAGCTCGGCATCAACGCCAGCCCGACGGCAGTCATGGCGTTTGGCGATAACGAAGGAGCAGTTGGATATCTGGTAGGTGAAGAAAACCGGGGTATTCAGTGTATGTTCACAATGATGAACAACGCGCGCCTGAATGTCGGGTTACAGGGCGTCGGGATTGCCGAGCGCGCCTATCAACAGGCTCGGGATTATGCCCAGGAGCGGGTACAAAGCCGGGCGTTGGGTTCTGATGACCCGGACCCGGTCTCCATCATCCAGCACCCTGATGTCAAACGCATGCTGCTGTCGATGAAGAGCCAAACCGAAGCAACCCGGGCGCTGGCCTATTATGTCGCCAGCCGGATTGACATTGCCAAACGCCACGCAGACTCCGCCGAACGTGCGTACGCGCAGTCGCTGGTTGATCTGTTGACGCCGGTTGTCAAAGCCTGGAGTGCAGATACCGGGATTGAGGTTGCCAACACCGGCATACAGGTTCACGGCGGTATGGGGTTCATTGAAGAATCCGGGGCACCACAGCATCTACGCGATGCCCGTATCACCGCTATTTACGAAGGCACAAATGGCATCCAGGCCAATGATCTGGTTGGCCGCAAGATCGCCTATGATCAGGGTGCGGCAGTCAACACTCTAATTGCCAGCATTCGCGCCTTCGATCACGAATTGGCCGGTTCTCAGAATCAGGCCCTGAAGGATATGGGAAAAGTGCTGGACTCTTCAGTCGATGTTCTGGAAACGACCAGCAACTGGGTTGTTCAGACTTATGGTTCTGCACCGGAAGAGGTTGCCGCCGGAGCCGTACCCTTTCTGCGCCTGACCGGTCTTGTCTGCGGTGGCTGGCTGCTGATCCGCGGAGCTGCAACAGCGCAGAACAAAATAGAATCCGGCGAAGGAAATCCAGATTTTCTAAGGATGAAAATCATCACGGCGCGGTTTTTTGTTGATCATTTGCTTGTACAATGTGCTTCGCTGGGGCAAACCGTGATGACCGGCGGATCAATAATCGCCAGTGTAACCGAAAATGATTTTTAGAATAGATTTCGCGTGAATGAAATCATTCGCCAAAACGAATTTGCGGCAAAACAAAACAGTTGAAGATTGGCATTTCATACCAATTTGTCAGACATAGTGTATTCGGGTGAAAATCAGCAATGAGTACTTCCCAGGCTTCGGCCACACCAGAACATAACACCCGCAAATTTCGAGTGTCATTTATTCATGCGCCCGATCCAATTTACGCAGACACCCAAAATTACGGGGCCAAGTTCATGCCGGTCTGGGCGTATACGCTGGCGTCACATATTCCGGATGATGGAAACTATGAGCTGTCACTGTTCGATTGCCGATTTCAGGATAAGTCCATCATTACCGAAGCCGATGCGTTTCTGTTCAGTGGCATCAATCAGGACTGTGGCAATATGGAGCAGGTTCGCTCCGAACTCAAAGCCAGATACCCTAACGCCCGAATGCTGATCGGAGGGCCAATTTGCTGGTCCTTTGATCAGGCAAAATCGATGGAGCAACTGGATAATTTCGACCATGTTTTTATCGGCGATGCGGAAGACGAAATTGCCGGATTACTCGACAGCTTGCGCACTGGCCAGCCGCTGGACAGGGTTATCCGCTCGAAAGACCGGTTTGCCATAGGTAAGGCCAAACCTTTTTTCCGTCCGATGCTGGATACCACGGTTGACCGTTATTATGGGGCTGTTCTTGAAGTTTCGCGCGGCTGTCCATTCCTTTGCGAATTCTGTGATATTCGCATTCTTAAAGATAACAATCGTCCGCACAACAAATCCATTGACCTGATCATCAGTGAACTCGATCATCTGAGTCGCCTGGGGGTCAAGCAGGTACTGCTGGCCTGCGACAACTTCATTGGCGAGCCACGCTGGGCCGAAGAACTGATTGATCGCATTCTGGAATGGCAGGAACGCACCGGCTTTCGTCCAAGCCTCTATACCTGGCTGACGATCAATTTCTATAAATATGACAGCCTGATGAAAAAAATGCGCCAGGCCGGGTTTGATATGCTGTTTATTGGCATCGAAAGTTTTTCAAAAAACTCGCTACTGGAAACGGCCAAGGTCCAGAACAGTACGTCAGACATGATTGAAGTCGTCCGCCACATTCAGTCTTATGGGTTCATCATCGTCGCCGGCCTGATCTTCGGATTTGATTCCGACGACGAAACCTGTTTTCAAAACACACTTGATGGCCTCAAAGACAGCGCCCTGCTGTCCGGTGATCCGTCCCTGTTGACGGCGCTTCCCGGAACGCCGCTTTATCGACGCATGAAACTCTCCAATCGGTTACGCGATGTCCGCTTTGGTCTTGGTGGATACAAATATCAAACCAACATCAAATACCTGCTGGGTGGCAAGGAAATCGTTCAGGGATACAAGACGTTCGTCAACGGTTTCACCGATGGTGCCTACCAGTACAGTCGCCTGAAGGCCTATTTCGACCTTCTGGATCAAGGCAATTTTGTTGCCATGGACGGCAAGGGGTTTGGCAATGTCTGGCTGTTCCTGAGCATGATTCTGAAAAACAGAGCCGCACTTTGGCAAATGACCCAACGCCTCGCACGCTTCATGTCAAAACCGGCAAATCTTTATTATGCCTTCAAGGGTTTAGGTCTGGTTCTCAGTCGACCCCGCATCAAAGGTGGGTTTGGATACTTCCAGTTCTGGTTCTTCGCCTGGACCAACGCCGTTCTAAAATACCAAAATCTGTCAGATAAGGATTTTGATATCGAAGGCGTTGACGCTGAGTTCGACCTGAAAAACATCATTCCGGCTGACTACGCATCTTCCGCCGACGAAGATATCCCCCAACAAAAGATCAAAGCACAATTGCGTTCGACGATCGCACAATTGGAAAGTGTTGTCAGCGAACGGTCCGCCTGATACGCCAGCCACGTTATCCCTTGATTTTTCTGTATTTTTCGCCCAATTTTGCGCGGTTCAATTAAGTTGGTCCAAAGCATGAATGGTTTCTCCAGATATGTTTTGCGACAGCTTGTTGTCGGCATGGTTCTTGTCACTGCGGGACTTAGCTGCATCATCTGGCTGTCGCAGTCTTTACGATTCGTGGAAATGATCGTTAACCAGGGGGTTACGATTGCCACATTCGTGTATCTGACGATGCTGATGTTGCCGAGCTTTTTGACCATTATTTTGCCTATCGCACTCTTCTGCATCGTTCTTTTCGTCTATTCCAAGCTGATTTCCGATCGTGAACTGGTGGTGATGCGTGCCGCCGGTCAAAGTCAGTGGGCGTTGTCGAAACCGGCTATTGTTCTGTCCGCACTGGTCGTATTGATGGGGTACGCGCTGAACCTTTACCTGCTCCCCAATTCCTACAAGACCTTTCGCGAATTGCAGTGGGAAATCCGCAATTACTCACATATCCTTCTGAAAGAGGGCGCGTTTACAAATATTTCCAGCGTTACCGTTTATGTTCGCGAAAGGTCCACCGACGGACAGCTTCTTGGCATTCTGGCCTATGACCGGCGCAATCCGACAAAACCGGAAACATGGATGGCCGCCAAAGGCGCGCTGGTCGAAACTGATGCGGGTGCCCGTGTTGTAATGTTTGATGGCAACCGCCAGACCGTTGACAAGGAAACCAACAAGCTGTCCATTCTCTATTTCGATCAGGGCATTCTCGATCTCAAGGAACTGGGCACCGCAGGAGATGGCACCGGCATACGTCACCGCGAAGCGCGAGAACGGACCTTGGGTGAACTGCTTAATACCAAGCCATCTGAAGAAATTTCGACAAGAGATGTCGGAAAATTTATTGTCGAAGGTCATAAACGCTTGGCTTCACCGTTTTCCGCTCTGGGGTTTACTTTGGTCGGATTGCTGTTTCTGGTGAATGGAAATTTTTCCAGACGTTCACAAACTCGCCAGATTACGGCCAGCGTGATTATTGTCGTGGGTTTACTGGTATCAGCGCTCGGTCTTGAAAATCTGGTAGCCAAGAATCTTAAACTCATTCCGTTGATATATCTTCACACGCTGCTTCCCATCGTGATCGGCGGATACGCACTGCTACGTCCGCCCCGGTTCAAACTTCCAAAGCCTGCATCTGCTGGCACGATGGGGGCATAACCGTGCGTATTTCCCCTACCCTGTCGATTTATATTGGCCGTAATTTTCTAATCAGCTTCTTTGCCATGTTTGTTCTGTTTCTGCTGCTGATTTTGCTTTTTGATACAGTTGAATTACTGAGGCGTTCTGCCTCGAAACCGGACGTGGACTTCTCTGACGTAATCGAGATGTCTCTGCTGAAATTACCGCATATGGGGCAGGAAACGTTTCCTTTCGCCGTGCTGTTTGGCAGTATGGCAGCATTTTGGCGCCTGACGCGCAGTCATGAGCTGGTTATTACACGCGCCGCCGGTGTTTCGGCTTGGCAGTTTCTAACCCCGATCATCTTCCTTGCGTTCTCCTTGGGTATCTTGCAGGTTGCGGTCATGAACCCGCTGGCATCAACGACTCTGGCCCGGTTCGAACGACTGGAAGCGCTCCATCTCAAAGGTCAGGAAAATTTACTTGCCCTGACCAACAGCGGTTTGTGGCTGCGTCAGTCCAACACTGATGGTCAGGCTGTAGTACATGCGGAGGGTGTCCTGCAACAAGGGACAAATGTGGAATTACGCGATGTCGTCGTTTTCATGTATGCCGGAACGGACAAGTTTCGCGGACGCGTTGATGCGGCCCACGCTCAACTGGAAGACGGGTTCTGGCGGATGAGCAATGCCTGGATATTCGAACCCGAAAAACCCAACGAATTTCATGAAGAATATTGGCTGGCTACCGATCTGACACTTGATAAAATACAGGACAGTTTTGCACCACCGGAAACGATGTCTTTTTGGGCTTTACCCGCGTTTATATCAACCCTGGAAAATGCCGGTTTCTCGGCCATTCGCCATCGACTGTACTGGCACACCTTGCTAGCAACACCATTCCTGATGTGTGCAATGGTCCTGATTGCAGCAACATTTACCTTGCGACCATCACGTCGTGGGGCAACAAGTTTTGTGATCGCCGGCGGTGTTCTGACCGGGTTTGTTTTATATTTTTTTTCAGACGTGGTATTTGCCCTCGGGTTGTCAGATAGTATCCCTGTAACGCTGGCAGCCTGGTCACCATCAGGCGTGGCGACATTGTTGGGTCTGACGATGCTATTGCATCTGGAGGATGGATAAAGTGACGAATATTCGTCCTGTCTTGCGCTCCCTTCAGGGATGCTTTGGTGCAGCCAGTCTGGTGATACTGCTTGCCCAACCTTCCTTTGCAGCGACCTCACCCGAAAATCCGGACAAACCGCTCGGAATTCTGCTGTTACCCCCGGTGATTAATACAAACACTGTTCCTGCTCCCGTAAATATTCCTGAACCGACAGAACCCCCTCTCGGTATCTTGTTGCCCCCGGAGAATAGCCAAACGACAACAGATTCGCCTGTCCCGGTTCCAGAAAATCCGGTTACCCTGCCATCGGCGGGTAAAAACAATACGCTCTCGTCATTTCCTGGATATTCCGAACAGATCGATAAACCAAATGCATCGGATACCCGGCCCCTTGGAATACTCATGGCTCCTCAGCCGACCCTAACATCGCGACCCGGACAAACGGCACCTTTGTTTTCGTCTCCTCCCATCTTAGCAACACAACCCGTCGGGGCTCCATCATGGCAAACTGATGGTCAATCTTCCGAGCGACCGCTTGGCACACTGTTCGCGTCGGATCCGGTTCTGGCCAATGGAGTTCCCAAAAATCAACCTGTCTCGTCAAGTATACCTGTCCCTCCGCCGGGTCCCATCACTCCAGCGAGTGCAAAACCACCGGAATGGACGTCAACGGGGCAGTCGTCGGACCGTCCTTTGGGAACATTATTTGCGCCTGACAATCCACCAGCATTCATCGCGACTCCAACGTCGGCACCGGAAGCGGTTGCAAACCCGTCCGACAAACGACAGGGCCAGAACGAAGATCAGGCGGCCAATTTCAGTGCTGATGAAATGAGTTTCGACCAAAACACTGGCGTCGTCACCGCACTTGGAAATGTCGAAATACATCATCTCGACCGATCCCTGAGAGCAGACAAAGTCACCTATAATCGTAATAGCGGCGTCATCAAGGCTGCAGGCAATGTCGTCTTTATCGAACCGACTGGAGAAAAGGTTTATGGTGAATTTGTTGAGGTTTCTGGTGATCTGAAAGACGGCATTATTAAGAATATCGGCGTAATTCTGGCTGACCGTTCGCGGATCGCGGGTGCCGGCGGACAGCGTAGCGGTGGTCAAGTCACTGAGATGAACAACGCCGTTTATTCGCCATGCCAGCTTTGCAAAAAAGACCCTAACCGACCGCCTGTCTGGCAAATCAAAGCTGTACGGGTAACCCATGACCAAATCCAGCATGTCGTTGAATATCGGGATGCCTGGCTTGAATTTTTTGGCTATCCCGTTCTCTACACCCCATATTTCCGCCACCCCGACCCGACCGTCAGACGAAAATCCGGATTTCTGTTTCCGAGCATCGGCAATTCTTCCGATCTCGGGACCATCGTCCAGACTCCTTATTTTTGGAATATCTCACCACACGAAGATGCAACCATTACGCCTATCGTGATGTCCAATGCTTATCCAGTCATCAGTGCGGAATATCGGAAAAAGATGTATAAAGGAGAAGTCAAATTATCAACCAGTCTGACCAAAAGCGATGATGACGATGATGCGGAAGATACAGAAAAAGGTGAATTTGGTACACGCGGGCATATTAACGGCGAAGGACGCTTTGATATAAACAGGACTTGGCGTTGGGGGGTCGACGTCAACCGGGCGACAGACGATACCTATTTGCGCCGCTACGGCTTTAGCTCCCCCGGATCATTAAACAGCCGGTTGTTTACAGAGGCATTCCGCCAGAAAAGTTATTTTTCCGCCAATACTTATGCCTTTCAGGGACTTGAAGCTGAAGATGATCAGGACACTATCCCCCTCGTTTTACCACTTGTAGATTTCAACCATATCGGCGAACGTGACCGGTTTGGAGGAACAACTTCCTTTGATTTTAACTTGCTGTCCCTTAGCCGGAATCAGGGCACTGATACCCGGCGTCTTTCCATGCGCTCACGCTGGCAGCGCCCGGTTGCCGGAAAATTGGGTGACATTTATACATTTTCACTTGGGATGAACGCAGACCTCTACCACACCAATAGCCTTGTCAGAACAGGTATCGACCCGGAATTCACCGGTTTCAGTTATCGCGCAATACCTGAGGCGGCGCTGGACTGGAGCTTACCGTTCGTTAAGAGCCGCGGCGCTGTAAGTCAAACTCTAGAGCCCATTATTTCGTTCGCCATCAGTCCTTATGGCGGGAACTCTAATGACATCCCCAACGAAGACAGCAACGAGCTTGAATTTGATGACACCAACCTGTTCAGCACCAACCGGTTTTCGGGTCTGGATCGGGTAGAAGGTGGGCCGAGATTGGCCTATGGCCTGAAATGGGGTGTATTCGGGTCAGGGGGCGGGAGCACGCGCGTATTTGTCGGGCAGTCCTGGCGTCCCAAGACCGACGATACTTTTGCCGATGGTTCAGGACTTGAGGACAATTTCTCCGACATCGTTGCTCGAATTAATGTAAAGCCGGGCGGACACCTTGATCTTTCATACCGCACCCGTTTTTCACCTGATAGTCTGGCCCCCAACCGAAATGAATTAAATATGTCGGTGGGCGTTCCAGCGCTCAAATTTAGCGCCAGCTATGTATTTCTGGAACAGCAGACCGACAGCGAGTTCGCTGGACGGGAAGAGTTAAATTATTCGGTTAACTCAAAAATAAATCGCTTTTGGCGAGCCGGATTTAGGGGTGTACGCGACATGGCTGCCAGCGAGTTTCGTTCGGCGGGCATGGAACTTGTTTACGAAGATGAATGCGTCACATTAACGACAAGTGCAACCCGGACATTCTTTGAAGACCGGGACATCGAACCTACCGATTCAATCACCTTTCGGTTATTGTTGAAAACGCTGGGCGAGGTCCATTCGGGCTTCAGTCAGAGCCAGTAATTTTTTTGATCAAGCCGGGAATTCTGAATGATCCGAACTCTGAAATTGACCGCGACAAGAATCAGGCTGGTCCTGTTCTTTGTCTGCGTAATAACTTTCGTCGATTTTACCTCGTCTGATGTGCAGGCTCAGCAGTCATTGGGGATAGCAGCCGTCGTCAACGACGAAATGATTTCGATGTACGATCTCAATTCGCGACTTGACCTGGTTATAGCTTTGGCGGGATTCCCCAACACACCGGAATCTCGCCAGCGCATTGTCTCTCAGGTGCTGCGCAGCCTGATTGACGAGCGCATTCAGCTACAGGAAGGCAAGCGCCAGAGTATCTCCGTAGACCCAGGTAAAGTCCGGGCTGAAATAGCCGCTCTGGAACGACAAAACGGTATGGAGCCGGGGCAACTCGGCGCGTTCATCAAACAGCGCGGGTTGCAGAGATCTACGCTCGAGGAGCAGATGGGAGCACGCGCATTATGGCGACAGATGATCCCGACTCGCTTCGCCAGGGGGATCGCCATTTCTGATGAAGAGATTACCGAAATAATTGCAAAAATCAGAGACAACAAAGGAAAACCTGAAGACTTGGTTTTTGAAATTTTTCTTCCCATAAATAGTGCAAATCAGGAACAGGACGTGACCAGACTAGCTGGGCGATTGATGCAGCAGCTCGAAAATGGCGCAAATTTTTCCGCTATTGCCCAGAATTTTTCCAAGAGCTCTTCTGCGAGCGCTGGCGGACGCCTGAACTGGACCCTGCGCGGACAACACGGAGCCGAGCTTAATCAGATCATCCAAACCTTACAACCCGGCCAGCTCGCCGGGCCCGTGCGAACACGCGATGGCATTTATATTGTGGTGCTTCAGGCGACCCGCCCGTCCCGGGGACTTGAAGGCCCGCCAGCAGGACCAGAAAAGGTCAAACTCTATCAACTGCATCTGGCGATGCCGCACAAGCCGGTACCTGAGCTCGTAAATCAACGCATAAATATGGCCCTGACTG
>JAJFIJ010000091.1 GCA_021775105.1 Rhodospirillales bacterium | reverse complement strand
AAGCGGCCCCACCAACAAGATCTTCATCAAGGTCAAAAGACACATGCCGGCGCTGGTCCATCCAGTCGATGATGCGGCGGACCTGTCCCATGACTTCAGGGCCAATACCGTCACCCGGTAAAAACAGCAGTTTCTTGTTTGCAGCCATGTTGAGGCTCCTTTTCGTATTTAGAAATACCCCCCACCCTAACCCACCCCCCCAAGGGGGGCGGGGACCAAGGAATAACCTGATTTCTCCCTCCCCCCGTGTGGGGGAGGGTTAGGGTGGGGGGTGAATTATGTTAGACCGTCGCCACACCCGGAACCCAGGGGCGGTCGGCGTTGAGTTTTGCCTCAAAGTCGTCGATGACGGTTTCCTTGCGCAGGGTCAGGCCGACATCATCGAGACCGTTCAGCAGGCATTCTTTCTTGAAGTCGTCGAGCTCAAACGTCACTTCGCCGCCATCCGGGCCGGTGATGGTCTGGCTTTCCAGATCAACGGTCAATGTCGCATTGGCACCGCGCTCGGCATCATCCATCAGTTTGTCAAGGTCCTCTTTCGACACCGTGATCGGCAGGATGCCGTTCTTGAAACAGTTGTTGTAAAAAATATCGGCGAAACTGGTTGAAATCACGCAGCGAATACCAAAATCGAGCAGCGCCCAGGGCGCATGTTCGCGTGATGACCCGCAGCCGAAATTATCGTCAGCCACCAGAATTTCCGCCTTGCGATAGGCCGCCTGATTGAGCACGAAATCCGGCTTTTCCGAGCCATCTTCGTTGTAGCGCATTTCGGCAAACAGGTTCTTGCCAAGTCCGGTGCGCTTGATGGTTTTCAGGAACTGTTTGGGGATGATCATGTCGGTGTCGATATTGATCATGTTCAGCGGTGCGGCAACACCGGTCAGCGTGGTGAATTTTTCCATTATTCTTTCCCCCAATTAGATATTGCGCACATCGGCCAGATGGCCGGTCACGGCAGCAGCGGCGGCCATTGCCGGGCTGACCAGATGGGTGCGTCCCTTGAAACCCTGACGACCCTTGAAGTTGCGGTTCGATGTCGAGGCTGAGCGTTGACCCGGCTCAAGACGATCATCATTCATGGCCAGGCACATCGAACACCCCGGCTCACGCCATTCAAACCCGGCTTCAACAAGTATTTGATCAAGGCCTTCTTCTTCCGCCTGATCCTTGACCAGACCGGAGCCCGGAACGACCAGTGCGCGGACGCTATTGGCGACCTTGCGGCCCTTGGCAACCTCGGCGACGGCGCGGATATCTTCGATACGGCCGTTGGTACATGAGCCAATGAAGACAACATCGACCGGGATATCTTCCATCCGGGTGCCAGCTTCAAGACCCATGTAGTCGAGCGATGCGCGAACCGCTTCCTGTTTGCCGGGGTTGTCGTAATCTTCGGGGCTCGGAACAACGCCGGTGATCGGGGCGACATCTTCCGGACTGGTTCCCCAGGTCACCTGCGGCACAATCTCTGAAACATCAAGATCGACCTCCTTGTCGTAGGTGGCCCCTTCGTCAGACGGCAGGGTTTTCCAGTAGGCAACGGCCTGTTCCCAGGCACCGCCCTTGGGCGACATCGGGCGACCCTTGAAGTATTCGAACGTTTTTTCGTCAGGCGCAATCAGTCCGGCCCGTGCGCCGCCTTCGATGGTCATGTTGCAGACCGTCATGCGCCCTTCAATTGAGAGATCGCGAATGGCCTGCCCGGCGTATTCAATCACGTAACCGGTTCCGCCTGCGGTGCCGATCTTGCCAATCAGTGCAAGGATCAGGTCTTTCGCAACGCAACCCGCGGGCAGGTCGCCGGTGACGTTGATGCGCATGTTTTTCAGGGGACTCTGAAGCAGGGTCTGGGTCGCCAGAACATGTTCGACCTCAGATGTGCCAATACCGAACGCCAAAGCCCCCAACGCGCCGTGGGTTGCCGTGTGACTGTCACCGCAAACAACGGTCGTACCCGGTAAGGTGAAACCCTGTTCCGGACCGATAATGTGAACGACGCCCTGGCGGATATCCATGACATCAAACAGCGGCACGCCGAAATCGGTGCAGTTTTTCTGCAACGTTTCGACCTGAATGCGGCTTTCGTCATTTTCAATGCGGCCACCACGATTGATGGTCGGCACATTATGATCGGGAACGGCCAGTGTCATGTCCGGGCGACGGACCTTGCGGCCCGATTGGGCAAGGCCTTCAAAAGCCTGCGGACTGGTGACTTCGTGAACAAGGTGCCGGTCAATATAAATGAGACACGTTCCGTCTTCCTGAACGTCCACCAAATGGCTTTCCCAGAGTTTATCAAAAAGTGTCTTCGGTCCCGACATGTTTGCTCCTGATCATCATCTTGTCACAAATTTATATATGATGCGGTCACGGGCAATTTCATCACCCGTGATTCACAAAATATAAAAGGCCCTCGTTTAATCGAACAAGGATCACTCACCAGCTTATTCGGAAGCTTGCGCTGCCTGTTTGGCTTTTTTGCCCTTTTTCCCTTTTTTGCTCGGACCGGCTGCCTGTTTGGCGTCGGCGGCGCGCTGTTTGTCCTGAGCCGTCAGTTTGGCGGCATAGCCATCGGTTTTTTCTGCAATACGTGCAGCTTTACCGGTCAGGCCACGGAGATAGTAAAGCTTGGCCCGGCGAACATCGCCACGACGGACAACGTCAATGCTTTCGATTGACGGTGAATACAGCGGAAATACACGCTCAACACCTTCACCGTAGCTCAGTTTGCGAACCGTGAAACCTGAATTCAGGCCACCGGCTTTACACGCAATGCAGACCCCTTCAAAAGCCTGTACACGTTCGCGTTCGCCTTCAACAACCCGCACATTGACGCGGATCGTATCGCCCGGTGCAAATTCCGGAACCGGACGTTCGGCAACCAAACGCTCCAGCTGTTCTTTGTTAATCTCTTCGATGACGTTCATTGTTCTCATCCTTCGTTTCAGATTCTCATCTTTAGCCCCGAAACCGGGGCTGTTATTGCACAAAAATTATTCGATTACACGTTTTCTCGAGTTTGTTCTCCGGCATAACCGGCCCACAGGTCGGGACGCCGCTCTCTGGTAATGGATTCAGCCTGGGCCATGCGCCAGGCACGAATGTTCTCATGGTGACCCGATGTCAGAACGTCGGGAACGACACGTCCCTGCCAGTCCTGCGGTCGGGTGTAGTGGGGATATTCAAGCAGTCCCCCTTCAAAGCTCTCTTCGGAAAGGCTGTCGGCTTTACCCATCACTCCGTCCTGAAGCCTGACACAGGCATCCAGCAGGGTAATCGCCGCCGGTTCACCACCGGACAGCACAAAATCACCGATACTGATTTCCTCGATGTCGTGGGCATCCAGCACCCGCTCATCAAGGCCTTCAAACCGGCCACAGAGCAGACAGACACCGGGGCCATCGGCAAGTTGACGAACACGGGACTGATCAAGCTTTTTGCCGCGTGGCGACAGGTAAACAAGGGGAAGGTCGGGGGCCTTGGCTTTGGCTTCCCTGATTGCCGCATCGACCACATCGGGGCGCATCACCATGCCGGGACCACCGCCGAACGGCGCGTCATCGACACTGCGATGTTTGTCCGTGGCGAATTCGCGAATGTCCACAGTCTCCAGCGACCACGCACCATCGCGCAGCCCCTGACCGGCCAGACTCAACCCGAGTGGCCCTGGGAACATTTCCGGGAAGATCGTTAAAATGACCGTCCGCCATGTGGTGTCTCGCTTCGTCATTGAGCCTACACTCAACCTTTCGCTTCTTCGTCCGGCGGCTCAAGCAGGCCATCCGGGGGGATAATCACCACCCTTTGACCTTCAAGATCAACCACCGGAACCACTTCCTTGGTAAAAGGCACCATGATGCCACCTTTTACCGATCCCGATATCTCCAGCACGTCTCCGGCACCGAAATTCTCGACTGCCGATATTGTGCCAAAATCGCTACCGTCTTGCCGTTCCGCCCGAAGCCCGATGAGATCCCTGAGATAAAACTCACCTTCTTCCGGGTCCGGCAACGCCTCCCGGGGCACGTAAAACTCAACGCCCTTGAGCTGTTCTGCCGCCGTTCTGTCGCTGACCCCGTCGATCCGGGCAACCAGCTGACCTTTGGCGGCACCCGTCACCTTGAGTTTGAAAACCCGGAAACCCGATTTGTCCGTTATCGGACGGTAGGTTGCCAGATCTTCCGGGACTGCGGTGAAGCTTTTGACGCGGATATCGCCCTTGATGCCTCTGGCACCGGTGACAACACCTACGCAAACCAGCTCGCCTTTGTCGACTTTCGTCGTCATCGGGACCAAACGCCCAATCAGGCGCCCTTGGTTTCTTCTTCAGCGGCAGCTTCCTCAGCCGGAGCTTCTTCAGCAGCAGCTTCCTCAGCCGGAGCTTCTTCCGCAGCGGCTTCCTCAGCGGGTGCTTCTTCAGCAGCAGCCTCTTCAGATGCAGCTTCCTCAGCCGGAGCTTCTTCAGCAGCAGCTTCCTCAGCCGGAGCTTCTTCCGCAGCGGCTTCCTCGGCAGACGCTTCTTCAGCAACGACTTCCTCAGCAGGTGCTTCAGCAGCTTCTGCTTCTTTCGAGGCTTCGGCTTCGGCGCGCTCTTTTGCACGTTCCTGGGCTTTGGCTTTCGGCAGATGCTTTTTGCTCTGTTCGGCGAACACAGGCATGTCCATCAGGCCAGCCTGCCCGAGGAACCTGGCGACACGATCAGAAGGCAGTGCACCAACACCGATCCAGTGTTTGATGCGCTCTTCCTGCATGGTCAGGCGTTCCGGGTGGTCCTTGGCGACCATCGGATTGTAGGTGCCGACACGTTCGATGAAGCGGCCATCGCGTGGAGAGCGCGAATCGGCGACAACGATACGGTAGTAAGGGCGTTTTTTTGCGCCGCCCCGTGACAAACGAATTCTTAAGCTCATCTGGTTGTTGTCCTTATCTAAGGGTTAATTCGTATTGATTTGACTAATTCGACTAAATTTATTTTCTTCCAAAACCACCGGGTGGCATTTGCGGCATCATGCCGGGCGGCATCCCACCGCCACGGAGTAAGCCTTTCTTGCCCATTTTTCCGGCTTTTTTCATCATTGTGCCCATTTGCTTGAATTGTTTGAGCACGCGATTGACATCCTGCACCGTCGTCCCTGACCCGGCGGCAATCCGCCGTCGACGCGATCCGTTCAGAACTTTCGGGTTGCGCCGTTCTTTCAGGGTCATCGACAGGATAATGGCTTCCTGACGGGCAATCAGCTTGTCGTCCAGATTGGCGTTGGCCATCTGGCTTTTCATCTTCTGCGCCCCCGGCATCATGCCCAGCAGGCCTTCAAGGCTGCCCATTTTTTTAATCTGCGCCAGCTGCTGGGCCATGTCTTCAAGAGTGAAATTCCCCTTCATCATCTTCTTGGCCATGGCTTCGGCTTCGGCCTGGTCTACGACCTCGGATGCCTTTTCGACCAACCCGACGACATCGCCCATGCCGAGAATCGATCCGGCGATACGGTCCGCCTGAAACGCCTCAAGCGCGTCCATCTTTTCACCGGTGCCCATGAACTTGATCGGCGCTCCGGTGACGGCCCGCATGGAAAGTGCCGCACCGCCGCGTGCGTCACCGTCAACGCGGGTTAGCATGATGCCGGTAATGCCGACTTTCTCATTGAATTCGCGTGCCACATTGACCGAATCCTGACCGGTCATGGCGTCAGTCACCAGCAACGTCTCGACGGGGTTGGCAACGTCTCGAACCTGCGCCACTTCGGCCATCAGTTCGGTGTCGATGTGCAGACGCCCGGCGGTATCCAGAATGACAACATCCATGCCTTCCAGACGACCGGTTTCCATGGCCCGTTTGGCAATGGCAACGGGTTGCTCGCCCATCACGGCCTGAAGTACACGAACGTCGGTCTGCTCGCCCAGTGTCGCCAACTGTTGCTGGGCAGCCGGGCGATAGACATCAAGCGATGCCATCAGAACCTTTTTCTTTTCGCGCTTGCTTAACCGAAGGCCGAGCTTGGCGCTCGAGGTGGTTTTACCGGACCCCTGCAACCCGACCATCAAAAGCGCCACGGGCGGGGTGCCGATCAGGTTAAGTTCGTTGCCTTCGGTGCCGAGCATCGCCACCAGTTCGTCATGGACGATCTTGACCACCATCTGGCCCGGCGTGACCGAGCGGACAACGTCTTCACCAACGGCTTTTTCACGCACCGCCTCAACGAAGTCCTTGACCACGGGTAGCGCGACATCGGCTTCCAGCAGGGCAACCCGGACTTCCCGTAGCGCCTCATCGACATGCGCTTCCGACAGCGCACCGCGCTTGGTCAGCTTGTCGAAAACACCACTCAGGCGATCTGTCAGGTTCTCAAACATATAGCACTCAACTGCGTAGCCGTTAAAACAACCAAAAACGCGCCAGTGCGCGAAACTCGCGGACTGACGGCGCCCCGTAAGGCGTAGGGTTCAAATTTCCCTGAATTCGCGGGCAACATATGGGTGGAGGAGGGTTAAGTCAAGCGGTTACGAGGCCGCAATTTCCGCCAATACCACCCAACAGACTTGCATTGCCACAACCAGACGTTAAACTTTTAAGTGTATATGTTGTAATGCGCTACTTTACCGTGAAATATGGTGGAAAATGGTGAGTCGTCGTTCGAAACAGGTGCTTGTTCCCGTTGACCGGCACCTTGCCGACTGTATCCGGGTGCGTCGCGAAAGTTGCAGCATGAGCGCCAGTGCCCTTGACCGTCAGGCCGGATTGAGGCCGGGGTCGGTGTCCAAACTGGAACGCGGCGAAAAGGGATTGAAACCTGTACAGTTACTGGCGCTGGCCGAAGTGTTGGGGATGAGCGTTGATACGTTTTTTGAAGGGGCGCCGGAGATTTCGCCATCCGTTGATCTGCTTGCCGGGCGGGATGTACCGGCCAGCGAGGCCGCCGAACTGGTCCGGGCCTTTGTCGCCATCCCGAGCGCCGGGTCGCGCCGTGAGTTTGTTGCGCTTGTCCGCTCCGTTGCCGACAGTGAGGCGTTCGGCCAACGACCGGTTGGCAAGTCCGGCAAAGTGACCGCTTGACGGAAGGCCAGCGAAATGTCCAAATTTCTTTATGGATATTCGGAAAATTGAACGCGCACTTGACGGGACCGGACTGATTATTCGCGGCGGGTTCGCGCCGCAAGCGGGCGACGGATTGAAAAGTGACGTCGCCTGCGTGGTGATGATCGGCAATGCCGGGCCGGAGATGTGGGATGCGTTTTCCGAATCTTCCGAATTCAGCGCCCATGTCGACCCACTGGATGCCTGGAGCCGCCGGGTGATTGGTGACGCGGCCAGTCGGTTGCAGGCCGATGCCGTTTATCCTTTTGACGGACCGCCATATTTTCCGTTCCAGCGCTGGGCCATGCGGGCGGATCAGGTCTGGGCATCTCCCATTGGTCCGTTGGTTCACCCGGAATTCGGTCTCTGGCATGCCTATCGCGGGGCCTTGCTGTTCAGGGTCGGGGTCGCGTTTGAATCCCGGTCAGAAACGGCTTCTCCCTGTGATACCTGTATCGATCAGCCGTGTCTGACAACCTGCCCTGTTGCCGCTTTTCCCCCCGGTGGCTATGACGTTCCGGCCTGTGCCGGGTATCTGAAATCAGCCGCTGGCGAAGATTGCATGAGCCGCGGATGTCTGGCACGTCGGGCCTGTCCGGTCGGGCGGGAATATCATTACGGAACAGATCATGCCGGGTTCCATATGTTTCATTTTCTCAAGAACCATAGGTGAACCGCCGGGACAGCCTGCAAATAGGGTAGACTTCTCCATCATTCTGACCATATTAGGCGCGCTATGACGGATATAAACTTCATCAAGATGCACGGCCTTGGCAATGACTTTGTTGTCATTGATGACCGTGCGCGGACGCTCGGCATCGGTGGAGCGCAAGCGCGGGCCATCGGCAACCGTCGCACCGGGGTCGGGTTTGACCAGATGCTCATTCTTGAACCGCCGGTGGATGCCAACGCCGATGTGTTCATGCGCATCCACAATCCGGATGGGTCGGAAGCCGAAGCCTGCGGCAACGGGACCCGCTGTGTCGCGGCACTGGTTATGGATGAGTTGGGGCGTGATGCCATTATTGTCGAAACCATTGCCGGTCTGCTGGAAACCCGGCGCGGCGGCGATGCGCTGGTCACGGTCAACATGGGTCCGGCCAATCTCGGCTGGCAACAGATTCCGCTGGCCACTGAAACCGATACCCTGCATCTGGATATCTCGAACGGCCCGCTTCGTGATCCAGTTGGCATCAACATGGGCAATCCGCACGCCGTCTTTTTTGTTGATAATGTCGATGAAATCGCGCTGACGGAAATCGGACCAAAGCTTGAGCATCACCCGATGTTCCCCGAACGCGCGAATATCGAGATCGTTCATCTGGTTGATCCTGATCATCTGCGCATGCGGGTCTGGGAACGCAGCGCAGGTATCACCGAGGCTTGCGGGTCCGGTGCCTGCGCCGTCGGCGTCGCCGCCCACCGCCGCGGTTTGACCGGTCGCAGGGTTCGGGTCGATCTTGATGGCGGGACATTGGGGATCGAGTGGCTCGAAGATGGGAATGTTCTGATGACCGGACCGGTGGCGATCAGTTATTCAGGGCGGCTTGATCCGTCTTTGTTGTCCGGTACGGAACAAGACCGTGGCTGAAACTGAAATTATTACGCTCGGATGCCGGCTGAATACGTTCGAGTCGGAAATCATGCGCGAACAGTCGCGCGCCGCCGGGCTCAAGGACGCGCTGATCGTCAATACCTGCGCGGTGACGGCGGAAGCCGAACGTCAGGCCCGGCAAACCATCCGCCGCCTGCGCCGCGATCACCCGGCCGCGAAAATCATCGTTACCGGATGTGCCGCCCAGCTTCACCCCGATGCGTTTGCCGACATGGGTGAAGTTGACCGGGTGATCGGAAATGAGGAAAAACTGAAACCGGAAAGTTATGGCGCATGGGATGCAACCCAGCCCCGTGTCGCCGTTGCCGACATCATGACGGTGCGTGAAACCGCAGCGCATCTGATCCACGGTCTGGACGGACGGACGCGGGCGTTTGTACAGATCCAGCAGGGCTGCGATCATCGCTGCACATTTTGCATCATCCCGTTTGCGCGCGGCAATAACCGCTCGCTGACCCCCGCGCTAATCGTCGATCAGGTGCGTGAACTGGTCGCCGGCGGCCATAAGGAAGTTGTCCTGACCGGCGTTGATATCTGTTCCTACGGGAGCGATCTGGCGGGGCAACCGACGCTTGGCGAACTGGTTCGGCGGTTGTTGAAAATGGTTCCCGAACTGGGTCGCCTGCGGCTCAGTTCGCTTGATCCGGCGGCGATGGATGATACGCTGTTTGACGTGCTGGCCAATGATCCGCGCCTGATGCCGCATCTGCATCTGAGCGTACAGGCGATGGATAACATGGTTCTGAAACGCATGAAACGCCGGCATCTGCGCGAAGATGTTTACCGGATTGTCGCGCGCGCCCGGACGCTTCGCCCGGATGTGGTTTTCGGCGCTGATCTGATTGCCGGGTTCCCGACCGAATCTGACGAACAATTCCAAAATGGCTTGAATGCCGTCAAGGAACTGGGGTTTGCCCATCTTCATGTGTTCCCCTATTCCGAACGCGACGGCACACCCGCCGTCAACATGCCGAGTGTCGAGAAGACCGTGCGCAAGGAGCGCGCTGAACAGTTGCGCCGGGTCGGTCAGGCGGCAATGGCGGACTTTCTGAAAAGCCGGATAAACACAGAAGCTGCCGTCCTGATTGAAAAAGACGGGCAGGGGTTGAGCGAACATTATGTGCCGGTAAGGATTATCGGGCAGACCCCGGAGATGGGTGAGCTTGTTCAGGCAGGGATTACCGGCGTCGAAGATAACCGTCTCGAAGGAACGATACGCAATGGCTGACGAAAACGGCGGCGGCTGGTTCGGTCGCCTGAAGGCCGGTCTGTCGAAATCATCGCAGAAGCTGACTACCGGTATCACCGACCTGTTCACCAAGCGCAAACTTGATCAGGCGGCACTTGATGATCTGGAAGAAATTCTGATTCAGGCCGATCTTGGCGTTTCGACCGCCATGCGCCTCAGTGGATCGCTGGCGAAAACCCGGTTTGATCAGGAGATATCTCCGGAAGAAATCAAGTCGGCACTGGCTGACGAAATCAGCGATATTCTGGAACCCGTTGCCAGACCGCTAACGATTGATCCGGCACGGAAGCCCCACGTCGTTCTGGTTTGTGGCGTCAATGGCAGTGGAAAAACCACGACCATCGGCAAACTGGCCGGGCAGTTCAGGACGGAAGGTCGTTCGGTTATTCTGGCGGCTGGCGATACCTTCCGCGCTGCCGCGGTCGAGCAACTTATCATCTGGGGGGAGCGGGCGGGATGCCCGGTCGTTTCCAGAGATACCGGTTCGGACGCGGCGGGTCTTGCGTTTGATGCCCTGAAGCAGGCGCAGGAACAGAACACGGATGTCCTGATGATCGATACCGCCGGGCGCTTGCAGAACCGCAAGGATCTGATGGCGGAGCTGGAAAAGATCATTCGGGTGATCCGCAAGATCGATGAAACCGCGCCGCATGATGTGTTGCTGGTGATGGATGCAACGATTGGTCAGAACGCCCATTCGCAGGTCGAAACGTTCAAACAACTTGTCGATGTCTCTGGTCTGGTGGTGACCAAGCTTGATGGCTCAGCCAAGGGCGGTGTTGTTGTCGCCTTGGCGGAAAAGTTTGGCATTCCCGTGCACGCGGTCGGGGTCGGGGAGGGAATGGGTGACTTGCGTCCGTTCGAGGCAAAGGCCTTCGCGCGGTCTTTGATGGGATTGGCCGACTAAGACTCCAATTGTGTCATGATCGTCCGATCAGCCGGAAAAATGAGATATACGGTTGTTCCCACTTCAATAGCGCTTTCAATTTTCAGAAACCCGTCAAACAGTTCCATGAAATTGGAGCAGAGGGGCAGGCCGAGACCGGTGCCCTTGTTGCGCCGTGAATAGATTCCGTCTATCTGTCCAAACGGTTTGAGGGCCTTTTCAATATCATCTTCTGACATGCCGATGCCATTATCGGTGACACAGAAAACCAGCCGGTTTTCAGAATCCAGTTCAACACCCAGATCAATTTTTCCGTCGTTCGGGGTGAATTTTATGGCGTTGGATATCAGATTGTTCAAGAGCTGAAACATCACACGCTCATCGCACTTGAGGGCGGGAATATCAGGCGGGATTTGGACAGAGACAGACAGTTTTGACATTTCGACGATTGGCCCCAGTTGATGGATGCAGGACTTGATCAATTCGGAGATGTCGAGAACCTCTTCTATCAATTCCACCTTTCCTGCTTCCACCTTGGCAATATCAAGAACGTCGTCAATCAAGCGGACCAGCAAGGCCCCGCTATTGTATATGTCATTGGCATACTCATCATAATGCTTGCTTCCCATTGGGCCGAACATCCCGGACCGCATTATGTCGCTGAACCCCATGATCGAATTTAGCGGTGTGCGCAAATCGTGACTCATTTCGGCGAGAAACCGGGACTTGGCCTGATTGGCTTCATTGGCTTTGGCAGTCATATCGATGAGACGTTTTGAGATTGGGCGGGTGACCCGCAGAAAAACCGCGACAGCGATGAGGATAAACCCGCTCGATATCGCCAGCGCCCAAAGCCCTGCCCTGACAAACGGCTGGCGTATTTCACGGAGATCAATTTTGGCGACAATTCCCAGATTCAGCACCGCCACAGGCTCGTAGGCCGCCAGGACCTGCTCACCACGGTAATCGAGGCCCACGACCGTTCCACTTTGTCCCGACAGGGCACGCCGCATAGGTTCGGCAATTTTCGACTCAAACGGTACGGGATTCGGGTTTTCCAGATCGTAGTGGCGAAGGGCCAGGATAAACTCGATCTGGTCGCCGTTGCGACGGGCCAGGGTAAATTCGCCGGTTTCACCGAACCCGATATAATTTCGATGCGCGTCAATGATTTGGGATATTGTCGCTTCATGCGGAGGGCCAGGAAAATTTTTGCTGTATTTACTGTCAAAACGGGCGATTGATTCGATTAAACGGGCTTGGCTTTGGCTCAGTTCGCGCAGTCGTTGTTTTTCCTCATTAAATGCGGCCGCATACAAAATGGTGATCGATACCATAATGCTGCTCAACCCGACGGCAATGACGGCCAGTATGGGCAGATATAGAAGGCGTGACGTTGGCGTGTTCAGAGCCATGTGCTGACGCCACATGAAATTTTACATATACCATAATTGAGACTGGAAGGTTTCAGAATGTAAGACCTTGGTCTGTGCCAGAAAAATCTCGATTAACTCTAATTTCAGGATTTATATTTCGATGACGGAAAGCACCAAGAAATTTATCAACGTTTACGCCGTCATCAGCCAGGGGCATCTTCACCACCGACACTTCCAGATGATCACGCTCCTGCCAGAACACGGGGCCGGTCGCCAGAGTGATCATTTTTTGGGTTGCCAGAAGATCCAGCAGTGTCCGGTCATCGTCGTCGAATCCGAAATCCAGCTCACTCATGCGCTTGCCTGTCAGGTCGACTCCATAAAAATTAACTGCGTGCACACCCCACAGGCGATACTCATAGTCGTCCGTCTGTCCGGGGATAAAATCACCTACCCGAAGCCAGCCATGCCAGCCGTAAAAATCATCAAACGAAAAATCGCTCCATGCGGGGATCAGGTGACCCTTGAATTTGGATTGCCACAACTCGATCAGGGGTTCGAATTGCAAAACGTCGGTGGCGTCGACGTTTGGTTCGAACACCTGATAGGTCCAACTCGAAACTCGCTTCCAAAATGCCATGGCATAGCATAGCACCAAAGTTTTAAAATGTTATAATTCCAGAAGGGGTTACCCGGCGTCGACAATCTCTTTTATCTTTTTCGTCATGTTTTCGACCGTTTCGCCATACTGAAAAAAGGTCACGGGTCGGGTGTCCGGCCCCATCAGGAACAGCCGGGCGGAATGGCTCATGTGATAGTCGTCCGGTGCATCCTTGTCAGGCACAACCTTGGCGTAATAGGCGCGGAATGATTTGGCAGCGGCGGCCATTGCCGTCATGTCGCCGGTCAGGCCAATGATC
>JAJFIJ010000010.1 GCA_021775105.1 Rhodospirillales bacterium | reverse complement strand
ATCGGAAAAGCGGCGGTGTACAAGCACATTCCCGACTACTTCCCCGAAGATGTAGGGGTCGTGGGTGGCATGGTGGGCGTGCTCGGGGGTCTCGGGGGGTTCTTTTGCCCGATTATCTTCGGCTATCTGCTGGAGTGGACCGGCTTGTGGACCAGCGCCTGGATGTTCATGTTGCTCTTGTCGGTCCTCTGTTTCAGTTGGATGCATTGGACGGTCATGAATTTGTCCAGGCTGCCGTCTGGTTTCGAAACCAAGTTTGCCAGCTTGCTGCGGGGAGGCACCGGCGATTTCCTGAATCCGCTGATCAGCTGGAATGCCGAGTTCAGCGTCGGCATTGACGCGATCGACCGCCAGCACGAACACCTGTTGAGTTTAATCAACAAGATTGATGAAGTGATTCAAGAAGGCGGTACTTATGAACAGTTTGCTCCGACCCTGAATAACCTCATCGATTACACGAACCGCCATTTCGCACACGAAGAAAAACTGCTGGACGAAAATTATTGCCCGGACCTCGAAAAACACAAGAGATCGCACGTTCGCCTGCGCGAAGAACTTTTGCGTTGGCGAGAGAAGGTTGCAGAGGCCAGAGCGGAAGATATGCACGAACATATGCTCTTTCTAAAGATATGGTTTCCGGGACATATTCTCAGCGTGGATAAGGCAGACGCCGACTATCTAACTTAGGTCCTCAACGGACGAACGTAAGAAAACCAGACCAGGCGGGTAAAACTGATGAGTGATTTAAAAAAGTGGGAAGTTGAAGATGAGGAATTTTGGGATTCCACGGGAAAGAAAATAGCATCGAGAAATCTTTGGATATCAATCCCGAGCCTGCTTTGTGGATTTGCCGTCTGGCTGATGTGGGGCATCATTACCGTGCAGATGCTCAATCTGGGTTTTCCGTTTTCGCAACTGGAACTTTTTACGTTAATGTCTATTGCCGGTTTGACCGGTGCCACCTTAAGGATTCCCAGCACTTTCTTCATCCGCATAGCAGGTGGAAGAAACACGATTTTCTTTACCACGGCCTTGCTAATGATTCCCGCCGTTGGCGCGGGCATTGCGCTGCAAGATATAAATACACCGCTGTGGATCTTTCAGCTCCTGGCCCTGCTTTCCGGTTTTGGTGGCGGCAATTTTGCCTCCTCCATGTCAAACATCAGTTTCTTTTTTCCGAAACGAGTACAAGGAACCTCGCTGGGACTCAACGCCGGTCTCGGGAACTTCGGTGTCACCACCATGCAGATTCTCGTGCCGCTAATGATGACTATTGGAATTTTTGGCGGCGACGCAATGACCCTGGTCAATACCAGTGGCACGCTGATCGGAAAAATTGCTGCCGGAACAGACACCTACATTCATAATGCCGGGTTTATCTGGCTTGTATTTCTGCTTCCGCTTGCTTTTGCCGGCTGGTTCGGCATGAACAATATTGTCACCGAAACAGTCACGCCGCACCCGGGTTCGCCCATAGCCGCGTTCCTGAAGATTAGCGGTTTGCTCATGATCGGATTTGTGACTGCGGCAACGGGTCTGTATCTGCTTTTGCCTGCCCCGACCGGTATCGCACTCTTGAGTAAATGGATCGTCCTGCCAATGGTTATTGCATCAACAGTCCTGTTGATGCGCTATCTCACGAGAGGCGGTTTGCAGCAAAACCTGAAGCGTCAGTACAAAATTTTTGAGAACAAACACACGTGGGCGATGACCGTTATCTACACTATGACCTTCGGTTCGTTCATAGGCTACTCAGCGGCTTTTCCCTTATCCATCAAAGTGATATTTGGTTTTAGCCACATCGTAGGTCCAGATGGCATCGTTACGCACGATACTGTGAATCCTAATGGACCCAGTGCCCTGATGTTTGCCTGGATGGGCCCCTTCATCGGTGCCTTGATCCGCCCGGTGGGAGGCTGGATTTCAGATAAAGTTGGCGGTGCAAAAGTCACACAAATTGTTTCCATCGTGATGATTGCCTCTGCCCTTGGTGTGGCTTATTTCATGGCTGCGGCCTACAAGTCAGCCACACCGGAACAGTATTTCTGGCCATTTTTTGGTTTGTTCATTGTTTTGTTCACCGCCACCGGTGTGGGCAATGGCTCAACCTTCAGAACCATCGCCATGGTATTCAATGCGGAGCAGGCCGGACCGGCATTGGGCTGGACGTCCGCAGTAGCTGCTTACGGAGCCTTTATCATCCCCAAAGTATTTGGCGAGCAAATCAAGGCAACGACACCGGAATATGCCCTTTACGGGTTTGCCATCTTCTACGCCGTATGCCTCGTGCTGAACTGGTGGTTCTACTTGCGGCCGAATGCGTATGTGAAGAACCCCTGACGTCGGAGGAAGTAGCAGCCTGGCATCGACAACATGGATTACAAGAGTAGAAATTCAATACAGGACATCCTGACAAGACCGCTGCGGGATCTGAGAATTTCGATAATCGATCGTTGTAATTTTCGTTGCGGCTACTGCATGCCGACGGACGCGGTGAAGGCCCATGCCGACTTTCTGCCCAGGAATAGACTGCTGAACGATGCAGAAATAGACCGATTGGTACGAGCGTTCGTAGACTTGGGCGTCGCCAAGATACGTATCACTGGTGGTGAACCATTATTGCGGCCTGGTTTGGTGAGTTTGATTGAGCGCTTGGCGGGTATTACCGGTGTGGAGGATCTGGCGCTCATTACCAACGGGATATTGTTACCACAAGTGGCACAAGATCTGTCGCGTGCGGGGTTGGGCCGTATCACTATCAGCCTGGACAGTCTCGACGAAGAAGT
>JAJFIJ010000090.1 GCA_021775105.1 Rhodospirillales bacterium | reverse complement strand
GATCGATCAGGTCAGCTCGATTGAGCGCCAGCACCATCGACGCCTTGCCGCCCATGGAATGACCAACCAGCGGCACCGGGCCGAGATTATGGGTCTCGACAAAATGCGCGATGTCGGCGGCCATGGCAGGATAGGACATTATCGGTGCGTGCGGTGATTGGCCGTGGTTGCGCAGATCCAGGGTCAGGACGCGATGGGTGTCAGATAACACCTTTGCGATCCCCGCCCAGTTGCGGCGCCAGCCAAACAGGCCGTGGACAATGATCAACGGTGGACCGTCGCCGGATTCCGAAAACGCCAGATCAACGGTCATGGCACGGTGTTATTTCGTTGAGGCGACAACGGTTGAGCCGGTTTCGATGGAAGCGAACTGGCGGTCGATGCGTTTGCGGACTTTCATGAACCGCGCCAGCTCCTTGCCCTTCAGCTTTTTCCCCGAAGGCATCTTGACGCGCAGCGGGTTGGTCTTACGGCCATTGCGGATGATTTCGTAATGCAGGTGCGGCCCGGTTGAACGACCGGTGGTGCCGACATAGCCGATAACCTGACCCTGATTGACACGCTTGCCGGTGCTCATGCCGCGGGCGAACCCCTTCATGTGGGCATAGGCGGTCGTGTAGGATCCGTTATGGCGAATGCTGATGTAACGCCCGTACCCGCCCTTGTTACCGGCGTAGGTGATGGTGCCGTTACCGGCGGCGTAGATCGGCGTGCCACGGGGGGCGGCGAAATCAACGCCGGTGTGGCGTTTGGTATAACCGAGGATCGGGTGCTTGCGTTTTCCGAACCCGGACGACAGGCGGGCACCGTCAATCGGCGTGCGCATCAGGGCCTTGCGGGCACTCAGGCCCTTTTCGTTGTAGTAGTTGACATTCCCGTCGGATGTTTCAAACCGGTAGGCGGAAACAGGTTTGCCACTGAGCGTCAGGGTGGCGAAGGTGATGCGATCACTTCTGACCAGATTGCCGTCTTCATCGGACACCCGTTCGTACATCACCTGAAAGCTGTCGCCCTTGCGGATATCGCGCTGGAAATCGACGTCCCATGAATAGGCGCGGATCAGTTCGGTCAGCGCCGCGTTCGGCAATCCGGCCTTTTTCCCGGCGACGTACAGGCTGGAATTGATCATCCCTTCGGCACGGGCCAGTTCGGTTGTCAGGGGGCGGTCGGAGACTTCGGAAACGAATTCGGCATCATCGCTGCGCAGCACGGTGACTTCGGTGGTCAGGTCGGGGCGCAGACTGAAGCCCATAAACGTACCAACCCTGGCGGCGGTTTTGCGTGCGTCTGCCGCGTCCGGGCGGTAGGCAATGCGGACCTCTTGTCCACGGCGGAATTTTCGCGGGTTGAAATGCTTCTTGATCGCCGTGATTGCCGCGTGGGATTCCCTTCCCGACGCGCCTGCCCGGTTCAGCAGGGCGGCCAGTGTATCACCTTTGCCGGCCCGCAACGTCTGGTAAACCAGTTTGGGTTCGACCACGGTCACGTCATCGGTGGGAATGCCCGGCACGGTCATCAGCAGGCCGGGATGGGCCGCCGACGGATTGCCCAGTGACAGGGGCGCGAGCCCAAGCGTCTTCGAAGAAGCGCCTGCCTCTTCAAGCCCGTAAACCTTGGAGTCTGCGGTACCGATGAAATAGACCGAACCAATAGCAGCAGTCACACCGATTCCAGCGACAGTGAGAAGTCCCCTCAAAACCATTTGCACATTCTCTCCCGCATTACGTTTTTTCAGTCCACCCGGGCAAGGTCGCTCAAATTTGCGGGTTGTTGCGACCAGCGGATGTCCAATATGCTGCTGAAGATGTCTGTTCCCGACTTTTCTGTCAAGTACAATGGCAGCGATTCATAATGTGGAATCAATGATATAGGGGAAATTGTTAAGATAGCCTTTCGGCTTCGGATCTGGTTTTTGATGTTGATCAGTTCTTGTCCCCGAACCCCGGAACCTGTTAAGCACGAACAACGACAATCTGGAATTGGAAACGATGGTCATTGGTCGGAGCTTACGTGCCGTAAATCGCAAGGTTCGCTGGGTCGGAAGACTGGTCGGGGTATTTCTCGCGTTCTTCACTTACGAGCTGTTATCCAGGCACTATCAGACCGACTATCTGGGGGCAGCCGACCCTTATGCCGGGGCTGTTCTGGCCTACATCATCGGTGGCTGGCTGGTGACGTTTATGATCGTCTGGTTTCTGGGCTCACTGGTCCGCAGTCTGTTCAGACTGTTCGGGCGCAATTAGGGAGAAATGATTATGGATCAGGTCAGTTTCACGCAAATGAAAGACGGAACCAGGGAAGAGTATGCGTTTTTGGCCCCGATCTATCATGAGCACCATCGCCAGACCCTGGCGACGGAAGTTCTGGAGATGCTGAAAAAACTGCAAGGCCCGAAACTCGGTTACCTGATTGACCGGTATCAGCATTCCCTGCAATCGGCGACGCGGGCCTTGCGCGATGATAATGATGAGCAGTTTGTCGTCTGCGCCCTGCTGCACGACATCGGCGATATCATTGCGCCGGAAAATCACAGCCAGTTGGCGGCGGCCGTCCTGAAGCCCTACATCAGCGAAAAGAACCACTGGATCATCCAGCACCACGGGCTGTTTCAGGGTTACTATTATTTTCACCATATCGGTGAAGACCGCGATGCGCGCGATCAGTTCAGGGAGCATCCGCATTTTCAGGCTTGCGCCGATTTTTGCGAAAAATACGATCAGAGCTGTTTTGATCCGGACTACGACACCCTGCCGCTTGAGACGTTTGAGCCAATGGTTCGCCGCCTGCTGGCCGAACCGATCAGGGAATACGTCTGATTTCACCTCTATAGGCGTTCACTTCGGGGGGAGTGTCCGTAGCGGTTTTTGTAGGCCCGTGAAAAGGCCGAGGGAGAATTGAAGCCCGACCTGATTGCGATTTCGCCTATGCTCATTGAGGTCTTGTACATCATACGCTGGGCGATGGTCAGGCGAAGGTTGCGGTAATACCGTCCAGGGGTGATTTTTAAATGCCGCCCGAACAGGCGTTCCAGATCTTTTTGACTGGTGCCCAACCGGGTTGCTATGTCGTTTATCGATAATGGCTCCTCTGTGTGATTTTCCATCAATTGCAGCGATTTGGCGAGGGCCGGGGCCTGATGTGCCAGTTGACGGATAGTAATTCCGCTTTGCGGGTCACTGCCGAGGTTGTCGTGTTCGTAAATGAACTGGCTGGCGACATCAAAGGCGAGAAAATGCCCGTGCTGGGCGCGAATAAGAGCCAGCATGAGATCGAGTGCCGTGGTTCCACCGCCCGCTGTCATCCGGCCCCGGTCAACGATGAAGCGGTCCGGGGCAACATTGATCTCCGGAAAGTCTTCGGCAAATCCGTCGAGCATTTCCCAGTGGATGGTCGCCTTGTAACCATCCAGCAATCCGCTTTTGGCGAGAATGATGCTGCCCGTATCCAGAGCCCCGAACGCTGTTCCCCGACTGCGCAGTCGACGGAGTGTATGGGCGAGGTCGGTGGACCAGTAACGTTCCGGATTGAAACTGCTGCAAACCAGAAGAAGCGGTATGTCTTCATCGGATGACAGCACTCCGTCGGCTTCGATCGATATGCCGTTTGAGGCGATAACCGTGGGTTCCGACAAGGATAGCACCTGTCGCTGATAAAGAGTTGTCCCCGCCGCCCGGTTGGCCGCCCTGAGCGGTTCGGTGACGGATGAAAAACACAACATCGAAAATTCCGGTGCCAGTAGAATGCCAATCTGCTGTGGCCCGGTTTGTGGCGCGGATGTGAATGAGAAAATCATAGAAATTGTCTAAAAATGTAAAATAAGAGGAGTAAATTGTACATCATGATGTTTGAGGTTCGCTAGAGTAAATGCACTTGGCAGCCTGACTCTTGAGAGGACCATTCCATGAACAGAGACGTCATCATCACCTGCGCCGTTACCGGTGCCGCTGATTCAGCGGGCAAACATCCGGGTGTACCTGTTAAACCAGAAGACATCGCCGATGCGGCGATCGAAGCGGCCAGAGCCGGTGCCGCTGTCGCCCATATTCATGTGCGTGATCTTGAAACCACGCAAGGCAGTCGCGACCCGGCGCTTTTTCGTGAAGTGGTCGAACGGGTTCGGGATTCTGACACAGATGTTGTCATTAACCTGACGGCGGGTATGGGAGGCGATATCTATCTGGGTCCGCCGGATGACCCTATGGCTTTCGGCCCGGCGACGGATATGGCAAGCGCCGAAGAACGCATGCAACATGTTGCTGAACTGCGGCCGGAAATCTGTACCCTTGATTGCGGGACCTTCAATTTTGGTGAAGGTAATTATATCGCCGTCAATTCTGTTGACATGCTTCGCGATATGGCTGTTCGGATGAAAGACCTTGGTGTCAAACCCGAGGTCGAGATATTTGATACCGGCCATTTGTGGTTTGCCAAGCAACTTGTCGAAGAAGGAATTCTTGAAGCCCCACCGTTATTCCAGATTTGCCTTGGCATTCCCTATGGCGCACCCGCCGATACGACTCACATGAAAACCTTCGTCGACAGCATGCCGAAGGGAGCGATCTGGGCAGGCTTCGGGATCAGTCGCATGCAGATGCCGATGGTTGCTCAGGCGATGTTGCTGGGCGGCCATGTCCGGGTTGGTCTGGAAGACAACCTTTATCTCGACAAAGGCGTGCTGGCGTCCAACGGTCAACTGGTTGGGCGGGCCAAAACCATTATCGAGTTGATGGGCGGGCGTGTTCAGACGCCAGCTGAAGCGCGCGAAACTCTTGGCCTGACAAAGCACGGATAACAGGAATGAACGATATCAAGAAGATTGGCATCGTCGGCACAGGTGTTATTGGTGCTGGCTGGGCAGCAAGGGCGCTTGCCAACGGGCTAGATGTTGTAGCCTGGGACCCGGCTCCCGATGCAGAAGAAGCGCTCCGTATCAACATCGACAATGCCTGGCCTGCTTTGGTCAAGATGGGCCTGTTTGACGGTGCGGATCGTGATCGTCTGACGTTCACTTCAGATCTGGTGACCCTCTGCCGTTCCGTCGATTTGATCCAGGAATCGGCACCGGAAAATCTAGAACTCAAGATCAAGATTCATAAAGAGTTGGGTGAGCTGGCTCCTAAAGAAGTCCTGATTGCTTCTTCCACCTCAGGCCTTTTGCCGAGCGATTTCCAGGCCGAAAGCCCTCATCCGGAACGTCATCTGGTGGGCCACCCTTTTAATCCTGTTTACCTACTGCCGCTTTGTGAAATCTGCGGTGGAAAATTAACCAGCGATGAAAACATGAACCGCGCAGTGGAGTACTATCGAGCAATTGGCATGTATCCCCTGAAGCTGAAGAAGGAAGTGGCAGGGTTTTTATCGGATCGTCTTCAGGAAGCCCTTTGGCGGGAAAATATGCATGTCATTAATGACGGCTACGCCGACACCAAAAACATGGATGATGCCATATGTTATGGGCCCGGTTTGCGCTGGGCCATGATGGGGACCAATGAGGCGTTTTTACTGGCTGGCGGTGATGGCGGCATGCGGCATTTCTTCAAACAGTTTGGGCCGACGCTGGAACTGCCCTGGACCAAACTGAAAGCCCCAGAACTGACTGACGATTTGATCGATAAGTTTGTTGAAGGTACCGATAAACAACGGGCCGGGCGCTCCATCAAGGAAATGGAGCGGCTCCGTGATGATTGTCTGATTGCGATCATGCAAGCGCTTCGCACTTATAAAGTGGGGGCCGGGCAAACCATTGATGAGCATGACTCCCGTCGCATCGAAAGCGCAGGAAATTTCGACTTGGTGCAGGCGGAGGCCCACTTGCCTGCTACACCTTCAGCTCTCTATCAATGCAACGTGCGTCCGGACTGGGTCGACTATAACGGCCACATGAGTGAAGCCTACTATGTGCTGGTTTTCGGACATGCAACCGACGCGCTTTATGATCACGCCGGAATGGGTGAAGACTACCGGGCGCAGTCAAAATGTTCGCTCTATACCGTGGAGAGCCATATCCGGTTTCTTCATGAAGTCAATGAAGGCGCGTTGCTTGAACTGGATACACAGGTGCTGGGTGTTGATGCCAAGCGCGTGCATTTCTGCCATCTGATGAAGTCGGACGGCATTGTTCTGGCGACGACGGAACTGATGGCGGTCCATGTTAATACCGTATCCGGTCGTTCGGTCCCCATGACCGATACCGAGCAGGTCCGATATCGTAATCTCATGATTCCCGATCCCCCCGCCTGGGTCGGTCGATCAATTCAAACCGTCAATCCAGAGAAAGCTAGCTGATGGACTTTTCAATATCGGAAGAACAGGCTTTGATCATCGAGACGGCAAAGCGTTTCGTTGAGGAGGAACTGTATCCCTATGAAGCAGAGGTTGAAAAATCGGGAGAGGTTCGACCTGACCTGATCAAACAAATTCGTGAACGATCGCTTGAACTGGGCCTCTATGCCGCCAGCATGCCTGAGCAACTTGGTGGCGGCGGACTGGATGCCCTCAGCATGTGTATGCTGGACCGGGAACTGGGACGCGCCAGTATGGCATTGCACTACATTGTTGCCCGCCCGAGCAATATCCTTCAGGCTTGTGTTGATGAACAGCGCGACAAATATCTTTATCCGACCATTCGGGGAGAGAAGGTTGATTGTCTGGCGATGACCGAGCCGGGGGCTGGATCGGATGTGCGCTCCATGTCCTGCAAGGCACATCGCGAAGGCGATGATTTTGTTATCAACGGGACCAAACACTTTATCAGTCATGCAGACCTCGCGGATTTTGTTATCCTGTTTGCCGCCACCGGTGAAGAACAGACAGCCCATGGGCCGCGTAAGAAAATCACATCTTTTTTGATCGATATGGATACGCCCGGGTTCTCCATGCGCGACGGTTATGACAATGTTTCGCACCGGGGGTATCACAATTCGATCCTGGAATTTGACAATTGCCGGGTTTCGGCATCGCAGGTTCTGGGAGAGGTTGATGAAGGGTTTGATGTTGCCAATGAATGGTTGGCAGCAACACGCCTGCAGGTGGCAGCATTGTGTCTGGGGCGTTGTGATCGGGCTATTGAGTTGGCAGCCGACTACGCGGCGACGCGCAAACAGTTCGGCCAGACCATCGGAAAATTTCAGGGAACCGGTTTCAAACTGGCCGATATGGAAGTTCGTCGCAGATCGGCTGAACTGTTGACTTACCAATGCGCCTGGAAACTGGATCAGGGAAAAATGACAGATATGGACGCAGCGATTGCCAAGTTGGCGGCATCAGAAACGTTAGCCTTCATCGCTGACGAAGCATTACAGATTCACGGTGGTATGGGGTTGATGTCAGATTTGCCACTGGAACGGATTTGGCGCGACGCCCGGATCGAACGAATTTGGGAGGGTACGAGTGAAATCCAGCGTCTGATCATTTCCCGTGCCATGCTTCGTCCATTGGAAGATTGACGTGTCCCGCTCCCGCCTCGCCCGACTGATCAACCCTGAAAACATTGCTGTGGTGGGTGGTGATGCTGCCGATTTCACCATTCGTGCCTGTCAGCGGTTTGGCTTCGAGGGATTAATATGGGGCATCAATCCCAACCGTAAAACATTGGCGGGTCAACCCTGTTTCGCGACAGTTGATGATCTTCCCGGCATTCCGGATGCGGTTTTGATTGTTGTTCCTGCCGAACCGACAATTGAAATTGTCAGTTCCTTGAGAAAAATGGGAGCAGGTGGCGCAATCTGCTTTGCTTCGGGTTTTAGCGAAACAGGCAAACAAGGCAGGGAGCGCCAGAATGAATTGATTGAAGCAGCTGATGATATGGCCCTGATTGGTCCCAATTGCCACGGTATCCTGAATTACATGAACGGTGCGGTATTGTGGCCTGATCAGCATGGCGGCACGCGCGTCGAACGGGGCGTCGCTATTGTTTCGCAAAGCGGCAATATGGGCATCAACTTCACCATGCAACGCCGGGGATTACCGTTGGCAGCATTGATTTCTCTCGGCAATCAAGCCGTTTGTGGCGTCGAGGATTGTGTCGATACGTTCCTCGATGATGAGAGAATCAACGCCATTGGCATGCATATAGAAGGCCTGACTGATCTGGAGAAGTTTATTGCCGTTGCCGAAAAGGCTCGAGAACGTGGCGTGCCGCTGGTGGCCCTCAAGACCGGGCGGAGTTCAATAGCCGCACAAATCAGCCTTGGTCACACGGCCTCGCTTGCCGGATCAGACAATCTTTACGATGCCCTGTTCCAGCGTCTTGGGGTGGCGCGTGTTGATACGGTGGAAGGTTTCCTTGAAACCCTGAAATTGCTTTCCACCATCGGCCCGCTGAACGGCAACTACCTGTCGTCGTTAAGTTGTTCGGGGGGAGAGGCCGGGCTGATTGCCGATCTGGCAATGCACAGGGGTCTGGAGTTTCCGGAATTGACCGATCTGCATAAATCCCGAATTCAGGTCACGCTCAATGAATATGTCTCCATCTCGAACCCTCTCGATTATCACACTTTTATCTGGGGTGATGAGGAGAAACTGAAGGCCTGTTTCAAGGCCATGTTTTCGGGAGGATTTGATCTTTCGCTGGTA
>JAJFIJ010000089.1 GCA_021775105.1 Rhodospirillales bacterium | reverse complement strand
GACCACTCCCATTGCCAGATGATAGATAAGCAGATGTTTTTCCAATAGCATAGCAAACAGTCTGCGTGATGGCGGCCAGATACGGACCAATGCCGAAAACAACAATGTTCCGCCGATCAGGACGCTGACCCAGGATGCCAGCGGACTGGCGTCCACCAACCACAGCCCGACACCGATACCAGGCAGACAGAACAGGTATAGATATCGGCTAACGAGAATCCGGCTCGAACCGGCCGACAAAACCTGAAACAGCGAAATTGCGAACGATGCGGGAAGAAGATAGCCAAGAGTTGTTATAAAATCATATCCCAACAACAACAGGGTGGGCGTTCCAAATACCAGAACCCCCATACCGAAAAATGACTGGACGACAGACAGCACGGCAACGATTGCCAGTATCGCAAAATATTCCGGAGACATTCAGTTAGGGTCAGCCCTGATTTCAAGGATTGGCAGGATTTGCACTGCTTCTATATCAGTTGAGACCAATTGGAAACCACGTATGGAATTTGCCAAACCGAAAACAGGATCACGCCATTCTGTTTTGCTGCGCTACTTCCGATTCTTTCCGATTCGCCTGTTTTTGTCGGCTAACGGGAGATCAGGCCAGAACAGGCATCTATCGGCCCGAATGCTCTATGGAAGGACGGGCCATGCGCAAAAATCCCGCGTTAAATTTTTGTTTTCAAATATTCGAGATATAACCTATTGTTTTTATTAATGTTTTTATAATTTCACTTCTTCTCTCTAACCCTGACCTAGTCAAATTTGACGCCCAATAATCGACATTATTGCCGGTTATGATGGGTGTTCTGTCGGGTGGATACCGGCGGGGTGTCGAGGTCAGTGGAAAGGTCGTAAAATCAGGCATGGATCGAAGACAGCGTTCCAGACCACATCCTGGGGACGGGGGCCGGTTGTTGCCGGACCTGAAGGTGTGCCTGACGGCGATCCTGACAATTCTGTTTGTGCTAACCCTGATACCCTCCGTTCAGGCGCAAAGCCCGGTCTCAACCAAACAGCTTTTTCAGGCCGTCGAAGTCAACGATATCGGAGCTGTTAAAAAGGCGATTGCCGCCGGGGCTGATCTTAATGCCCGCGACGTGACCGGCATGACGGCAGCCGATCTGGCTGTCGACAAGGGGCATTTCATCATTGCCCACTACCTGCTGTCCGAACGCAGTGCACGAAAATCGGCAAAACGCAAAACAACGACATTGAAAGCGCTCGACCTGACCCGCAGGGCCACAACCAAAAAATCTGCCGTAAAAACCACATCGCCCGCCAAACCACCGGTCACCAAAACGACGGCGCGCAAGCGCGCGCCGAAGAAACCGACAACCCGGCGCACCGAGCTGGCAAAAAGCGACCGTTTCGAAATGCCGCCGCGCAAACCGCAGGTGCCAATTGTTGGTGAAGTCGCTGTCGCCACAGGCCCCGGCGTTGATCAACCCGATGGCAGTGAACCTCCCGAAAGTTCCGAGACCGAAATGCCCCGGCTCGCCAAGGTCGAGAAACGCAAAGTCAAAAAAGCATCTGGCAAAAACACATTGGGGCCGGTTGGATCCTTTTTCCAGTCGCTGGTTGACCTGGTAACCCCGGATGACCCGGCCAGTCCGGCAACTCAAAACCCGCCAACCCGAACAGCAGATAGTCGCGACGAAGACGACCCCGACAAGCATCTGGCGCGTGAACTGGAAGAAGAGGTCCAGCAGTCTGGCGACGAACTAATGCAGCCGGAAATCATTGAGACCGTCGAAATCACGGATGACATGCCACTGCCTGAAGTGGTGGATACAGAAGCTCAAGATGACCTGCCCTTGCCTGAAGACACAGAGACAGAGAACCGGGACGAAGAATCGTTATTGGAAAATCTGGTTGAGGACGACCCTCCCGAGCTTTCTGACGATGACGAAAAAACCAGTGCAGACAGGACTTTTGATCGCATCAAGAACCTGTTGTCGCCTGACAATCCGAAAGAAGACGAGTTTGGCTTGCCGATCATTGATGATCCGGCACCATCGGATTCCGCCGTCGATTCTGTTCTCGATCAATTGGCGGACGAACCCAACCTTGACGATCCGGCCGGACCGGAGACAGGGCCGGAACGCGACGTGATCACCGCGGAAGATCAGGGGCAACCAAGAACGCGCGCTTCCGAAGCCATGCGCAACCGTTTGAAAAGACTGGGAGACGCGTTATCAAGAGACGTTCAGGTCGACACCAACGCCATACTGGATGCAGGTCGCAGAAAGTATGCCCATGACGTTCCCCGCGAACCCACGGAACCAACCGCCAAACGCAGCGACATCGCGACCGACAAAATGATGACCGAGGGCAGGAAATTAAAACCCCGAAAAACGCCCGCCGGGCGGTTCAACGAACGTCTTGAAAAAATTCGCGAGATGGAAAATACACGCGAAGACGATTACGGCCTGCCAACCAAAAAGGCTGGCGATAAAAAATCCGAAATGGCGAAACCTACTGAAGCCGAACAGGGGCCATCAACGGTTGACCGCATGATCGGGTTTTTCACAGGCAAACAGCGCAAACCGGTGATCGATCAAGAAAACGAAGTACGCATCAAGGTCCCACCGGCCTACAGGAAGGCACCTGACACCGGCAAGGATATCGTTGCCGACCCGGATCAGTCCGATATCGCCAATCTGGATGCTTTTGACAAAGAGGATGAAACCAGACCTGTCGTCAAGCCTGACCCGGCGCAAGTTCGTGGCAACATTCCGCCTGAATTTCTGGAACGGTTATCCGTGCTGTTCAATGAAGAAGGGCAGGCGCTGGAACAGGGCTGGACGGCCCAGGCCCGCGTCGGCGAAGGCATGCCCACCGAAGGGGAAGAACCGGAAGCACCGGAAGAAACGGCCTGGACAACGACTGCCAAACTGAATGTTGGTGAAGGCCGCCCAATGGCCGTCATCAAGGTCCTGAAATCAGAGGTTCCGGCCGATGAGGTCGAGGTTCTGGAAGCACCGGACGGTTCTTCAGGCAAACGCCAGATGATGGCCAAAGCCCCTTATAGCGATCCGTTGAAATCGCCGCAAACAAAGAAGGAAACCAGACAGAAAGCCTTTTTCTCTCGCCTGACCAAACTGTTTCAACCGAAGGACCGCGACAATCTGCCGCGTGAATCCCTGCTTCTGGAACAGGATGAAAAACTGTCGACCATCCACGACGCGCTGAAAGCGGACGTCAAGGTGGCGTCAAGGACACTGGACGAAGTCCGTACCTACTGGCCGATAACCGAACTGACCAAAGCCGATTCGCCCCCTGTTCCCGAACGCAACCCCAACGCCCTGACCCGGACATCCCTGTCGGGAGTTGTGCTGACGCTTGGTGAATCAGTCAATCTCGATAACACCTTTCCGCCCGGCAATCAGGGCAAGGATTCGAGAAACCAGTGCGTCAAGAAAAATCGGGGAACGACGCTGTTCTGCATGGAACCTGTGGACTGGCCCGATGATCTGAAATCGACCTTCCAGGTGGCCACCATCCTGTATACCGGGCCGATGGCAATTGCCCGTTTTGATCAGGGTTCGGCAACGCGGTTGCACTCGCTGTTCAATTCCGAAGATTTTGAGAAGGTATCGGCGTATTATCAGAAGCGGTTTGGCGAACCGACCGAAATCCTGAAACGTTCAATCGCCCCGCTGGCCCAGCCCCGTCAGGATAATCCGACGATATCATGGCGCGATCGCGACCCGGAAACCAATGCCATCAGCATTCTGGAAATCCGCAAGTTCGATGATACACGCGGCGGGTTCCCGGATACCAAGCGCGGTGCGGTGATGCTGTACTTTGTCAATTCTCCGGTAATTTTCCCACAGGTTTCGGCGCATGAACTGATGCAGTTGAAACGCGTCGCCAAGGCCACCGAAACCGAAGCCGAACTGGCACCGGAACCCAATGTTAACGATGCTCCGGCCAGCAGCGAAGTTGCCCCCGATGAACTGTTCGGAGCGCCAGCCGATCCGGACTCCGAAGCCATGCCCGCCGACCCGGTGCTGGACTCCCTGACCGATGACACAGCCACGCCCAGTCTGGATGAATTATTGAAAGATGCCGAAGAACCAATGTCTGATAACATTCTCGATCAGTTAACCACCGACAATCCCAATGACCTGCTGGAAAACCTGCCGGGCGAAAAACCGGTGATCAATTAAGTCGTGTTTTCATATACAATTTAACAGATGAGTGGCTAAATTTTACGCACTTTTCGACAATCCCGCCTTATGGAGCCCCTCGACAAACCGGTCAATGGTTTCGACGTTTTTGTAAGGAATAAGCGCCTTTGACCAATCGAGAGAAAAATGAGGGTTCAATCGGCGACATTCAGCAAGGGCCGTATCAGCGCCGTCCAAATGGCCCAACTGGCCCAAGCCTGCCGCCACCAACATCTGAGCAAAAATGAAATTAGGGTTTTTTTCAATAGCCTGTCGGCAAGCATTAACGCAGTCTCTGTAACTCCCCATGGCGAAGCAGGCATTACCCAGTGCAAACAAATACCAGAATGGTGATCCCGGATTCAGCTTCATGGCAAGCTGGACTTCCCTCACGCCAACTTCAGGAATGCCCGCGAATCCGGCTACAATAGCTTTCCACATATGCCCATCAGCGTGGTTGGGATCAATTGCCAGACCCGCATCAAGTTCTTTTAGTGCCAGATCGTGTTCGTGCCGCCACAGGTGTACGAAGCCCTTGACGATATGAGGTTGGGCAATGGTGTCGTCAATTTCAATGGACTTGCTGACCATGCGAAACCCTTCTTCCAATGTTTCGTCAGGTGTATCATCCCAGCCGTGATTACGACGTTGGACAAGTATTCTGGCGATTTCCGCATAGGCTGCCGCGTAATTTGGGTCCTTGGCGATGGCCTTGCGGAAACTCTCCTCAGCCGCTCTGTTGCCCTCCGGGGTAAATCTCAGAAACAGTTCCCTTCCATGCAACACGTCGTCATAGGCCTCAAGATTTTCTGTATCTTTCTTAACCATCCGCTGGCGCTCGGAATCAGAGACATGGACACGAAGACCGGTTACGATCTGATCAGTGACTTCGTCCTGGACACTGAATATATCTTCAAGATCACGATCATAGCGTTCCGCCCAGAGGTGACCGTTTGTGAAGCCATCGATGAGCTGAGCTGTGATTCGCACCCGATTGCCGATTTTCCGAACACTTCCTTCCAGGATGTAGCGTACACCCAATTCCTGACTGACTTTTGACAAGTCAACATTCTGCCCTTTGTAGGTAAAAGCTGTGTTTCGAGCGATGATGAACAGACCGGAGACTTTTGAAAGATCGGTAATGATATCTTCGGTTATGCCGTCGCTGAAATATTCCTGTTCAGAATCACCACTCATGTTTGCGAATGGGAGCACGACGATTGACGGCTTCTCTCGACGATCTGTATTACGCGGTTTTTCGACGGGCATAGAGGCGGCAACAGAAGGTGAAACTGGAGTATCAAAAAGCGCTCTCATATTGTCAGGATGCCAGCGATAGATATGAACAGGTTTGAGGATGTTTTTAAATAACTCGCTACCTCCGTCCACAAATGCCATTTCAACCTTGCCGTCAATCTGCTCAAAGACGGCAGAAGAAATGCAAACCCCTCCAGGTGCAGCAGTGGATTCAAGACGGGCAGCCAGATTGACCCCGTCACCAAAAATCTCACCGCGATCTTCCATGACGTCACCCAGATTAACGCCAATCCGGATCAAAACTTTTCTATCGTCCGGAATGTCCAGGTTTTCGGAGTGGAGCCTAATCTGGATGATGTAAGAAGCCGTGATGGCGGCAACCACGCTGGCGAACTCTGCGAGAACGGCATCGCCAGCGTAGCGCAAAACATTTCCGCCTTCCGCTTTGATCGTTTTTGTAACGAAGTCAAGGGAGTCCATAACTCTCCGGTGCGTGCCTTCTTCGTCCGCTCCAGTGAGCCGGCTATAACCCGCCACGTCCGCATAAAACACAGCAGTTAGTTTTCTTGATACACAAGTATCTGACATTTCTGTTCTCGCAGCTTGAAACTTTCCCGATGGTAGCAGCGTTTTTGCTGGCAATTGAACGTCACTATACACGATCTTTTGGTGCACGAGATACACGATCTTTTGATGCACGATGCGGGAGTTTGGTCAATAATAGAAGAATCTGGAATTATTGTTTCCGAAAATTGAATATTGAGTTCCCTTATGGATTACATTCTCATTCGCCGTTTACTGGTCGAAAAACTGAAAGATCGCGGCACCTATACACTGGCGTTTGTCGTTGGCACGTTGATCAATTCGTACGGTCAACTTCTGGTGCCGTGGTTCCGCAGTGATACTAACCCGTTCACCCAATTTGCTGAGGAGCTTTCACTGCGTCCCGGGCTTACAGTTTTCTCTGTCTTTATCGCCTACGCCTTTCCACTCTGTGTTAGTACCTATTCAGTTGTCGTCAGCCGGTATCGAAACCGGCGCATGGAGTCGATTTCTGATTTTCCAGATAAGAAACCCGACCCGGTATTTCGTGCCACCCGCGATGGGCAGATCGTTGAAGTGGGCGCAGAAACACAGGTCCTGTTCGACAAACATAATATTAAACAGGCACAAGCAATAATCGGCAATATCCTTTGGGATGAGCTTTGTTCTCCGGAGCACCATGCGGAAGGCTGCTCTGTCTATTTCCAGCCGGAAGATGTCCATTATCTTGTTCGGTGCAGCCCAACCGCAGAAAACCAGATTAACGTCTATATGGCTCAGTTACCAAAAATATAGATTCCTGCAGCATATTGTATCTTCCAGAAATTCTTCATGGCGTGAAAGTGAAACATTCACGCGTGTTAGGGTCAGGACCCATTAATTCCATCCATTCTGCGGAGGCGATTTTCCCCCCTGGTTAGGCGGAAAGGCGCAGGATACCCCGTGGTATTCAAGGCTTTTCAACGACGCCTGAGGGGAAAAGCGCCCCGCCCGGAGGGTTTGCCATGAAGGCCACGTCTGCGGCGAAGACAATGCTCGAATATGCCCGGCATGTCCTTGCGCTTGTCTTCTTGTATACGTAACCTTCCTGACAAACAGAATTGAATGGAATTAATGAGTCCTGACCCTAAGACTAACGACAACATCTGCACTCTGCCAAAAACACGCCCCTGTTCCGGACCGGTTATGATCGGCCAACGGACATTTGAACCCAAACGCCCAGTTTAACGGGTCCATGCCCTAAATCGTCCCCCGCACTCCGGCCCACAACAAGCCGAGCATTCCGCCGACTTTCGGTCCGGGCGGGCGGAGAGGCTGTTTGAAGGGATCGTTACCGTGTTTCGCCAACTCTTTCAGGTATCCCCTTGCCAGCACGCCGGGCATCAATGCCGATACGCCGCGGCGGGGAACCTCTGCTTTCCGGTTGTCCGCTTTGCTCAGTTGCTGTTCCGCACCGTCGATAACCCGGTTAAGCGCCCTGATCATTTCGGGTGGTGCTCCGTCTTTCATGCCCCGGTCCAGCAGGGTATCGATTTCTAGACCCTCATCACGGCATAAGTCAGCGGGCAGAAAAACGCGGCGTTTGGCAAAATTGATTGGCAACGCGCGGACCATGCCGGTCAGGGCATAAGCGATACCGACATGACGGGCGGCTTCGATCGCCCCATCCGCGTCAATACCGAGCCCCTCCAGCACGGCTTCGGACAACGCACCTGACGTCCGGTTTGCATAATCAATCAGCGCGTCCATTGACGGGGTGGGTTTGTCATCCAGATCCAACAAGCGGGCGTCGACCAGGTCTTCCAGCAGGTTACGCCGGATCCGTCCGCGGGCTACGGCGTTCGATAGCGGGACGGCAACCTGGTGGACAGGCGGTACCCCTTCATAGATGCCATCGAGGGCATCAAACCACCATTTGAGGCGCATCTGTCCGATCATCGGTTGGCTGACGGTTTCGCGGGTGCCCGATATCTCGATATTAAAGGCGAGCAAAGCCATGATATCCGGGCGCACCTCATCGGCGGTAAAAAGGGCACATAAATACCGGTCCCGGTCGTAACGCCGGACAAGGTCCTGACAGTATCTGTCATTGTCGTTATGATGCGAATCGTTGGTCATACTGTCCGTGGTCCGTTGTGTTTTGATTCTCGTCAAATGTCATAAAACTGTTATTTTTCCGAATGTTAAGTGAAAACATTTGGAGAATGCGGCGAACCTCCTATATACCAGTCATTCTGATAAGAAAGATTCTAATTTAGTTTAGTCATAATTGATAATTGAAGGAGGGAATGCGCTATGGCGGCTATTCTGTCAAATCTGAGAAATACAGTGATCGCCGGTCTGGTGCTGACGGTCCTGATGGTTGTTCTGGTGGTTTCCGCAACAGGCGAAGGCAGCCCGTCCGGTCACGCCTACTGGACATTTGTATTCCGCTGGCTTCATGTCGTCAGTGGCGTCATGTGGATTGGCCTGTTGTGGTATTTCAACTTCGTGCAGATCCCCAACATGCCAAACATCCCCGATGAACACAAACCAGCGATCGGCAAGGTGATTGCTCCGGCGGCTCTGTGGTGGTTCCGCTGGGGGGCCATGGGCACCATTGTAACCGGCCTCATTCTGGCAGCGATGAACGGCTATCTGGTTGAGGCCCTGACCATCGGCTCCGACGGTTCCGCCAAACACATGGCCATCGGTATCGGCATGTGGATGGGAATCATCATGTGGTTCAACGTCTGGTTTGTTATTTGGCCGAACCAGAAAAAGGCTCTGGGTATGGTTGAAGTTGATGCTGACGCCAAAGCGGCTGCGGCACGTACGGCAATGCTGTTCTCCAGAACCAATACACTGCTGTCGTTCCCCATGCTCTACGCCATGGTATCAGCGCAGAACCTGTACTGACCCAAGTTCAGGGTCAAACGAAAAACGGGGCCTTCGGGTCCCGTTTTTTTTATGCGCGATAGATACCATCTCAGTTCAGCCGAAGCACGGTCAGCACCTCACCCCCCGAAAGGTTTGTCAGTTTATTGCGATCAGAGCAGCGATCGCGAGGCGGGCCTCGACCAGAAGGACATTGTATGTCCGGCATGCGGCTCCTGTGTCCATCCATTCGAGCGCAATGCCTTTTTCTTTCAGGTCAGCACGCAGTTTTTGAGGTGGCGGGGTAAATTTTGCACCGCATCCGATCAGCAGGATATCTGCCTGTGAGGCGACATCAAACACCGGGGTCAGGCTCTTGATGGTGATCTGGTCGATCGACGTTACGCTCCATGGGATGGTTGAGTCTTCCAGCACGATTACAGACCCCGAATAATTTTCCCCGCTGACCCGGAAACCGCCTTCGCCATAGCGCTGGATCAGTTGACCGCCAGTTGGAACAGCAGGGGTGATATCAAGGGACATACCCGTCTCTTACGGCGAGTCGGCTGCAGTTTCGTCCGTCTCACCTACAAGCGCACCCCGTCTGCTGATATCCATGTACAAAAGCAGCGGAACTGCCAGACAGACTGACGAATAGGTACCGATCAGCACACCCCAGATCATGGCAAAGCTGAAATCACGAATAACAGCGCCACCGAGGAAATACAGTGCCAGCAGGGCCAGTAACGTCGTCACAGACGTAATCACGGTCCGTGACAGGGTCTGATTAATCGAATTATTGAGCAGTTCCGGAAGTGGCATTTTTTTGTATTTACGGAGATTCTCACGCACCCGGTCAAAAACAACCACAGTATCGTTGATTGAATATCCGGCGATGGTCAGCACGGCGGCCACCGTGGACAGATTGAATTCCAGTCCCATGATGGCAAATATCCCGATGGTTGAAATGACGTCATGACTGAGCGCGGCAACAGCCCCCATTCCGAACTGCCATTCGAAGCGGAACCAGATGTAAACCAGAATAGCCAGAATCGCGAGGCCAACGGCCAGAACCCCGTCCCAGAACAGCTCGTCCGAAACTTTTGGCCCAACAAATTCCGTACGCCGGTATTCGACACCGGTCCCCAGAACGGATTTGATCTTTTCGACTGCTGCCTGCTGGGCTTTTTCGTCACCTTCCTGTCGCTGGATACGGATCAGAACGTCGGTTGGCTGGCCAAATTCCTGCAAGGCAACTTCGCCCAGACCAAGGTCGCCCAGAGTCTTGCGCATATCGCCAATGTCGGCCGCTTTCTCGGTGCGGATCTCGATCATGATGCCGCCCTTGAAATCGATACCGTAATTCAGGCCTTTCGACAGAAACATGCCAATTGAGGCCAGAACCAGTAACGCAGAAAAGGCAAAGAAAATCGTTTTCTTTGAGATGAATGCCAGATTGATGTTGGCCGGGATCAGATGAATACCACGCATATCAGTTCTTCCCTAAATCGGGAGCTCCTTGGGTTGAGCCCGCCGAAGCCATGTCACAACGATCAGCCGTGTCAGCATCACGGACGTAAACAAGGAGGTAACGATGCCGATGGCAAGGGTCACGGCAAACCCGCGAATGGGACCGGACCCGAAGGCGTACAGCAGGGTCGCGGCGATCAGGGTCGTTACGTTGGCGTCAATGATGGTCGTCAATGCCCGACCATAACCGGCATCAATGGCCGAAATTGGTGTACGCCCTGCCCTGACTTCTTCGCGAATGCGCTCAAAGATCAGAACATTGGCATCAACGGCCATACCGATGGTCAGCACGATACCGGCAATACCTGGTAGCGTCAGTGTGGCCTGCAATACAGACAGCGCCGCCAGAATCAGGAAAATATTGATGACCAGTGCAAAATCCGCCATGGCCCCAAACCGCCCGTATCCGATGACCATAAAGACAACTACCAGAACCATACCGATCATACTGGCAATCTTGCCAGACGCGATTGAGTCTGCACCCAGTCCGGGTCCGACGCTGCGTTCTTCCAGAATAACCAGAGGTGCCGGCAGGGCACCGGCACGAAGCAACAGCGAAAGGTCATTGGCTTCCTGAACCGTGAAGCTGCCGCTGATCTGTCCGGTGCCACCCAGAATCGGCTCACGGATAACAGGTGCGCTGATCACTTTACCATCCAGAACAATGGCGAACGGGCGATTGACGTTGGCGGCTGTTGCCGTACCGAACTTCTTGGCACCACGAGTATTGAAACGGAAACTGACAACTGGCTGGCTCTCGCGGGAATCAAAGGCCGGTTGCGAATCAACAAGATCCTCTCCAGATACCATTACCCGCTTTTTGATAAGGTACATGTTGGGGCGACCGCTACTGCTGTTACCATCCGATGCCGGAAGCCAGAGAGAACCCGCAGGTGCCGGGCGTGATGGATCCAGATTGGCGCCGCGCTCATCCGTCAGACGAAACGTCATTTTTGCAGTCTTGCCAAGCAGGCGTTTGATCCGTTCCGGATCCTTGACGCCGGGCAGTTGAACGAGAATGCGATCATCGCCCTGCCGCTGGATCGTCGGCTCACGCGTTCCCGTCTGATCAATACGGCGGCGAACAATCTCAACGGACTGACTCATCGCCGAATTACGGCGATCGCGGATCGCGGTTTCCAGTAATTCAATGCGAATGGTGTTGTCAGTTGCTGTCGTATCCGTCTGTGCATCAAGCTTGCGCAACAGCTGGCGCGCATCTTCGGTTTTGGCCGGTTCGCGAATGGTGACCTTAACGCCCGTCGCCCCATCCAGTCCCAAACCGCCATAGCGGATTTTTGCCTTGCGCAGTTCAACGCGCACTTCGTCAACCAGCGCTTCCAGTTGTTCGCGAATTACGGCGCTGACTTCAACCTCCAGCAACAAATGCGATCCGCCCTGAAGATCGAGACCGAGGCTGACCTGTTTATGAGGCAGCCAGTCCGGTAACGCCGCCGCCGTTTTATCGTTCAGAAAATTGGGCGACGCAAACGCCAGTCCGCAAATGCTGACCAGCAAAACCATAACAATTTTCCATTTGGCGAAGTAGACCAGATTGCCGTCCCAGAATTAGAGCAAAAAGCGGTTTATTCCTTGGCTTCGGAAGAATCTCCGGAATCCCCGGAATCCCCAGAATCTTGCGGCTTCTTGGATTTCTTGGAAGCTCTAGGTTTTTTGGCGACATTCGGGACCTTCGACGATTTTGTCTTTTTGGCACCGCCAGAGGCTTCGGGTTCGCTCTCCATCGCCGGTGCCGCTTCAGCCGGTTTTGCGCCACCGCCAAATATTCCGCTGAGGAAACCGCCCGGCCTAGGTTTGTCGTCATTGGCCGGTGCAGCACCCTTTGCAGGATCCGTTTTCGACATAACAGTCGAAATCAGGTCGCGGTGGACTTTGACTTTAACATCCTTGGCGATTTCAACCGTCAACTGATGATCATCATCAACTTTAGTTACGGTACCGATGATACCACCACCCGTAACAACTTTATCGCCACGCCGAATGGCAGCAAGCGTGTTTTTATGCTGTTTCATCTTCTTTTGCTGAGGCCTGATCAGCAGAAAATAGAAAACAACAAAAATAAGAATAAGGGGCAGCATGGCTTCAAGACCACCACCAGCGCCACCTCCAGCGGCTTGCGCGTATGCGGGTGAAACGATCATCAAAAACTCCCAAATTTCGGGCCAATTCAGTGCCCTGTAAGAAAATCACCGGGACTATACCCGCCTATGCCCAAGTTGCAATCGCAAAGCGCTAGAACCTGTGGTTTTTGCGCTGTTGTGCCGCATTTTGGCAAGCCATGCCTGCTGATAATGTAGCTCGCGCAGTATTTTCGGCAATACCCGGGCCAAAATTCCGGAAAGTTTGGTTTCGTAAGATTGCCTGCTTCCATGCAACAGGCTAAAACTCCAGTGACTGCGCTGCACAAGGATTTCCGGGAGCGCCAAATGAAAGTGGCACTTTATGATCGTTGTTGAAGACGTCGCCCTGCACTTCGGCGGAATCAGGGCGGTCGATGGAGTTAGCCTGAAAATTGAAAAAGGATCGATTACCGGCCTGATCGGACCCAATGGTGCCGGAAAAACAACGCTGTTTAACATCATCGCAGGTGTCTACACCCCGACTTATGGGCGGATTTTTCTGGATGGTGATGATGTGACCGGGTTCAAACCTCACCAGTTGTTTCCGAAGGGACTGCTCCGCACCTTTCAGATTGCCCATGAATTCTTTTCCCTGACTGTGCGCGAAAACCTGATGATGGTCCCCGCCGGGCAATCCGGTGAAACCCTGATGAACACCTTTTTTCATCGCGGAAAAGTCGCCTCGGAAGAACAGCAGGTATGCCAGAAAGCCGACGAAGTAATTGATTTCCTCAATCTCACACACCTGGCAGACGCCCCGGCGGGCACACTTTCCGGTGGACAGAAAAAGCTGCTTGAACTGGGCAGAAAAAGCTGCTTGAACTGGGCCGCACCATGATGGTCGACGCCAAGCTGGTTTTGCTTGATGAGGTCGGCGCCGGGGTAAACCGAACGTTGCTCAAAGAAATCGGCGATGCCATCATCCGACTTAACCAAGAACGCAATTATACGTTTTGCATGATCGAACATGACATGGACTTCATCTCGCGTCTTTGCGACCCGGTAATTGTCATGGCTGAAGGCCGTTTACTAACCCAGGGAACAGCGGAAGAAGTAAAATCCAACGACGAGGTGATTGAGGCCTATCTGGGAACCGGGCTCAAAAACAAGATCGGAGCGGCCCCTGCATGAGTTACCTGACGGGCAACGATATGCATGGCGGTTACGGTGGAGCGGATATTCTGCGCGGCTGCACCATTACCGTCGACAGAGGCGAGGTCGCCGTTGTTGTCGGACCAAACGGTGCCGGAAAAACAACGGCCATGAAGGCCATGTTTGGCATGCTTAGTCTGCGGCAGGGCAACGTCAAACTGGGTGACAGGGATATAAGCAATCTCTCGCCACAGGACCGGGTAAAGCAGGGCATGGCCTTCGTTCCGCAAACCAGTAATGTGTTTACAGGTATGACGGTTGAAGAAAACCTCGAGATGGGCGCCTTCATTCGTGAAGATGATTTCAGTCAAACCATGGAGCATGTGTTCGACCTGTTCCCGGTTCTGAAAGAAAAACGCAATCAGCCGGCGGGAGAACTTTCCGGTGGGCAGCGTCAGCAGGTTGCCGTCGGTCGTGCGTTGATGACCAATCCGGAAGTGCTGATGCTGGATGAACCGACCGCCGGGGTTTCGCCAATTGTCATGGATGAATTGTTTGACCGTATTCTGGAAATCAAGGCCACCGGAATTGCCATTCTGATGGTCGAACAGAATGCCCGCCAAGCCCTTAATATTGCGGACAAGGGGTTTGTCCTGGTAACCGGCGAAAACAGGTTTACCGACACCGGGGAAGCCCTGTTGGCGAGTCCCGAAGTCAGACGTTCGTTTCTGGGGGGCTAGAGATGGACGTCGGAACAGATATTCTGAACGCACTGGTCCTGTTGTCCAATTTTGTCATTGTTCCCGGTCTCGCCTATGGATCGCAACTGGCACTGGGCGCGTTGGGCATTACGCTTGTTTATTCGATCCTGCGGTTTGCCAATTTTGCCCATGGCGACGTGATGGCCTTCGGTACCATGTCGACAGTGCTGATTACCTGGTGGTTGCAGTCTATGGGAGTCAGTTTTGGTCCATTACCAACAGCCTTGCTGGCCTTGCCATTGGCGATCATCATTACCATTGCCGCGACCCTGATGACAGACCGGGTGGTCTACAGGTTTTATCGGACCAAACGCAGTTCACCTGCAATTTTTGTTATTGCCTCGATCGGCGTGATGTTCGTCATGAACGGTATCGTGCGATTTGTGATTGGCCCCGACGACCAGCGCTTCGCTGATGGCGAACGGTTTATCATCAAGGCCCGCGCCTTCAAAAAAATGACCGGCCTCAACGAAGGACTGGCGATCAAGGTTTCACAGGGGCTAACCGTCGGTATTGCCGTCATTCTGGTTATCGCCCTGTTCTGGTTTCTTAACCGGACCCGAACGGGCAAGGCGATGCGGGCGTATTCCGATAACGAAGACCTCGCCCTGCTGTCCGGGATCGATCCCGAACGGGTGGTGATGGTGACGTGGATCATTACAGCGGCCCTGACAACCATCGCTGGCACCCTTTACGGGCTCGACAAAAGTTTCAAGCCGTTCACCTATTTCCAGCTTCTGCTGCCATTCTTTGCTGCCGCCATTGTCGGCGGCATCGGTCAACCCGTTGGTGCCATCGTCGGTGGATACGTCATAGCCTTTTCAGAGGTTACGGTGACCTACGCCTACAAGAAGTTCCTGAAGTACCTGGTACCGGACAGCTGGGCTCCGGAAGGACTGGTTCAACTTCTGTCAACAGATTACAAATTCGCTGTATCCTTCATCATTCTGGTGGTCGTTCTGCTTATCCGGCCGACCGGCATTATCAGGGGTAAGCTGGTATGAGCATTTCGCTCCGCACCGTTCTGTCATTTGCGATCATGGCCATATTGTTTCTGATTGTCGGGTTCGGCCAGTCTTGGTCAGTGGCTTTGGCGATATTCAACCTCTGCCTGATTTCTTCGGTCATGGCGCTGGGGGTCAATATTCAGTGGGGTTATGCCGGGTTATTCAATGTCGGAACAATGGGGTTCGCCGCGTTGGGCGGTGTCGCCGCGGTTCTGGTTTCCAAAGCCCCAATTTCGGAATCATGGGCAGCCGGTGGCAGCAACCTTCTTATCGCCGCCCTGATGGCCCTGCTGACCATTGCCGGTGTGATTGTCGCCTATCGCCAAACATCAAGAGGGCCACTCAGAAATATTGTCATCACCATCATTATTGTTGCCGGTTTTGTGATCATCCGGCCATTTTACGATCCGGCGGTAGCCGCAATCGAAGCTATTAATCCGGCCCACGCCGGGTATCTTGGCGGTCTTGGCCTGCCTATTCTCCTGTCCTGGGCTGTTGGTGGCCTGTTTGCCGCAGGTGCGGCGTGGGTTGTCGGAAAAATTGCCCTCGGGTTGCGGTCCGATTATCTGGCAATTGCGACGCTCGGGATTGCCGAAATCATTATAGCGATTATCAAAAATGAAGACTGGTTGACCCGAGGTGTCAAAAATGTCGCTGGCCTGCCCCGCCCGGTTCCTTACGAACTGGACTTGCAAAAATCGGACTGGTTTATTGGCTGGGTCGAGCGGCTGAACGAAAGCGCCCTAGCCGCGCTTTCCAACACAGAACGGTCAGCCCATTTGACACAGCTGGTAATCGAGCATTCCAGTATATTTGTGAAGCTGTGTTATTCGGGCCTGTTCGCATGCGTTCTGATTGTGGTTTTTACCTTGAGCATGCGCGCGCTGAATTCGCCCTGGGGACGGATGATGCGGGCTATTCGTGATAACGAAACGGCTGCCAGCGCCATGGGCAAGAACATAACCGCCCGACACCTGCAGGTTTTTGTTATTGGGTCTGCCGTCGTCGGCATTGCCGGCGCGATGCTGACCACACTTGATGGCCAATTGACACCTGGCTCCTACCACCCGCTGAGATTTACTTTTTTGATCTGGGTGATGGTAATCGTTGGCGGGTCGGGCAATAATCTTGGGGCTGTACTTGGCGGCTTTGTGATCTGGTTCTTCTGGGTCGAGGCGGAACCGGTTGGAGTGTGGATTATCGACTTTGTCACGCGCTGGATGGACGGGGATAACCCGGTCCGTCTGCACCTGATGAACACGGCACAACACATGCGCCTGTTCACTATGGGTATCGTTCTTTTGCTGGTTATGCGGTTTAATCCTGGGGGAATATTGCCAGAAACCGTACACCGGACCACGACGCGGAAATAAAAAATATAGCGATCAAAACAAATCTATAACGGAGGATACTATGAAAAAAATTCTATTGGCTTCAACGGTTTTGGCGATAACGGCTGCACCGGCGTTGGCCGCCGACATCAAGATCGGCGTAATTCTGGGCTTCACCGGTCCAATTGAGTCCCTGACACCGGATATGGCAGGGAGCGCCGAAATGGCATTCAAGGAAGTTTCTGATTCAGGACTTTTGCTGGGTGGCAGCAAAATCGTATCCGTTCGCGCCGACTCCACATGTGTGGATTCGGCTGCGGCGACGACTGCTGCCGAAAAACTGATTACCTCTGACAAGGTCGCCGCCATCATGGGGGCCGACTGCTCAGGCGTAACCGGCGCCATCGCCAATAATGTTGCGGTTCCAAACGGTGTCGTCATGGTATCACCATCAGCAACCTCTCCCGGCCTTTCTGCGCTGAAGGACAAAGGGTATTTCTTCCGCACCTCACCTTCAGATGCCCGTCAGGGGGAAGTTCTGGCAGCGGTCCTGAAAAGCCGCGGGATCAAGGAAGTTGCAGTCACCTTCACCAACAATGACTACGGCAAGGGACTGGCTGAATCTTTCAGCACGTCGTTCAAAGCGATTGGCGGTAAAATTACCATTTCCGCCGCCCACGAAGATGGCAAGGCTGATTATGCCGCAGAGGTCGGAGCATTGTCGGCATCCGGCTCCAAACACCTGGCAGTATTCGGTTATCTTGATCAGGGCGGCAAGGGCATCATTCAGGCGTCTCTGGATTCCGGTGCTTTTGAGAACTTTATTCTGGCTGACGGCATGATCGGCGAAAGCCTTGTCAAGGCCATCGGCCCGGACCTGAACGGAACAATCGGCACCCTGCCGGGTTCTGAATCCGAAGTCGCGACGTCCTTTCAATCGATGGCAGAGAAGGCCGGTGTCAAAAAGGATGGCCCGTTCACGGCAGAATCCTATGATGCTGGCGCGTTGATCGCGTTGGCCATGCAGGCAGCCGGTTCCGCAGACCGTGCGGCCATTCAGTCCAAAATGATGATGGTTGGCAATGCGCCGGGTGAAAAAATTATGCCCGGTGAACTTGCCAAGGGCCTGAAAATTCTCAAAAACGGTGGCGACATTGATTACGTAGGCGCAACTAATGTCGAATTTAACAAAATCGGCGAAGTTCTGGGCACCTACAAGGAGCTTGAGGTTAAATCCGGCAAATTCGAAACCGTCAAGGTTCACTAATAACCCACGCCGTTTTCAGGAAAAGCCGGGTCGTGCGGTCGCATGGCCCGGCTTTTTACTGGCGGGTTCGGCTGGCCGGATAGATCAGGGCAACCCGGGTTCCCATGTCGACAACGCTCTCGATATCAAGCTTCCCGCCATGCAGCTCCGTCAGGGAACTGGCGATGCTCAGCCCCAATCCGGTTCCTTCATAACCCCTCGTCTGACTGTCCGCGACCTGACCAAAAGGTTGCAATACCCGCTCGATATCAGATGGAGAAATTCCCACACCTGTATCGACGACAATCAGGTTTATCCCGCCGTCACCATCAAGTTTGCATTCGATCATCACATAACCACCGGGTTTGGTGAATTTAACGGCATTGGAAACCAGATTCAAAAGTGCCTGTTTAACCCGCCGCTCATCGCCAAAAAGGCCGGGGAAATTATCGGGGAGAACCCGTTTGATAGCAACGTTTCCAAGCCGGGCTTTGTCTTCAATCATGATAATGCAGGCATCAACGATATCAGAAACTTCCATGCTTTCTTCTTCGAGTTCGAACTCGCCAAGTTCGATCTTCGAAACATCCAGGATATCATTGATGACACCCAACAGGTGATTGCCGGACATGCTGATATCGTTTGCATATTCAATGTAGCGATCATCACCGATGGGGCCAAAGTATTGTTGTTTCAACATGTCGGAAAACCCGATTACGCAGTTTAGGGGCGTCCTCAGTTCGTGGCTCATGTTGGCAAGGAACTGACTTTTGGCCCAATTGGCAAATTCCGCTTCTTTTTTAGCCTCTAGCAGTTCTTTTTCCGTGTTCTGACGTTGCCTGATTTCTCCGGTCAGCGCTTCTGTCCGCTCAAGAACCCGTCGTTCCAGCGTTTCATAAGACTCCATCAACGCTTTTTCAGCTGCCTTGCGCTGACTGATATCGCGGAGCGTAATTACCATATAGCGCTGGTTTGCGGCACCCGTTTCGGCGATCGCAACTTCAACGGACAGCGAACCGCCAGAGCGGGTACGAATAACGAACTCTCTCCGATGATCGCCCTCTATCTCATAAAGAACGTTCAGGTAGGCCGGGATATCACCTACCAGTTGGTCATCATCTTCAATCTGCACAAACTCAACCAGTGGCCGGCCAAGGGCTTCACCGGCATCGACACTCAGCATGGCTTCCGCGTTGGGGTTCAACGTTTCCACATAACCGCGTTCATCAAGCACCACCAGACCGTCGGCCATGGTTTCCAGAATCGTCCGCTGGCGTGCTTCGGCGATGGCCAGTGCCTGACGTTTGGTCTTCAGCTCACTATGTGCCGCATCAATCTGCTCTGCCATTCCCGCCAGTTCATACCCCTGACGTTCCAGCGTATCGTTGACCATCTCCAGCTCGGAAACTGCTAATTCAAGTGACTGTCCCCGAAAAACAAGATCGCGCTCTTTCTGTTTGAGTTCGGTGACATCGGTCAAGGCCGAAACCACACCGCCTTCCCGGGTTCGCCGCTCAGACAGGATAAAACAGCGACCATCTGAAAATTCGATATCTACTGTCCGCTCAGGTAAATTTCGCGCCGCCAGCATACCTGTCAACCAGCTTTCCGGGGTGTCTTCTGTTTCAAGTTCCCCCGACGCCGCGATATCTGCGAGAACCTGTTCGATTTTATCGCCAGCCTTCAGGGGGTGGTCCTTACCCCTATACCGTTCAGCAAATCGCTCATTACGCTGATAAAGTCTTCCTGCCTGATCCCAGATCGCGAACCCGTCGGCGATGCAGTCCATGGCACTTTCAAGGTGAGCCAGGTGACGTCTGGATTCGGTAACATCAGCCCAAACACCTATCACTCCACCACTTGGCGTCTGGCGTTCCTTGATCTCAATCCAGCGGCCATCGGCAAGCCGTTCCAGCGTAATTGCCCGCTCTTTTCGATGTTCCGACAGGCGGTTTTCAATCCAGCCATCAGGGTCCTTGATGACATCGGCACCCGCAAATTCACCATCTTCAACCAGAATCTCGAGAATTTGCCGATAACTCATGCCGACAATTTCATTGAGGTCACGGATCGACAGATAGAGGTAACGGAAATGCTGGTTGCCATAAATTAATCGGTCGGCGTCATCAAATACGGCAAACCCGGTCCGTAATCCGTCAAACGCCGCTGTCAATTCATCAAGCAAGCTCTGTTCTTTTGGCACCAAATCACCTATTCACGACAAAACCTAATATGTTTCTTTTGGGCGTCAGAAAAAAACCGGAGTGCCCGATAGTGCAGTGGTCAGACAAGATAGGCGTCGCGGGGCATTATGGCCGGATTTTTTCGTTGTCGCTACTGCCAAGCCGAACTGAAACCAAAACGATTGATGGAATTGACCTCAGGGCTCACCCCCCCTACTCTCCGGCCATGGAAAAACTGGA
>JAJFIJ010000088.1 GCA_021775105.1 Rhodospirillales bacterium | reverse complement strand
TTCAGATGAACCGGGTTGGTATCACCGGAAATACCGGCAAAGGTGATGATGTCGGCATCGGTTATGGTCTTGGCATAGACATCGTACATTCCGACTTCCATATCTTCGAAATAGTAACCGTGGAGTTTGTCCATCGGATTGGTCATCTGATCCATTCACCTGTATCCTTTATATTCAGGGCGATAAACGTTTTGCATCGCAATATTAATGCTGCAACGCAATATATACTGGTTAAAAGGTGTGAACAAGACATGGTTTTCAGGTCTACCGCGTGGGTTCGCAGTTTGGCGACTGCGCTCGGAACTGTATTGGTTCAAATCAGCATTTCGGTTACGCCCGGACATTCGCTGGAATTGGGCCTGCCTTTGCAATGTCAACTGGGAGAGACCTGCTGGGTCGTCAATTATGTTGATCTCGACCCGGGAAAAGGTTTCAAGGATCATGCCTGCACATCATTTGGCTATGACGGTCACAAGGGTACTGATTTTGCTATTCGTGACCTGAAGGTGATGGCTGCCGGAGTTCCTGTCATCGCTGCCGATGGCGGGGTCGTCAGGGGGGTGCGCGACGGGATGGCTGATGTCGACGTCTCCGAAACCGGTCGGGCGAATATTAATGGCAGGGAATGCGGAAACGGTGTGGTGATCGCGCACGAAGGTGGTTGGGAGACCCAGTACTGCCATATGCGAAAAGACAGTGTGCGGGTTAAAAAGGGCACGCGGGTGACCCGCGGTCAACAATTGGGGCTGGTCGGACATTCGGGACTGGCCCAGTTTCCACATGTTCATATCTCCGTCCGTCAGGGAAAGACTGTCGTCGATCCTTTCACGGCAAACAGTCCCGGACAGGGGTGCGGCAAAGGCAAGGAGTCACTGTGGCGACCTGATGTTGCTGACCAGTTGAAAAGCCCACCCGGCGCTATTTTTAATGCCGGGTTCGCGGCCAGAAGTCCGAGTGCAAAAGCCGTTCGTGCGGGACTTTACAGGGATGACGTGCTGTCGCGCCAGGCGCCGGTTTTGGTATTGTGGGCCGATATGTACTGGCCGCTAGTAGGAGACCAACTACGGATGCGGATTTTCGGTCCGGATGGCAAGATCATGTTCGAACACAAAAAAAATATTCCCAAAACACAGGCCCGGCGGTTCTTTTTCGCCGGTAAAAAGCGCAAGCCCCTGTTTTGGCCAGCAGGTGCGTATCGTGGCGAGATTACTCTGCTGCGCAAAAACAGTACGGGTCAGGTCCGCACCTTCAGTGAAGTTCGTCGGGTAACCCTGAAATAATCATTTGCTCAGACGGCGGCGGCTGACCAGTTTTGGGGTTGTGCTTAATGTTCGCAGCACTTTGGGTTTTGGGGCTTCCGGTTTGGCGGGTGCTTTTTTCGCTTTGCGGGATTTTTTAGGCTTTTCGGTTTTGGTCAGATCATCGTCGAACAGCTCGGACTTCTGCTCACGCATATCCTTTCGGGTCTCGATCATTTTTAGTGTGCGCTCAATCAGAGGGTTGCGGTCAGGACGGCTTCGCGATTTTTCCAGATGCGCCTTGGCAATCGCATGCAGGGTTTTTCTGATGTCGCCCGGTTTTTCCTGATCTTCCAGAGCCAGAGCATACGCGGCCAACGTCCAGGGATGGGCAGGAACCGGGTTCAGGCCTCTCGACACACACCATTCGGTGAAGGTCTGCCAGGCTTTGTCCTGTGCGCGTTTGGGAATTCGAGCCAAAAGTCTGTTTCCTGAAAGCGGCATTTCAAAACGTTAGTAACCAACTATGATAGCAAGCAACCCGCCGCCTGTCCAAATGACTACCGGGCTGGTCCGGAGCAGGATCGAAAAATCGTAACAAAAAAGAAAATCTAAGGAAGCCTGATGAAAGAATATTCCATTGCCGCAATTCCCGGAGACGGTATCGGTATTGAAGTCATTGGCGCTGGCCTTGAGGTGCTTCGTGTGCTCGAAGAGTGCGATGGCGGATTTACCCTGGACGTTGAGAACTTTCTCTGGGGGTCCGACTATTACCGTCAGCACGGGCGCATGATGCCTGAAGACGGGCTCGACCAGATTCGTGACAAAGATGCGATTTTTTTCGGATCTGCCGGTGATCCCGATGTGCCCGACTATATCTCGCTCTGGGGATTGCGGCTCGCCATCTGTCAGCCGTTTGATCAATACGCCAACGTTCGTCCGTCGCGCCTGTTGCCGGGTATAGTAAGCCCATTGCGTGGTGTCACGGCAACTGACCTCGATTGGGTGATTGTGCGTGAAAATTCTGAAGGTGAATATGCAGGAAGTGGCGGGCGCGTCCATCAAAACCTGCCCGAAGAAGTCGGTATGGACGTTGCCGTTTTCACCCGTGCCGGCGTCGAGCGGGTGCAGCGGTTTGCTCTGGAGCTGGCCCGCTCACGGCCTCGAAAACACCTGACGCTGGTGACCAAATCGAACGCCCAGCGCCACGGCATGGTGATGTGGGACGATGTTTTTGAATTAATCAGAGCAGATTATCCGGACGTCGCAACCGACAAAATGCTGGTCGATGCGATGACAACCCGGATGGTGCTTGACCCCAAATCCATCGATACTGTTGTTGCAACCAATCTCCATGCCGATGTGCTAAGCGATCTGGCGGCGGCGCTCAGTGGTAGTATGGGTATTGCGCCAACGGCCAATCTCAATCCACCCGGCACCTATCCGTCGATGTTCGAGCCGATCCACGGCTCAGCCTTTGATATCATGGGCAAGGGCATCGCCAACCCGATCGGCGCATTCTGGTCGGCGTCGATGATGCTCGACCATCTCGGCGAGCCGAAGGCCGCCAGCCGTTTGATGATGGCCATTGAGCGGGTCACTGGTGCTGGAGAGGTCCGTCCCGCGGACCTTGGCGGAAACGCAACCACACGCGAGGTAACCGATGCGGTCTGCGCGGCGATTCGCGGAGCCAATGACTGATTGTTGGCAGGAATAGTCCGTTCAGCGCTCTCACCGCAGGCGACCTGTTCGGCACAATTGCAACGGAACTTTCAGGCCTTCGGAAGGTCGACGTAAAAAGTTACCCCTACGTAGCCGTTCTCAAACCCTATACGGCCACCGTGGCGTTCAATAATATCCTTGGCGATGGACAGGCCAAGGCCTGAGCTGGGGGTTGTGTTTTTGGGAGCATCACCACGTGAATAGGGGTCAAACAGACTGTCCTTGATGCCGTCTTCAACACCCGGACCATTGTCAGAAATGCTAACCCGGACATGATCGCCGGAATCGTCAACCGTGATCATGATTGTCTCTTCGGGAGGAGAAAATTTGGCAGCGTTTGACAACAGGTTTTCAAGCACACTGCGTAGCTGTTGTGGATTGCCGTGAACGAACACAGGTCCGCCATGTCGCTTAATCTTGATTGAAAGGTTCCGCTCGTTCGCCCTCGGCAGGAAATCTGCGATCAGGTCATTGGACAATTCATCAATATTGATTTCTTCATGACCCTGTTCGGGTGATGTGTGATCCAGTCTTTCCTGTTCAAGATAATCAGAAGCGAATGTCAGCAGGCGCTCAGCCCCTTGCCGGGCGATGGAGACGAGACCGGCAATCTCATCAGGCAATTCCCGCGTTTCAGCATAAGACAGGGACGTGATCACTGTCGCCAGCGGCGAACGCAGATCATGGGCGACCGTACGTACGGCCTCATCCTTGAGTTTTGCATCTTCAGAGAGGCGCGATATCTGGCGCTCCAGCTTTTCTTCGGCGATCATGTTGCGAATTTCGGCTTCCGCGCGATATCCACAGAGCTGTGCAACTTCCATCGCATAGGCATCCTGAGCACGTGTCGTCGATGCATAAATGGCGATATGGCCAATGACAGTGCCATCGGTCTCAAACAACGGTACGCCGATATAGCTGGCATAGCCGCTATCTTTCTTGGATTCAAAGATTTTTGCAATATCACACGGGATGAACGTCTGTCGTCCCTCATAAGTCAACTGGCAGGGATTACCCGCCAGGCTGTATTCCCAGGGCTCCTTGAAAGCGCCATCTTTCCATGCGGCAATGCCGCGCACGCGTGTCGGTGGTGTATCGAGAGCGCGTGCGACGAAGGTGGTTTCGGCTTCCATCAACATGCCCAGGCCGCGGACAAGCACATTCAGAAGTTGCTCACCCTTATGATGCGACGCCTCTTCAAAAATCTCGCGGAGGAACTCTATACCCTGTTCCCGTAACTGTGATTCCGTATTTTCCATGGCCCATCGATCATAGGAATGTATTTGCGGCCGATCAATGCGCGGGTATGCAATGCGGTTGCCGTCTTCGGATGGATGGCAGACTGGGAAAAGGGTTAGCTCTGCCGTGACCACGATGCAGAATCATGCAGACCTTCAAGTTCGGCCAGTCGCGATTGCCAGATTTCCAGATCATCCGGATCAGCGTCTTCGTCTTCGGAGTCGATCAAATCCTGATGCATGGCGATCTGACTTCTGACGGCATCGATAAGCTGGCCAAAATGGGCTTCCGAAATGGCATTAATAGAAATCTTGCCATCAAACAGCATGTCGGCGCGGGCCATCATATCGAGTTTTTCCAGACGTTCATCCAGCGCCTTCCACTGGGTGAACCACTCATCATATATGGTGTCTGAGTTTGGCCCCTTGCCGCCGCGCGCTTCATCCAAAGCACCCATGATCGACATGAACTCGTGTACTGTCAGTTCAATTTTCTGCATGTCTCACCCTCTACAGCAAACTTTCGCGCACCATAAGTGATGATGCCTGTGGGTGCAATCATCTGAGTATCGAGATACAGCCCAGAACGTCGATCAATCCAGCTCGAACGCGTTTTTGTAATCGAGCTTCAGAGCCGGGTCCTGATCTTCCTTGCGAAGATAACAGTTGCCGATGACCAGAACTTCAATGTCAGACCCCATGAAACACCAAAATGCATCTTCAGGGGTACAGACAATCGGTTCTCCACGGACGTTGAAGCTGGTATTGACGATTACCGGACAGTCGCTGAGTTCCTTGAATTTCGAAATCAGCGCGTGATAACGAGGATTGGTGTCCTTGTGTACGGTCTGAATTCGGGCGGAATAGTCAACATGCGTGACGGCAGGGATGTCGGAGCGTACGACGTTCAGTTTTTCGATGCCGAACAGTGCCTGCTCCTCATCACTCATTTCACGGCGGCGTTTTTCCTGCACACCGGCGACCATCAGCATGTAGGGGCTGTCATTGTCCAGTTCGAACCAGTCTGCAACATCTTCGCGGAGCACGGACGGAGCAAAGGGCCGAAAGGATTCGCGATATTTAACGCGCAGGTTCAGTGTGCGTTGCATGGTAGCCGAGCGCGGGTCGCCGATGATCGAACGCCCGCCCAAGGCTCGCGGGCCAAATTCCATGCGTCCCTGAAACCAGCCGATGGCTTTTTCGTCAACCAGTGCCCGGGCAGTATCAGCGTAGAGCTTGTCATCATCAGGCGTGTCGAACTTGGCGCCGGCTTTGCTCAGACGTTCTTCAATGTCGGACTGCTCAAAAGTCGGGCCGAGGTAAGATCCCGCCATGGCATCGGTTTTGTTGTCGCGCCTGGTTCGAGGTTGGCCTTTGTAGAGGTGGTAGGCATTCAGCGCTGCCCCCAGCGCACCACCCGCATCGCCTGCCGCTGGCTGCACCCAGACATTCTCGAACGCGCCGTCGCGAAGCAGTTTGCCGTTGGCAACACAGTTGAGCGCGACACCACCGGCGAGGCAAAGATTTGTCTCACCCGTCTCTTTGGCGAGGGCACGGGCGAGTTTTATGACCACATCTTCGGTCACGGCCTGAACAGACGCCGCCATATCCATGTGAAACTGGGTCAATGGCTCATCTGCCTGACGCGCCGGTTGTCCGAACAGTTCATCGAATTTGGCATTGGTCATCCGGAGCCCGGTGCAATAATCGAAATAATCCTGATCAAGGCGAAAGCTGCCATCTTCCTTGACGTCAATCAGGTGCTCCAGGATCAGGTCCTTGAACCGTGGCACGCCGTATGGAGCCAGGCCCATGACCTTGTATTCACCGGAATTAACCCGAAAACCGGTGTAGTAGGTGAGGGCTGAATAGAGCAGGCCAAGGGAATGAGGAAAATGAATTTCCTTGAACATTTCGAGATTGTTGCCATTGCCAAGTGCCGCCGATGCGGTTGCCCATTCGCCGACACCATCAAGGGTCAATACCACCGCACGCTCGAACGGGGACGGGAAAAAGGCTGATGCCGCGTGACTCATGTGGTGTTCGGTGAACAGTAACTTGTTCATCCAGTCAAAGTCAGGTTCGAACTTTTGGAACTCTTTCCTGAGCATGTCTTTTTGGAAAAGTTTTTCCTTTAGCCAGATCGGTAATGCTGTTTTGAAAGACTTGAAACCTTTGGGCGCGAACGCAAGGTAGGTTTCAAGTAGCCGTTCGAACTTGAGAAACGGCTTGTCATAAAAGGCAACAAAATCGACGTCACCAAGCGTAATGCCGGCATGATCCAGGCAATACTGGATGGCGTGTGTAGGGAACCCGGCATCATGTTTTTTACGGGTGAAGCGTTCTTCCTGGGCGGCCGCGATAATTGAGCCGTCCTCAATCAGGGTGGCAGCGCTGTCGTGATAATAGGCGGAAAGGCCAAGGATGCGCATTAGTCGTCCATCTAGAATATGGTATAGATAAAGGGTGCGACTGCGGAACCCTGACTGAGGATGAGAAGTCCACCGAACATCAGCATCATGACCATTACCGGCAATAACCAGAATTTTTTGCGGACTTTCATAAAAGCCCAGAGTTCCAACAAAAATGACATAATGTTTCCTAAAACTGATTTTTCATGCTGTCCGGCGTCGGGCCGGGCGGGCTGCGCCTGATCCAGTAGGAGCTGGCTTCGGGGTCGAGTTTGCGATTCAACGGATCCTTGCCGATCAGGCGAAAAATCAGTGCCATGGGAACAATCGTGACGACGAACAGCAGCCCCATGATGACAGGGTTGACGATCTTGTGCAGCAGCAGGCCGAATTTGAACCAGATCAGGTTAAGCGGGCGCAAAATATTCGGGGTAATCAGTGCGGCGAAAACAAATCCGCCTGCGGTGGCCAAAGCCCAGATTCGGACCGGCAGCTGATCAAGCAGGGGTGCCAACCCGACCAGCACGAAAACAATGGCAAATACCAAGCCAAACGCGCGCTCGGATCCAACCTTGATCTTGTCGGAATGGGAGCGGTTTTCGTGAAATTGCGAGCTATCGGACATTTGCGGCGGGCTTGAGAAAATCTGGTGAAAAGGGCACTGCGAGGAATCAAAAAAAGTGTTCGGGAATATGCATCAAAGTTTCCGGTTTCCCAAGACTTTCCTTCACGAAGGCAGTAAATTCCGGCCTGATAATATGATCAGGTGCACCGTTTCAGTGTTTTGAAGGTCGTTTTCCGCTGAAGGTTAATTGAATATTGATTTTGAGCACAATAGCATCGCACATGCCCTTCGTTATTTGTGGGTTGCCGACTCCGGGGACAAAAAGGGCCTCAACTACTCCTACATCTATACGCCGGGACGCGATAATGTCGGGTTTGAATACAGAAATTGACGGTTTGGAGAGAATGATATGAGATCGCGACTTCAGATTTTGGCAGGATTGTTATTGGTGTGTATGATGTTGACCTCAAGTGGCATCCGGGCGCAAACGGCTCCGTCGGGAACTGAAGAAGCAGTTTATTCCGGATTGCACTCAGCGGCTGCACGGGGCGATATAAAGCAGATTCGCCGGTTGGTGTCAGAGAATGCTGATATTGAAGTCCGTGATTCTTTTGGGCGAACGCCGCTTCATGTCGCCGTCTTCAAATCTGATGAGGATATTGTCAGGGCTTTGGCAAAGTCGGGTGCAGACATGAACGCATATGAGCACGACAGGTATGATGTGCTGACCATCGCGGCGGTCGAAAATGATCTGGAGATGGTGAGGCTGGTGCTTTCCCTTGGTGGAAATTCCCGAAACATCACCAGCCGTTACGACGGTACAGCCTTGATCGCCGCAGCCCACCTCGGCAATTTTGAAGTTGTCCGGGCTTTGGTAAATGCCGGTGCACCTCTTAATCATATTAACAATCTCGACTGGACGGCTCTGATTGAAGCGGTTGTCTTGGGTGATGGAGGGGCGCGACATGTCGAAACAGCCCGTATCCTGATCGAGGCCGGGGCGGATATCACGATTGCTGATGGTGAAGGGGTGACGCCTTTGGCGCATGCCAAACAAAGGGGCTACGCAGATATGGTTGCGCTTTTCCCGAAATCAGCGAAATAGACTACGTAAAATTAATGGATTGGGAAAATTTGGTGCCCCCGGTCGGAATCGAACCGACACTCCCTTGCAGGAACGGGATTTTGAATCCCGCGCGTCTACCAATTCCGCCACAGGGGCACGGAGTGGTCGGCGCACATCATAGTCACCAGTTACCCTTGGTCAATACTCTCGATTACGCATCGGCATTTGGAGAATTACGACCCCGCCCCCGGCGATTGCGCTTTGCCAGGCGGCCTGCTAAACCTCCGCCACCATCCAATATAACAGGGAAATTACCGTGCTCAGAAGCTTGTACGACCGGACCATGAATTTGGCAGCACATCGGCATGCGCTGGCCGCCCTGTTTGTTATTTCCTTTGTTGAAAGTTCGGTTTTTCCGATCCCGCCGGATGTCATTCTGATCCCGATGGTTCTGGCAGCGCGCGACAAAGCCTGGCGGATCGCCCTGGTCTGCACCGTGGCCTCCGTAATTGGCGGCGGCGCGGGGTACGGCATTGGTCATTTCCTGTTCGAAGAAGTCGGGCGACCGATTCTGGAGCTTTATCAGTACGGCCCGAAATTTGATGTGTTCCAGGCCAAATACAATGAATGGGGTGCCTGGGCAGTGTTTGTCGCCGGTGTCACACCGTTCCCCTACAAAGTTATCACCATTCTGTCGGGGGTTACAGGGCTGGATGTTCCGGTTTTCCTCATCTCATCGGTTCTGGCACGTGGTCTCAGGTTCTTTCTGGTCGCCTGGCTGTTATGGAAATTCGGCGAGCCGATCCGCGAATTTATCGAAAAGCGCCTTGGGGCGCTGTTTATCGCGTTCTGCGTGCTGCTGATCGGCGGTTTCGTGCTGATCAAATTTGTCATCTAGGCTGGCACTGGGTTTCTGGGCGCGTTATATGAGTCTTATGTCACTGGATAATCTATCACAAACCTGGCCCCGTTATCTGCCGCTACTGTTGCTGCTGGCTGGTGCCAGCCCTCTGGCTATCGCCTACTATGCCCAGCTCGTGCAGGGGTATGATCCCTGTATTCTGTGCCTCTACCAACGTGTGCCCTTTGCCATTGTGATTGTGCTCGGCATTATCGGGTTGATCCGCCCGGCGCTTGCGCCTGTTGTCGGTATAATCGCCGGCCTCGCGTTTGCCACGGGAATGAGCATTGCCTTTTATCACGTCGGCGTTGAACAACACTGGTGGGCCTCTGCGGCATCCTGCGGCGGCGGCTTGCCCGAACAGATGTCGATTGCCGACTTTCAGAAACAACTGACCATCAAACCGGCGAAATCCTGCGACAGCGTTGATTGGATCCTGTTCGGCCTCTCCATGGCGACCTATAATGTCGCCTATTCATGTGCCCTCGCCGTTGTATCATTTATTGGCGTGGACAAGTTGAGGAAAGCCTCGTCATCATGAGCAAACGCCTGCCCGGAGACCCGACCAGGGATCAGATGATTGAGCGGATGGTGCGGGTCGATCATGCCGGTGAATTCGGCGCCGTGCGGATCTATGAAGGGCAACTTGCGGTGCTGGGGAAATCAAAAATCGCGCCGGTAATCCGCCATATGCTCGATCAGGAAAAAGCACATCTCAAGCGGTTTGATGAGATGGTCGCGGATCGGCGTGTGCGCCCGACGGCGTTGCTGCCGCTCTGGCATATGGCCGGTTTTGCACTGGGCGCGGGGACCGCATTGCTTGGCGAAAAAGCGGCTATGGCTTGCACCGTCGCGGTTGAAGAAACAATTGATGAACATTATGCCGAACAGATTGAGGCGCTTGATGGCGACGCCGAAGAGAAGGATCTCAAACAAACCTTCGAAAAGTTTCGCGATGAAGAGCTTGAGCATCGCGACACCGGTCTTGAACATGGTGCCGAACAGGCACCGGGTTATGAGATTCTGACCGGTGCCGTCAAGACGGGATCACGCTTGGCGATCTGGCTGTCGACACGGGTCTGACATCAGCGCTTTTTACGCTTGCCGACCAGTGACGTGATCACGCCGCGAAGCGTGCGAATCTCCTGTTCGGTCAGACCGGCGCGGCCCAGCATATTACGCAGATTCCTCGCCATTGTCGGACGCTTTTCTTCAATTCGCAGAAAACCACTGTCTTCGAGTTCGGCTTCCAGATGTTCGAACAGATGCGTTAGTTCAAGCTTGTTGCCGGGACGGGTGTCTTTCGGATACGAGATTTCGGAAGGCGGTGTCTGATCGCGGTGACGGACCCATTCATAGCCGATGGTGTAGACCGCTTGAGCCAGATTAAGCGAACTGAAAGACGGGTTCAGGGGAACCGACAGAACGGCATCGGCAAGGACCACGTCATCGTTGATCAGGCCCTTGGATTCGCGCCCAAACAGAACACCGGCTTTGCCACCGTCGGCAATAAATTCATGCAACTCGTTTGTTGCCTGTTCGGGGGTGACGACACGTTTGGTCATGTCGCGGGGCCGCGCCGTCGTCGCGAACACCAATTCCAGATTGGCGATGGCATCGCGCGTGGTCTGATAAACGCGGGTGTTTTCGATGACCGTTTCGGCATCGGCGGATGCGGCGACGGCGGCGAGATTGGGCCAGCCGTCTCTGGGTTTGACCAGTCTCAGATCGGTCAGGCCGCAATTCAGCATGGCCCGTGCCGCCATACCGATGTTCTCACCAAGTTGTGGTGCGACCAGAATAATCGCCGGCGCGTCTGTCGAAAGAAGGTCTGCGTTTGTGTTGCGTTGTGAAGAGTCAGTGCCAGCCACGAGTTCTGCCGCCAGTCAATGCGGCGCTTCTACCGCGCCATCGCGATAGAGTTTGTAAACCAGACTGTCGCGAAGCGCGTTGTAGGAAGCATCGATGATGTTGGTCGAGACGCCGACCGTCGACCAGTGATGGCCTTTACTATCGGCCGATTCGATCATCACCCGTGTTACGGCACGCGTGCCGGCACCGGGGGTCAGGATACGAACCTTGTAGTCGACAAGCCGCAGGCCTTCCAGTTCCGGATAAATGGGGTTGAGGACCTTGCGCATGGCGGCATCCAGCGCATTGACCGGCCCGTTACCTTCGGCAACGGTCATGTAAGCCTCACCACTGACATCGAGTTTTACGGTCGCTTCCGACAGGGTGACCAGATCATGTTTTACATTCCAGCGCCGCTCATCGATCACGCGAAAGCTGGTGCAGCGGAAATATTCCGGCACGGTGCCGAGCGTGCGTCGGGCCAGCAACTCAAAACTCGCTTCGGCACCATCATAGGCATAACCCTCAAATTCCTGTTCCTTGACGATCTCGACCAGACGCGAAACGTTTTTGTCTTTCGGGTCGATTTCAAGACCGATTTCCCTGAATCGGGCAAGGATGTTGGAGCGGCCGGATTGATCGGAAACGACAATATGGCGCAGATTGCCTACACTCTCGGGGTCAATATGCTCGTATGTCTGCGGGTCTTTTTCGACCGCCGAAACGTGCAGGCCTCCCTTGTGGGCAAACGCCGATTCGCCGACATAGGGCGCACCACGGTTCGGCGGGCGATTGAGCCGTTCATCCAGCATTCTCGAAAGATGTGTGAGCTTGGTCAGGTTTTCCGTGGTCACACCCGTCTCATACCCCATCTTCAGCATTAGCGACGGGATTATTGAAATCAGATCGGCGTTGCCACAGCGTTCTCCAAGGCCGTTCAATGTCCCCTGAACCTGCCGCACGCCGGCGCGCACCGCGCCAAGCGAGTTGGCGATGGCGTTGCCGGTATCATTGTGGGCATGGATACCAAGGTGACTGCCGGGAACGTGCTCTGTGACGGCGTTGATAATCTCTTCGATTTCATGGGGCAGGGTGCCACCGTTGGTGTCGCACAGCACAATCCACCGGGCACCATTGTCGAAAGCCGCCTTGACACAACCGATGGCGAATTCCGGATTGGCCTTGTAGCCATCGAAAAAATGTTCGGCATCGAACATCACTTCATCCACCCGGTCTTTCGAAATCCGCACACTGTCGGCGATCATGGCGATATTTTCGTCGTGTTCGATTTCAAGTGCCACATCGACATGAAAATCCCATGTCTTGCCAACCATGCAGACAGCAGTGGCGGTTGAATTCAGCAATGCGCTAACGCCGGGATCATTGTCGGCGCTGCGTCCGGGCCGCCGGGTCATGCCAAACGCGGTCAGTTTCGAGCGCTTGAGTTTAATGTCGGAACTAAAAAACGCATCATCCGTGGGATTGGCGCCGGGCCATCCGCCTTCGATGTAATCGATACCGATGTCGTCCAGTTCGCGGGCAATAAATTCCTTGTCGGCGGGGTTGAAATCCACGCCCTGTGTCTGCGCACCATCGCGTAGCGTGGTATCAAAAATATAGACGCGGTTGTCACTCATGAACCGGAATCCCCTGGCGGGTTACAAAATGGTTGAAGAGAATGCCTAATTTGCGCCGGAGGCTCAAGATTTTCCGGTTTCCGGGTCTATTAAAGAGAAGGTTGCGTCAGGCGGCAACGAAGGCGGTTACACCCTGCTGGAGGAAGGCTCTGAAATCTTCGCCCGGTATCGGTTTGGAGAACAGATATCCCTGGCCCACATGACAACCAAGCTGGTGCAGGAATCCAACCTGATCGTCGGTCTCGATACCTTCGGCGACGATATGCAGATGTAGCTGCTGCGCCATGCTGACAATCGCGCTGGCGATCGCCACCGCATCGGAATCGTCGGGCAGGTTCATCACAAAAGCGCGGTCGACTTTCAAGGTGTCGAGTGGGAATTTGGTCAGATAGCTCAAGGAAGAATAACCGGTGCCGAAATCATCCATGGAAATGGAGATGCCAAGGTCTTTCAGTTGAAGCAGGGTTTCGATGGTTCGTTCAGGATTTTCAACCAGCATGCTTTCTGTCAGTTCAAGATCAAGCCGTTTTGCGGGCAGACCGGATGCCTTAAGGCTGTCTTTTACTTCGGCGATCAGATCGCCCTGAAGGAATTGCATGGCGGAAAGGTTGACGCCAACCTGTACCGGGCCGTCGCTGTGCGCTTCCCAGCGCATCGCTTCCATGCAGGCATTGCGCAGAACCCAGTTACCAATCGGAACAACCAGACCGGTCGCTTCCGCAATCGGGATAAACTCTTCCGGCGAAACAAAGCCAAGCTCCGGACTGGTCCAGCGCAACAGCGCTTCCGCGCCGGTGACCACGCGGCGGTCAAGGTCGACCTTGGCCTGATAGAAGACCGTGAACTGATCTTCCTCCAGCGCCCGGCGCAGGCCGGTCTCGATTTCCAGGCGTCGTCTGACATTGGAATGGAGTTCGCTCGAATAGAACTGGAAATTTGCCTTGCCCATGTCCTTGGCGTGATGAAGCGCCGTATCCACTTTGCGCAACAGATCCGTGTGATTTTCGGCGACATCCGGGTAAAGGCCGATGCCGACACTGGCAGAAATAAAAATTTCCCTGGCATCAATGATAAAGGGCCGGGACAGCAGTTCGAAAAGCTCGCCTGCCAAGGCACGGGCATCTTTTTCATCAAGAAGATCTTCGACCGTGATTTCGTGGTCTTGCTCTGTATAGACGGGCTCGACGATAACGCTGAATGAATCAGCACCGAGATGGGTCACGTAGCCCTTATTCCCGAGATAATCCACCATGCGTTTGCCGACGGATATTATCAGACTGTCGCCCATTTCATGTCCAAGTGCGTCATTGATGCTCTTGAAGTTGTCAAGATTGATCAGTAGCACCAGAATGCGCCGGTCAGCGGCACCGGCACGTTCGATGGCTTCGGCCAGATGTTCCATAAAGGCGGCCCGGTTGGGCATGCCGGTCAGCGGATCATGGGTCGCCATTTCACGCAGGCGAGCGGCATTCTGATTGCGTTCTGTAATATCGTGCACGGCTCCGATAAAGACATGCCGGCCACCAACGTTAAGAACGCTGATTGCCAGCTCGATGGGAACCCCGGAACCGTCCTTGCGGCGACCTTCAACCTCATGGCGATTGCCAATATAGGGTGAATTTCCACTTTTCAGATATTCCTGCAGATGATCAGTGGCGAAAGCGTCAATATTTTCGTCCAGCAGGATGGCTGCGGGCTGGTCGATCAATTCACCGCTGTTATAGCCGAATACGGCCTCAATCGCCGGGTTGACGGTTTCGATCATGCCCGCTTCGTTAACGGCAACAATTCCGTCGACAACGGTGTCCATTACTTTTCGCAGATATTCCTCGCGAGCCGCCAACTGGCGCACGGCGCGGGTTCGCTCGCTGACATCACGGGCCATCAGCATGATAGCGGAATTGTCGGAACTTTCCTCGTCATCACCATGATAGGGGATTGCTGCCAACTCAATGTCGACTTCGGCACCGTCCGCGCGTTTCAGGCGAAGAGGAATACGGACTTGTTGGTTGACCAGCTTTTCAAATCCGCCGACGAGTTTTTGTCTGAAATCGGGGTGGACAAAGTCAATAAATTTTCGCCCGATCACCGTATCCACTGGCCACATACCCAACATATTGGCACCCGCCGGGTTGATCAGCTGAATCTCGTCATTCAGGCAAATGCCAATCAGGTCTGGCGCCAATTCGATAAGTTGACTGAAATCCTTGCCGGAACTCTTGATCTTCTCGAAGCGCTTGCGTTCCAGTACATCATCCATAATATCCAGCATGGAGCGACCCGATTTGCATATATCCTCTGCATAACTGCGGTAATGGGCATTGTTGATGGGGCCGAGAATCTGCTGATCCATCATGTCAGCGAAACCAAGAATGGTATTCAGTGGCGTGCGGAGATCGTGGCTCAACGTTTCCAGTAACGCCTGATTGGCATTATTGGCACGAATTAGAGCGTTTTCCGCATCCTGAAGCTGTTTTTCTAAGTTTTTAAGAGTGCTCACAAATCTGATCTTTGTCCAAATTCAACACGCCTTATGAGTAGCTTATCGTTGTCGTGTGCGCTGCGCAATCGGCTGGAAGACATCGAAACATCTTGAAACACTAGGAAATCTTTCGCTTTTATGTGCGTCGCAATTCAATAACTGTTTGGAAGGCCGCGCGAAGTTGCTAGGCTACAATCTGCGCGCAGCCGGAAACATTATGATCAGAACGTGATAAGTCATGCCAAATGAAATTGTCTTGCTGACAGGCGGTGTTGAAGGACCCCATTTGGCGAATGTTCTCGTGGAGCTTAATCCCCGGTTGTTCGTTGCCTGTGTGGAAACGCTGGATCAGCTTCGTGATGCCTGTCTGTCGCCTGCTCCTGATGGCCATCCCGAAGCCGGTTTTCAGCGCCGTCTGATCGCCTATTGCACCGATGTCATTGTGCCGCCGGAAATTCTCGGTTGTGTCGCTTCACCGGCCTACAATTTTCATCCGGGGCCTCCCGCCTACCCCGGAACCGGCGTGGCAAATTTCGCCATCTATGACGGAGCCAGAACATTTGGCGTTTGCGCCCATGAAATGGAAGCCAGTGTAGATTCCGGAACAATTGTTGGTGTTGATGAGTTTGATATTCCGGAAAACATTCGGTTTATGGACCTTGAACTACTTGCCTACAAACAACTCTTTGTGCTGTTTGTCCGACTTGCCCCTGATCTGGCGTGCAGCGACCAGCCACTGGCTGGAATTGATGCCGAATGGGGGTCGCGCAAAACCACCAAAGCCGATTTGCAGCGTATGCAAACGGTGACGGCCGAAATGAGCGAGGATGAAATCCGGTTGCGCTGGCGGGCGTTTGGCTAAAGGTTGCAGGATTGGCCCAAACAAGCCCGTTTGTTGAGGATTTGCTCTAACCTCGCCGCCAGATGGTGCCGTCGGGGCCGTCTTCAAGGACAATTCCGTCTGCCGCCAACTGGTCGCGAATTTCATCGCTGCGGGCAAAGTCCTTTGCCGCGCGCGCTTCGGTCCGTGCACCAATCAGCGCATCAATTTTACCATCCGATAACCCGCCCTCGGCGGATGCCGGTTGCCATTTGAACCAGTCTTCCGGGTCCTGTTGAAGCAGGCCTAGAAGCTTACCCATGTGCAGCAACAGCCATTTGTTTTCTGTTTTATTTCGCTTTTTCGTGGCTTCACTTCCCGGACTGTCAACACGTGAAACAATGTTCAGTTGGCCCATCCGTCCATGTAGGTGTGACAGGGCTAGTGGCGTATTGAGGTCGTCACATATCGCTTCGTAGTAATCTTCTAGTCGAGAATCCGAGTTGCCCGGCTTGACTGGATCAATATATGCCGCGCGCCTGAGTGCACCATAAAATCGGTCCAGTTCTGCCTTGGCTTCCCGCAGGCCGTCTTTGGAAAAATCAAGCGGCTGGCGATAGTGGGTTTTCAGCAATAACAGGCGGATGGCTTCGCCGGGAAATTCATTCAGCAGATCGTGCACCGTATAGAAGTTGCCGAGCGATTTGGACATCTTCTCGCCTTCGCTCATTAGATAACCATTGTGCATCCAGTATTTGGCGAACGCGTCATTGCCAAGCGAACACTTTGACTGGGCGAGTTCATTTTCATGATGCGGGAATATCAGGTCCTGACCGCCGCCATGGATATCGAACTGATCGCCAAGATGTTCCCTGCTCATGGCCGAACATTCGATGTGCCAGCCCGGCCGGCCACGTCCCCAGGGGCTTTCCCATCCGGGAATTTCCGGCTCGGACGGTTTCCACAAAACAAAATCCTGCGGGTCGCGCTTGTAGGTTGCGACATCAATCCGCGCACCGGCAACAATTTCGCGCTTGTCCAATCTCGACAACTGTCCGTAGTCGGGCATGGACGGGACATTGAACAGGACGTGGCCGTCGGCTTCATAGGCGTGATCCTTGGCGATCAGGTCTTCAATCATCTCGATCATCTGCGAAATGTGGTCCGTCGCACGGGGCTCGACATCGGGGGACGGGGCACCAAGAGCGGCCATGTCTTCATGAAAGACTTGGGTCGTGCGCTCGGTAATGGTGCGGATATCTTCGCCGCTTTCCAGGCTGCGTGCGTTAATCTTGTCATCAATGTCGGTGATGTTGCGAACGTAGGTCACTTTCGGATAAAGCAGGCGCAACAGCCGGGCCAGCACATCAAAAACCACAATCGGGCGTGCATTGCCAATATGGGCGTAATCATAAACCGTAGGGCCGCAGACATACATTTTAACGTGATTATCGTCTATCGGCTGAAACTCGACCTTCTGCCGACTCAGGGTATCGTGAATTTTCAGGGTCATATGTGGCCTCTGAATCCGTTGGTAATAGGGTAGCGCCGGTCACGGCCAAAGGCGCGGCGTGTGGTCTTGACACCGGGGGGGGCCTGGCGGCGCTTGTATTCGGCCAAATCCAGCATCCGCCAGACCCGGCGCACGGTTTCGCGCTCGAAACCCTTTGCTGCAATATCATCGACGGACAGTTCTTCTTCGATCAGGTATTTCAATATGCCGTCAAGGATTTCATAGGGCGGCAACGTATCCTGATCGGTCTGGTTGGGTTTCAGTTCCGCCGTCGGTGGTTTGGTGATGATGCGTTCCGGGATTACCCGGCCTTCGGGACCAAAGCAGTCATCGGGCCTGTTTTCATTGCGCCAGTGCGACAGGGTAAAGACATCCGTTTTGTAGATATCTTTCAGTACCGAATACCCGCCGCACATATCGCCGTAAAGGGTTGCGTAGCCGACCGACATTTCGGACTTGTTGCCCGTGGTCAGAACCATCGCGCCGAGCTTGTTTGAAACTGCCATCAACAGGTTTCCACGCGCCCGGGACTGGATATTTTCTTCCGTGACATCAGTTCCATGACCAGCAAACAGAGGCGCCAGCATGTCGTTAAACGCCGCCATCACCGGCTCTATCGAAATATTGTCGAGTTTGGCGCCAATAAGACCGGCACACTGTTCTGCGTCATCAAGGCTGTCGTGAGAGGTATAGGGTGATGGCATCATGATGCAATGGACCCGATCGGCCCCCAAAGCATCGACAGCGACGGCAGCAGAAAGTGCGCTGTCAATCCCGCCAGACATGCCCAGGACGACACCAGGAAAGTCGTTTTTGCCCACGTAATCCCTGAGCCCCAAGACCATTGCCCGGTAGGTTGCGCTGATCACTTCACTGGTGCGTTCAATTTCTGTTTCGGCGCAGACCCACGTATTATCTTCGCGGTTCCAGTGGGTCAGCATCACTTGTTCTTGCCATGAACAGGCCCGTGCCCGGAGGCTGCGGTCGGCACCGAGTACAAATGATGCGCCATCGAACACCAATTCGTCCTGTCCGCCGACAAGATTGGTATAGAGCAGTGGCAGACCCGACTCTGTGACACGGGCGACAGCGTAACTCAGTCGTTCATCAAGTTTGTCGGTTTCAAACGGAGAGCCGTTGATGACGATCAGGATTTCCGCCCCTGATTCTTCCAGACATTCGGTAAGTTCAGAAAACCACATGTCTTCGCAGACCATCAGGCCGAGGCGAACCCCTCTGAACGGGATCGGGCCGGGCAGAGGACCGGCAGCAAAAACACGCTTTTCATCAAAAACGCCGTAGTTCGGCAGCTCATATTTGGCCCGTACAGCACTGATTTTTCCGCCATCCAGCAGCAGGGCGCAGTTGTACAGCTTGCCGTCAATTACCCAAGGAGCGCCAATGACTATTCCAGGTCCATCGTCTGCCGTTTCTTTCGCCAGACCTTCAACGGCAACACGAATTGTTTCCTGATAAGCCTTTTTCAAAACCAGATCTTCCGGTGGATAACCGCTGACGGACAATTCGCCGGTGACGACCAGTTCGGCACCTTTGTTGGCCGCCTCGGCGCGGGCGCTCCGGATACGGTCAATATTTGCCGCAATCTTGCCGACGGTCGGGTTCAACTGGGCAATTGCAATGGATAGCGTATCAGTCATCAGCACGGTTTAGAGGTGACTCCCATAACTGTCAACGCTGCCACAGAATCTGTCTTTTGGGTTCACGAAGCGACTAGCCAAGATCACTGCAAACAACTATTCTTTCGCACTATGGTTAAACGCAGAAACTCAGAAGTGCTCCTGACTGGAGAGAAAGTCGACCCGCGATATAAAACGTCGACACCCCTGTCCGATGATGACCCCATGAAAGCGGCCACCCGGGTGATGCTCGGCGGGGATTCGGCAGCTCAGCGTATTCGCAAGCGGCCTGACGTCATCGATGGAACTGGGAAGCCAGCTGCACCTGTCTCCGCACGTACCTCTTTGAAAAATGCTGACCTCTCTAGTCTGGAAGACGATCTCGGCTTGACGCCAACCGGGCGGTCGGGGGAAGGCAAGGCCTGGGAGGAAATTGAGCGGAAAAAGAAAGCCGAACCGGATCACGATTGGGAAGAGAACAGGCGGGCGAAAAAACCGGAAGCCGACACGGATTGGGAAGAAAATAAACGAGCGAAGAAACCGGAAACTGACCCGAATTGGGAGGAGAATAAACAGTCCCGGAACTCAGCTCCGGATGAGTCGTGGGCGGACGCCGCACCTAAACCTGCGCCGGTTGCGGCACCTTTAGTGGCTCCGGCACCAGCACTAAAACCAGCATCAACTGGTAAAGACAAAAAGTCAAAACCGGCGTCACCAAAAGAGTTAAGTCGCGAAAAAGCGGCATCTGCGGTGACGTCCATGGTCGAGCAGATGAAAGCCAAAGCGGCAGGCAATGGTGGATTTTTGCGCACCGAAGATATCACCGCCATGGAGAAGGGCTTTCAGGATCAGGTCTCGGAATTGACGCAGTCGCTGGAAATTTCCTTTGAAGCTTATGTTGAGGCTCGGGAACGGGCCGAATGGGACTCGGCGCGTGAGTTTCCGTTTGGGCGGGTCGTCGTCAAAAGATTTTCGCACTTGTTCAAGGAGCCCCGTGACGGGCGAATGGACACCGTATCAAAACGCATGCTGCCCGGGTTTTTCTCTGGCCTTAATATGATGATCGGCCCGGAAAGTGTGGACTTGTTTCAGGAACGATGCCGTCGGGTGGTCGAAAAAATACGTGATCAGGATGGCGAAGATTTTGACTGGGATAGCGTTTATGCGGCTCCCGAAACCAGTGCCGTGGTTATTGATGCGCTGATGACGATTGCTCCTCATTTTGATAATTTCCAGCGTCGGCAGGACTGGTTCATCGAATTAATCAATGGTCATCTCGCGCCGGTCGGCGAGCATGAGCCGGACGCTGGGTGGGAGATGTCTCCTGTGGGCTACAAGCGCTTCATTGGGGCGCTTTATGCAGAGCTGAATGGTATGCTCGCCAACGATACGGCGCATGACCGGATTTCAAAACGCTATGGCTCCAACGCCGTCGAGGCCGTGATCAAACTGGTGAAGCAGGCTCAGATCAAACACTAAAGAGCCGCGAGATTTCCGAACGCGTTGGCTCATTCAGTTCCAACAATCTTAAAATCCGGCAACCTGACCGTCACCTCTGGGGTCGGCGGCGCCTTCGATCAAACCATCTGGATGACGAACGAGCGCGCCCGCGTGTCCCATCACTTCATCGAATGATCCGGTCATCTCGACATTGTGACCGGCCGACTTCAACCGATCGATGATGGCCGGGTCGAAGCGATCCTCCATTTTAAGGGACGTGCTTTTTGCTCCCCAGGTGCGACCAAGCAACCAGCGCGGCGCGGTAACGGCGTATTGCAACCCCTGCCCGTAAATCGCATGGCGTAGAAACACCATGGCCTGGGTCTGCGGCTGTCCTTCACCCCCCATGGTGCCGTAAGGCATGATGCGACCGTCGGACAGGTGAGCAAGTGCTGGCTGGATGGTGTGGAACGGACGACGATAAGGTTTCAGGCAATTGTGATGGGTCTCATCAAGACTGAAGCTGACGCCGCGATTCTGCCAAGTGATGCCGGTATCCTCGAGCACTGTGCCTGAGCCGAATTCCCAATAAATACTCTGGATGAAGCTGACTGCTCGGCCCTCATTATCGACCGCACCCAGCCATACCGTATCCCCTCTGGGTGAAGCTTCCGGCCAGGGAAGGGCGATTTCTCCGTCAATCTCGGCAGCCAAGGCATCAAGGAGATCGGAGCTCAGAAATGACGCGGCCTCGTGCTCCATGTAGGCCGGGTCACTGACATGGGCATCGCGAATACGGAAGGCGCGTTTGGTTGATTCGACAATGCCGTGAATATAGTCGAACCCGTCGACCTCGGATATGCCAAGGCGATCATAGATACCCAGCAGCATCAGCGATGCGAGCCCCTGTGTTGGCGGCGGCATATTGAACAGCCGATGGCCCGCGACTTGCAAAGCTAACGGTTTGACCAAAAGGGCCTGATGGCGTTCAAGATCATCAAGCGTCAAGGGCGATCCCGCACGCGCCAGATCAGCGGCAATGGCCCGTGCCAGATCGCCTCGGTAAAAACTGTCAAGCCCGTCACGCGCCAGTCTGTCAAGGGTATCGGCCAGCCGGAGTTGAATAAATTGCTGCCCTTCTGTTGGCAGTTCGCCATTGACCAGAAACGTCTCGTCGAACCCCGGCGATTGATCCATCTCGTCCCGTTTCAGGGCAACATTGTTGGCCAGCGTTCTGGTAACGGCGGTCCCGTTTCGGGCGTAATGGATGGCATCCTCAAGTAATCGCGCCAGCGACATTGTGCCACCCCAGTGTTCGGTGCTGAATTTCAGCGCTTCCTGCCAGCCGGACACAGCACCGCCAACGGTCAGTGCCGCCAGCGGCCCACGTGAGGGGATCGCATCAAAGCCTTTGTTTTTATAAAATTCGATGTTGGCGTTCGCCGCTGCCCCGCCACAGGCATCGATGCCGGTTACGTCTTTGCCCGGCGTATGGATCAGCCAAAAATTATCTCCCCCCAGTCCGTTCATGTGTGGATAGACAGCGGCAATGGTACTGGCCGCGGCGACCATGGCCTCAATTGCGTTGCCGCCGTCTTCAAGCACACGAATCCCAGCCCGTGCTGCCAGATGATGTGGAGCGGTGACCATGCCACGGTAGGATTTGGGAGTCTGCAACATCAGTAAAAACTTTCTCGGAGCCTCAGGAGACCTAACTATGCCTTATCGTCAGACCCGGTTCCAGAACCTACTGTCGTGAGCAGACTGTGTAGCAACCGTCTTGCGGCGATGGGGAGTAATTTTTCTTCACGCACGCCGGCCAGCAGTTCGCGGCAAGCCCAGTCATTGGATAGGGGTATGGCGACGATTCCGGCACCGGTCCGGCGTTTGGATACAACTCCGTCCGGTAACACGCCGACCCCAAGTCCGGCTTCGACCATGCGCATCACCGCATCGAAACTGGTAACCTGAACAGCGAAATTTATGGACCCGCCCAGATTGTCGGCGATGGAGGTCAGTTGTTCGAGCAGGGAACTGCCGGGGTTGAGACCGACATGGGCATGGCACAAGGTTTCTTCGAACCGCAATTCTTTTTGACCATCGAGCGCATGGCCGGAGGGCACGATGACCATCAGTCGGTCCCTTGCATAGGGAAAGGTCTCCAGCGTCCGGGGCTCCGCAGCTTCGGAAAACAGCGCAATATCTGCGTGTCCGTCAAGAACATCGCTGATCGCCTGATCACTGGTGACTTCATTCAGCGCGATCCGCACGTCCGGATGCTCAACAAGAAATCCGGACAGTTGTTCTGGCAAAAACTCGGTGATTACGGACGTATTGGCAACAATGCGGACCTGACCGCGCACGCCGTCTGCATATTCACCCAATTCGCCTTCCATTCGATCCATCAGGCGAATCAGGTTGCGTGCATGGCGAACCAGCATGTGCCCCGCCGGGGTGGGCTCGATCCCTGATCGTCGACGATACAGCAGCGACGTCCCTGCTGCATGTTCCATATCTGAAATCCGGCGGCTGGCGGCTGAAGGCGCAATGTTCTGGATACTCGCTCCTGCCGCTATGCTGCCACCGTCTACAGCACTGATGAAGACTTTCAACGTGGTCAGATCAAATCGAATGGTGCGTCTCCAGGTTCATAGTATTCTTTTCTTCGGCAACTGACGAATATGCCCGCCGGTTGCGACACCGGGAAGGGCGGCGATTACCCCTGCCGTCTCCGTCAGTTTCGCCAGATCAATGCCGGTTTGAATACCCATATTGTGGAACGTGAAAACCAGATCCTCAGTTGCTGTATTTCCTGAAGCGCCCGGTGCGAACGGACAGCCGCCAAGCCCGGCTGCTGCGGCGTCAAACACCCGTACACCCGCTTGATAGGCATAAAGCGCATTGGCAATGCCAAGGCCATACGTATCATGACCGTGAAAACACCAGTCGATCCCGGTCCGGGAAAATCTCTCAACGCACTTTTCAAACAGATCCGCGACCTGATCCGGGAATGCCCGCCCGGTGGTGTCACAGATGCCAAATTCCACGGGGATGCCGGTATCGACAATCGGCTCAAGCGCGCGTGAGACGGCATCAATTTCGATGCGCCCTTCATACGGACAGTCGAACGCCGTCGCAATATTGGCACGAAGCCGGAAATCCGGTCGATCACGGCCAATTTCAATAACCTTCATCAATTCATCAAGGGATGCTGCGACCGGACGCCGGACGTTTGATTTGTTGTGAGATTCTGATACCGACAGAACGTAAACAACGTCTGTAATATTTGCGGCGAATGCGTTCACTGCGCCTTTCAGATTGGGGATCAGGGTCGGCAGACGCTGATCTGCGCTAAGGTCAATACTGGCGTGGACTTCAGCAGTGTCGGCCATCTGCGGGATTGCCTTCGGACTGACAAAGGCACCGGTCTCGACACGCTTTAATCTGGTGTTCAGCAGGAGACGCACGATATCGATTTTGGTTTCTGTGGGAATCCATGTTGAAACAGCCTGAAATCCGTCGCGCGGCGCGACATCGACAATTTGAACCGATTCTCGTGGCGTCATATTATCGCCTCCCTTTTCAGGGTTCCAAGATCATCGGGCGTTAATCCGAGCATTCCACCATAGACTTCCGTGTTATGGGCCCCGACATCGGGACCTGCCCAGCCAATGCCTCCGGTCGGGCCACGGTCATCAAATCTTGGAACAATCCCCGGATGGAGAACGTCACCCAGACGCGGATCATCAATTTTCCGGATCATGCCACGGTGCTGAAATTGCGGGTCATTGGTGCAGTCTTCAATGGTGTAGATTTCTGTCGACGGAATACCAGCTTCCTGGACGGTTCGGCTTGCCTTCGCTCCGACCATGGTCATCGTCCATTGCGAAATCGCCCCATCCAGTTCGCGGGCTCCCTCGACACGCCCCGGATTGTCATCAAACCGAGAATCGGCAGCAAGGTCCTCCCTGCCGATCAGGGTCATCATTCTGGCAAACAGGGCATCTGAATTTGCGGCAATGACGATCCATTTTCCATCCTTGCAGGGATAGGCATTGGACGGCGCATTTGTCGGTAGCGTTGATCCGGTTGGCTGGCGGATCATCCCTAGCTTGCCATATTCCGTCAGGCAACCTTCCAGCAGGGTAAAGACGGATTCTGTCAACGCGACATCGACAACACGTCCGGGCCGTGATTTTCCGCTCGCCGCTCTCTTTTCATACAGTGCCGAAAGCAGGCCGATCGCAGCGTATAATCCGGTCAGCATATCGCCCAGACTGACCCCGGTTCGGGCAGGCGGCAAATCGCTCTGATCGGCGGGAAAGGCGGTCAGGTGGCGAAGTCCACCCATGGCTTCGCCGATGACGCCAAATGCAGCTCGGTCCTTATAAGGTCCGGTCTGGCCGTATCCCGATATGCGCACCAGCGTGCATCCGGGATTGATCGCCTCGATTACATCCGGCCCCAGTCCCCAGCGTTCCAGTTGTCCGGGTTTGAAATTCTCGACCACGGCGTCGGCCTTCTCTATCAGGCGTTTGGCCAGCTCGATACCGCGTGGGTGTTTAAGGTTCAGGGTTACGGATTTTTTGTTGCGCCCATGAACCGACCACCACAATGACTTGCCATTGATCATCTTGCCCCAGGTACGGACCGGATCGCCCCGACCCGGCGTTTCAACCTTGATGATTTCAGCCCCCAGATCAGCCAGAACGCGTGTACAGAAAGGGGCGGCGACAAAATGGCCCAACTCAACAATGCGCAGCCCCCGTAGCGGGCCGTCTGGCTGAGCGCTGTTGCTGTTATTCATATCCGTCTCCTGAGCTGAATTCACTGGAGCAGACTTTAACCAGAGTCAGGCGGCAGAGGATAACGTTGATCTGGCAATCAGGCCATCGCAAAATTAGATGACAAATTGATCCATGAACGAATACAGGTATTCATGGACTGTTTTTTTCGTAGAGATAAACAGGACTGGAATACATATCCGGTGCATTGACCTGATCCAGAGCCCGCCAGTTGGGCAGGGCGAACGTGTTGCAAAGGACAAGAGCGCCATTTGGCAACCCTCGCTCCAGCCTGTCCGCCAGCGGCACCATGGTTTCGGGCATCAGGTAACAGATCACCAGCGCGCTTTCGGTTAGATTCGCCCGCATGAAATCGGTTTTCCGGAAATTCAGGTTTGCCTGCGGTTGAACGAGCAGGCGCGCCCTGGATACGGCCCAGGGTATAATCGACAGTTCGTAGCCGATGACCGGGTGCAGCGGGTAGCGTTTTGCCAGCGCAAAGGCGACGCCGCCCCAGCCGGACCCCAGTTCGACGATGCTTCCGTTATGATGTCCAGGCAACCGCTCTGGCAGCAAAGCCATCATGGTTCGGCGCACGGATGGAGATGTCGGCGTCGGCGGCGACCCGGTCTTGAGTGACCAAAAGACGATCAGACCAATCAATGCAAGAGCTAGCGCCACTGCGGTCAACTCGGCGGTCACGAGGATTTGGCAAGCGCTATTGTCATGGATTGAAATATAGCTAATATTTCTGGGCAGTTGGTGGAAATTTGAGGAAGAACTGAAAAATGGCCCTGTTTGGCGGAAAGAAAAGAAATCGAGCCCCGCTGGCGGAACCGTTTGACCCGAAATGGAAACACGGCGAGGGCGGGCGGTTCCCAAAATTTCTTGATCTTGATCCGGAAGCCGCCGGGTTGAGCAAGAAGGCTGGCGTATTTGCTATCTGGCACACCGGTGTCAAGCCGGAATGGGTTTTTGTTGGTGCCAGTGCAGATCTGGCCGCCCGTTTTTTTGAACTTGGCGATGACAAGGATATTCTCGAATATCGCAACCGGGGAAATCTTTATTGTTCGTGGTGTTTTATTTTGCCGGATTTTCAGCAGGGGGCCGTGCTGTATCTGACACAAGCCCTAAAACCTGTTGTTGCCAATCCTGACTGCCCGAAATCAAACAGCGTTGATCTGATTCCGGTCCTGCCGCCCGGAATGACTCTGGAGCAGGCTGAAAAACTGTTCGGTGAAAACGCCCCTGACTGAAATTCTGTCAACTGCGAAGCGTAATTAATGCGGGCAGGTTTTCAGAAGTCATGATTTTCGACACCGTCCGTCCGTCATCAGAGAATGGCAGACGAACGACCGGAATTTCGACCTCAGTATCTGATTTCAGGACAATCGTATGAACGGCAGTTTGAAGTTTCATAGTCCGAACCATATCCGACGCCTCACGGAGCAGGCTGTCCATGGTACCCGCGTGATCAATTTCAGAGACCAGTTTACCTGTCGGTTCAAACTTGAACACCTCAACTGCTGCCGTCCCCCAGAAACGAACACGCAAATCCGCACCTTTATCGATCACATCAAACACCGCAATCCCCGGAACAAGGTCCAGAGGCAGCTTCATCCAGTCAAAATCAGACCATAGCGGGATGCTGTTTTCGCGACGCAGGCCATTCCAATAGTCGACGATCCTGACGATGCCGGATTCAACCAGATCGTCAGGAGTGGCGTCGCGTTTGTTAACGACTCCGTATTTAACAGGTTTGATTTGCTCAGGCATGCGTTGGAGTTCCAGATGAAAAATCGAGGGGCATATTGTTCACAGACCAGGAGACATCGATAACCGATTTGGCAAACTGGAAATTGGGCAATTATAAGATTTGTCAGGCGGCTTCGGGAATTTGCTGCCCGACAATACTGATAATATCGCCCATAATCGCATTCAGATCGTAATCTTTGGGCGTATAAATACGTGCGACCCCTGCCTTGAGCAGAATTTCACCGTCTTCGGAAGGAATAATTCCACCGACGACAACGGGCACATCATCAAGACCGTTTTCTTTCATGCGCATCATCACTTCTGTAACCAGCGGAACATGGGAGCCGGACAAAACGCTAAGCCCGACAACATGAACGCCCTCTTCAAGCGCTGCCGTAACAATCTCGGCGGGGGTCAAACGAATGCCCTCATAAACAACTTCAAATCCGGCGTCCCTGGCCCTTACGGCAATCTGTTCGGCACCATTTGAATGCCCGTCCAGCCCTGGTTTGCCAACCAGCATCTTGATCGGGCGGCCTAGTTTACCTGCAACTTTTGCGGCATTTTCACGAAGGGGCGAAATGGATTCGAAAGACGTTGTCCGGGCTCCGCCAACACCTGTCGGTGCACGATATTCGCCATAAACCTCTCTCAGCGCACCCGCCCATTCACCCGTCGTAACGCCGGCATGGGCGCAGCGGATTGAAGGCTCCATGACGTTGCGGTTTTCCCGGGCGGCCAGCTTGAGGCCATCAAGGGTGCCGATCACGGCTTGATCATCGCGCGATGCACGCCAGTTTTCCAAACCCTTGATTTGCGCGGCTTCAGCAGAAGCATCAACCGTCAAAATGGCGTCCTCACCTGCGCCCAGCGGCGACGGTTCGGCTTCGGTGAATTTGTTAACGCCGACGACAACCTGATCGCCCGACTCGATCGCCTGTATGCGGGCCGCATTGCTTTCGACCAGTTTGCGTTTCATGTAATCGACAGCCGGCACGGTACCACCCATCTCATCAATCTGTTGAAGCTCGGCGCGCGCCTGTTCCTTCAGCGCATTCACCTTGGCGGTAATCTCATGTGATCCATCAAAGATATCGCCGAACTCCAGTAAATCGGTCTCATAGGCAACAATCTGCTGGAGGCGCAGCGACCATTGCTGGTCCCAGGGACGAGGCAGGCCTAGTGCTTCGTTCCACGCCGGCAATTGCACGGCACGGGCACGAGCACTCTTGGATAGCGTCACTGCAAGCATTTCGAGTAAAATCCGGTAGACGTTGTTTTCCGGCTGCTGTTCGGTCAGGCCAAGGGAATTGACCTGTACGCCATATCTGAACCGCCTGAGCTTCGGGTCTTCAACGCTATAGCGCTGCTGACAGATTTCATCCCAGAGCTCGGTGAACGCCCGCATTTTCGAGAGTTCGGTGACGAAGCGAATACCTGCATTGACAAAAAAACTGATGCGGCCAACAACTTTCGGGAAGTCTGTATCCGGCACCTGCCCGGAATCCTTCACCTGATCAAGCACCGACTGGGCAATCGCCAGTGCATAGGCCAGTTCCTGCGCCGGTGTCGCTCCGGCTTCCTGTAAATGGTATGAGCAGATGTTGGTCGGGTTCCATTTTGGTACTTCAAGATAAGTAAAGCTGATGACGTCAGAAGTCAGCTTCAGGCTTGGGCCAGGAGGAAAGATATAGGTGCCACGCGAGAGATATTCTTTCAGGACATCGTTCTGGGTGGTCCCGGAAAGATCCTTTCTGTCAACGCCCTGACGCTCGGCAGCGGCAATATAGAGCGCCAGCAACCATGCCGCCGGGGCGTTGATGGTCATCGAAGTATTCATTTCACCGAGCGGGATATCCCTGAAAAGCGTCTCCATGTCGCCAAGATGACTG
>JAJFIJ010000087.1 GCA_021775105.1 Rhodospirillales bacterium | reverse complement strand
ATATGGATTATGACCGATGCGCCTGGCCACAAACCGCGTTGGGAGGCGAGGAAATTTCCGCAGGATGTCGTTATGGGTGAATTACCTGTTCTGGCATCAGGACGCCGTGGCGACGAAGGGGCGCTTCTGATCCATCAGGATGCATCGGTATCCGGGGGGATCATCGCTCAAGGTCAATCGGTTACCCATCTGGTCGGTCAAGATCGCGGCGCCTATCTGGTGCCAACTGAAGGCACGGTTCGGGTCAATGGAATCGAAGCTCCACCACGCGCAGGCGTGATGGTTTCTGACGAAACCCAACTGGTGATCGAGGCCGTTGATACGGCTGAAGTGGTTCTGGTTAACGTGCCTCTTTAACCAGCGGCGATGGCTTCAATCTCGACCGTCAGGTCGGGGCGGGCGAGGGCGCTGATAACAACCATTGTCGAAGCGGTTTTCTGCCCGTTTATCATGCGGTCGCGGATCTCTCGGTAAATGCCGATATCTTCGGCATTGGTCAGGTAAGCGGTAATTTTGACCAGGTTTTCCGACCCCATGTCGGCATCGGCCAGAATCGCCAGAATATTGTGCCAGCATTGTTCCATCTGGGCCGCTGAATCGCCCGCCAGATTGCCTTCTGCGGTCAGGCCGATCTGGCCTGAAACGTATAACCAGCGCGCTGTTGCCGGGGCGGCGACGGCCTGACTGTATTTTGATGCGGGTTGGATAACAGTGTCCGGATTGTGGTGGGTAAACATGCTCTGGGCTCCCTGTGTATTTTTCCAATTCCACTATAGCCCGGTTTGGCACCTGCGGACAGAACGGGCAAAACCTGCCCAGAGGCCGAAATGACAGGAGGTATTTATCCTGTTTGCAATATTAAGTAACCATAAGTTATTGAAAATAAACAAATAAAAAACTGGCACGTCTTCTGCATTACATTTGGCAGACCGATCACCCGGCTTGACCGGTGGACGGAAAAAATGAACGGGAATATTGAGGACCTTAAAATGTTAGCCTTGCAGATATCAGCGACGGGCATGATGGCTCAGGAGCGCCGAACGGAAACGGTGGCCAACAATCTGGCAAACATGAACACCACCGGTTTTCAGCGGCGTCGAACCGAATTCAATGATCTGATTTACAAAAATATGAGTCGGCCGGCCAGCATATCATCCAGCCCCGGTGAGACGGTTCCGGGGGGTGTCCATACCGGACTTGGCGTCAAGGCGAGTTCGGTCTATCGAATTGCAGCGCAGGGGCACCTGAAATCAACGGCAAATCCACTTGACCTTGCCGTTGAGGGGGCTGGCTATTTTCAGGTCCAACTGCCCAATGGGGAAACGGCATTTACCCGTGACGGGACGTTCCAACTCAGCCCGGATGGAATCATCGTGACCCACGATGGTTTCCCGGTGCTGCCCAATATAACAGTGCCGACTAATGCCCGTGACATCACCGTTAATTCAACCGGTACTGTACTGGCAACGATACCAGGTCAACAGGAACCGTCCAATGTTGGCACCATACAGCTGGTGCTGTTCCCCAATCAGGGTGGTTTGAAAGCAGTCGGCGATAATCTTTATGTGCCGACGACGCAGTCAGGGGGGGCGTCGATTGTCGCTGCCGGTGAAGATGGTGGCGGGACTATTCTTCAGGGGTTTGTTGAAAGTTCCAACGTCAATCCGATTGAAGAAATCACCAATCTGATCCGTGCACAGCGGGCCTATGACATGAATTCAAAGGTCATGAAAACGGCTGATGAAATGATGGCGCCGGGCAGAGGATAATCAGGAGGGCCCCGTCTTTATGAATGATCACATCATCATTCGCCCGTTCGCCGAGGCGGATGCACCTGAAGTGCGGGAGCTATTTATCAGGATCAATCGGCTGCTTGCGCCAGCCGATCTGAAAGACGCGTTTGAGGCTTATATTGTTTCCGCGTTACGCGAAGAAATCGACCGAATTTCGGAATATTATGGTGAAAAGAGCGGTGCTTTCTGGGTTGCCGTTATTGGCATTCGGGTTGTTGGCATGTTCGGGCTGGAACCGTCAGGACCGGAGGCCATGGAGCTTCGGCGCATGTATGTTGACCCCGATTGGCGTCGTCGCGGGATCGCTCAGAAAATGTTGCAATTTGCCGAAGATCATTGCCGCATCCACCATTTGTCGAGACTTGACCTCAGTACCTCTGAAGTACAGTCCGAGGCCTTGTCTTTTTATCGAAATGCAGGGTATCAGCTTGTCCGTGAAGAGGTCGCCGGGTCGCCCAGCAACAAGACAGTTGGCGGCGGTATCCGCCGTTATCATTTCCAAAAGAGCCTGTAGCACTCACGTGATGAATGGCGAGCTCTATACCGCTCCCATTTCGATAAAAATCGGCTGATGGTCTGAGCCGACGGCATCCAGACCGACTCGCATGAATTTAAGCGCCGGTGCCAGATCAGTGCTGACAAAGGCATAGTCGATGCGCATCGGGTTTTTGGTGACACTGGGACAGGTGATGCCGTCCGGCGCATCGGTTATATTGCCGCACCCGATCCAGGCGTCAATCAGGCCATTCTTCGGCGTCGCCCGCCCGTACCAGTCATCCCAGCGTCCGGCCAACAGCTCGTACTCCCCGAAATCCGGCGTCAGGTTAAAATCACCCATGAAGATAGCCGGGCGTGGCATTGGGGGTTCCCCTGATCCGTCGGCCTTCCAGTGCGCTGGTGCCTTGTTTCCGGACCAGGCACCGCCCTGATCCGGTGCATCATGCAATACATCCATCAGATACCCGATCTGGCGCTCACGCTCTTCCGCCGATGAATGGCCGAGATGCACGGAGTAAAACCGGATCAGACCAAGATCGCAGCTTATTACGCCTTCAATCATCGAGCGTTGCAGGGTCAGTTGTTCGACAAGTCCAAAACGGGGAAGGAGATGGTTGCGGCTCGACAGGATGGGTGTTTTCGAGAGCAGCATATTGCCAAAATGCCGCCGTCGGTTAACCAGATTTCCGTTGTCATCACGAAAGCTGGCGTCAAGATCAAGGCCTGGGCCATAAACGACATAGTGATCAGGAAAAAGCGTCGACAGTTCCGCAACCTGATCCGTCATCCCGGTTTCCGAATTGAACCGCTCTACTTCCTGCAAGGCGATAACGTCAGCATCCCCAATTTCTTCGGCGATCCGGGGAAGGTTGAGATTCCCGTCTTTGCCGATACCGTATTGAATATTGTAGCTAACCAGCTTCATCGTTCCGCCTCGCTGTTGATTGTCAATCTGTCCCCGAAGGCTTGGGTTTCATCCTGATGTTCGTGAAAAGTGATGTTTACAAACCCTGACCGATTGGTCATCTCTTTTCTTTCGTTAAATTTGAAATGATCATGTCAGAAAACACCACACCTCATCAGAACCTGAACCTGCTTACAGTGGTTTGTATCACGACACTGGTCCAGGCGTTGGCGAGCATGATTGTTATCCTGCCCGCGACGATCGCTCCGGAACTGGCAACTGCGCATGGGGTGGATACCTCACTTATCGGGGTGCAGGTCAGTTTCGCCTATATCGGGGCGATGGCGACATCGGTTCTGGGCGGTACTATTGTCCGGCGGTTCGGTCCGCTTCGCTGTTCACAGATAGCCCTTGCCTTTGCCGCCTCGGGCTGTGCTCTGACAGCAGCCCCCCTGCTGAGCGCGATCGCGATTGGTGCGCTGTTGATCGGTCTTGGATATGGCCTGACCAATCCACCCGCTGCCCATATGTTGATGAAAGTAACGGCACCAGCGAACCGCAATTTGATCTTTTCGATCAAGCAGACGGGTGTGCCTCTGGGTGGAATCGCCGCCGGCCTGTTTGCGCCGACCATTGCAGTCGAATTTGGCTGGCAGGCTGCACTGTTGGCCGGCGCGACCGTGACCGTAACGCTAATGGTTCTGATCCAGTCGTTAAGACCATCATGGGACCAGGAGCGTGATCCGGATGTTGAATTCACTGCTGCCCCCCTTCGCGATGTACGCATGGTTTGGGCGCACCGGGGGCTCAGGTTGATTTCGCTGGGATCGTTCGCGTTTTCCGCCATGCAGGTCAGTCTGACGACATTTGCCGTGACAATGCTGGTAACGGACGTTGAGTTTACGCTGATTGAGGCAGGAATTGTCCTGGCCGTGCTTCAGGTTGCCGGAGCCAGTGGCCGCGTTTTCTGGGGATGGGCGGCGGATCGCCTTCGGGATGGTAACAAGGTTCTGACGGCGATAACCCTGATCACTATCACCGCCGCTATGCTAACCAGTTTTCTAAACCCGCAAACGCCGGATCTTCAGGTTTATGCCGTGCTTGCGATGTTCGGGTTTACTGCCGTTGGCTGGAACGGGGTCTATCTTGCAGAAGTCGCAAGACTGGCACCATCGCATCTGATCGGCAGTGCCACCGGCGCGGCACTGTTTGTGACTTTCTTTGGCGTGGTTGTTGGCCCGGCGGTCTTCACCGCTATTTATTCAGGTGTTGGAAGTTATACGACGGCCTTCGCCCTGGCGTCATTGGTTCTGGTTGTCGGGCTAGTTTTTGTGTTGCTGGCGCGAAAACAAAATTAACTGGATTTACGCGCTTTCAGATTCTGTTCCCAGTGCCGCCGAACCTTGCGTTGAAAGGCGAGCGCCTCGTGAGGTGTAATCTGGCCATCGCGATTTTCGTCAATTGCCTGAAAGCGTGTGCGCCCCTTTGTTTCAAACTCAGCCAGTGAAATGTGCCCGTCTTCATTCGCATCAAGGCGGTCGAATCGGCTTTTCCAGTCGGCATTGCGGGAAGTTTCCTGGCGGGACAGCCTATAATCTTTGTTGCCATCCAGATTGAAAAAGCGGGTATTGCGGGCCGCCTGGAGTTCAACCAGCGACACACTGCCATCTGCATCCCAATCTAGCACTTTGAACCAATTCGCTTGTGTTGTATCGCCTGCCTGTGCGGTTCCGGCTGCTCCGGCGGCAACAACTGTGCAGGCCAACGTATAGAGATGTTTTTTCAGGTTCATGATTTTCTCCCCCTAAATTCCCGGCGCGCCCAAAGGCCGCACGAACTCCCAACTTACGCGGCAGTGATGAACGGGAATTTAAGAAAGCTGGTTAACAATCATTAACCATGTTTTGGGGAGGCAGTATAATATGGGTGGCCGGTGGTATTTATTTCCCTTCTCTGGTTAGGGTCGGGTAAACTGTGGTATCTGCAGGAACAGTTGTGAGAATCCGACATGCCGTTTGTACATCGCGATGGGGAAGGGAATATCCTCGCCGTTTACGAAGATCATATAGATGGAGCGGAAGAGGTCGAGCCCAACGATCCAACCTTGCTGGCCTTTATCCAGAAGAATATCCCCTCTGTCCTGAAACAAGACGACTGGGTCCAGTCCGATTTGGCGTTGTCTCGCGTCATGGAGGATTTGGTCGATATTCTGATCGACAAAAATGTCATCATGTTTACCGATTTCCCCGAAGGCGCCCAGGAAAAACTTCGTTCCAGACGGGGGTTCCGTAAAGAATTCAGCTATGTCGAAAATCTGTTCGGCGATGACGAAGACGGCTTTGATGACGGCGATGGGATGTTTTAACAGCCCATTCGGTCGGCAATTTCCTCAATACTTGATGCAATGATTTCCCAATCCTGTTCGGCCTTCAGGTCCGTTGTCTGCTGGGGGCCATGTTCAAGAGGCCGGTTCACAAACGCCGTTTGCATACCGTGTTTCCGCGCATGTGACAGATCGTCATTATGGGCCGCGCACAACATCACTGACGTCGGATCGCCACCAAGCAGTTCAATTGCTCCGAGGTAACATTCTTTTGCCGGTTTAAAGGCGCGGAACATATCGGAGTTTAGAATACCATCCCAAGGTAAACCGCTGTATTTTGCCATATTGACCAACAGGCCGAAACTGCCATTGGAAAATGTCGAGATAATATAACGCTTTTTCAGGCGATGGAGGCCCGGTACGGAGTCCGGCCACGGAGTTAACCGATGCCAGGCCCGGTTCAACTCACTGCGCGCGATTTCATCCAGTTCTTCCAGATTGAAATCGGCGACGATGTCATCCAGCCGTTCGCGATGCAGAACATCGTTGGTTGTCCACGGTCGTTTTCCATCGCGAACTTCTTTCATCTTCGGAGCGTAACCGGCTCGCCAGGCATCGGCGAAGGCATCGCCGTCAAATTCAGTGAGCCCGTTGGAATGGGCCGCAGATTTTCCTTCCGCCGCTACTGATGATCGCCAGTCGACAACGGTACCAAAAGTATCGAAAATGACGGCCTTGACCACATCCCTGTTTAGCATTTTTCTTCCCCTCGTTAATACCTGCGCTCTGGAGCTGCACTTTAAAATTACTTGATTTCTGAATCGACTCAATGATAGATGGGGGTATCTGGTCTTGCCGACCAGTACTCAAGTCCACAGGCAGTGAGTCTAAACGGTGTGTGTCCTGGTTTGTTTCTGACAACGGAGGACATCATGAAATTCGGCTATTTTTGTAATCTAACCAATACAACCCACAAACCCTATACGCAGGTTCTCGATGAGACCCGCGACATTGCTCGTTATTGCGATCAAACCGGATGGAATTCAATCTGGTTCACCGAACACCACTTAAATCATGAAGGCATGGATGCCTGCCCCAATCCCCTGATGATGAGTGCTGATATCGCGGCCCGAACAAAGGATATTCGGATCGGGCAGGCGGCCAATATCATCACCTTCTGGAATCCGCTTCGGGTTGCGGAAGATATCGCAATGCTGGACCAGATGTCCGGCGGACGGATAGAGGTTGGCCTCGGGCGAGGTGTTTATGGACGCGAAGCCATCCACATGAACGTCGATGCCGATTTGAAAGATCAGGGCAAAAACTTCCGGCTGTTCGACGAATCCCTGCAAATCATGAAGAAAGCCTGGACGCAGGAGCTGTTCAGTCACCAGGGCGAGTTTTACACGTACCCTGCTCCGGGTTTTACCTGGCAACACGACATGAGTCCGCCGACACCGGAACTGGTAAATACGAAAACCAATGAGCTCAAACAGATCGGGCTGGTGCCACGCCCCCTACAGACACCGCATCCGCCGCTCTGGCAGGTTGTCGACGGGCACATGTCGATTGACTGGGCGGCGCGCAACGGGCTTAACACCATCATGTGGATTCCCACCGTCAAGGCGCTGAAACAGCGCTTTGAGGTCTATCAGAAGGCCAAATCGGAAGCCGAAGGCCGCGATGTTCCATTAGGCGAGGGTATCTGTCTGGTCCGCGATATGTTCGTTGCTGACAGTATGGATGAAGCCGAGGAAAAAGCAGGCGAGGGCATTCTCACCTATCTTCGCTGGATTGCGCACTGGCGTGGTTTGGGCAATCACATGGACCCGGGCGAGGAACTGCCGGAAACTCCGGGCAAGCTTGACCTTTTGACCTATGATTTCCTGCATCCGCGTAATCTTCTGTTCGGAACGCCGGATTATGTGGCTGGCAAAATCGAGGAACTGCGTGACGAGCTGAACCTGCAAAACCTGCAAGTCTGGTCGAACTTCCCGGGCGTGCCGCATGACGACGTGATGAAAAGTGTGCACATGTTCACCGAACAGGTGATGCCACGCTTTGCCTCAGATGGCATGAAGTTGGCGGGATAGGATCATGATCATCTCAGGCGTCGCGACTGAAGCGTCGCGTCTTCGTGATCATGTTCATGGCGGGACCTGGTTTGCATCTGAAGGAGAGGGCGAGGCCGTGATCCTGATTCACGGTGTCGGCCTTGATCATAACATGTGGGACCAGCAGGTTGTAGGTCTCAGGGACCGGTTTCAGGTCGTCACTTACGATATGCTGGGTCACGGACAAAGCGCGCATCCGCCGGAAGAACGGCAATTGGGTGACTTCGTCCGCCAGCTTCATCAATTGATGATGAACCTCAATCTGAAGCGGGCGACGATTGTCGGGTTTTCCATGGGTGGACTGGTGGCCCGTGAATTCGCTGCCCGGCACCCGGAAATGATCTCAAAACTGGTTCTTATGAACACCGTGTTCCGGCGTTCACCAGAGCAGCAGGCCGCTGTACTTGCCCGCTATCAGGCCGCCCAGTCCGGGGCGCTGGAAGAAGGCATTGATGCGGCGATAGAGCGCTGGTTTTTGCCTGAATATGCGGATGCCAATCCGGATGTTATCGGTCAGGTCAGGGATCGTTTGCGGCGCAATGATCTGCACGGTTACCTGAAAGCCTACAAGGTGTTTGCAACGGCCACCGATCCGGAAGAAACGCTGGCGATTGACTGTCCGGCCCTGGTGATGACCGGCGAACTGGATACAGGATCTTCACCGGAAATGGCCCGCGCCCTGGCTGATGCGATCAATGGCGCAGAGGTTGAAGTATTACCCGGTCTTCGCCACATGGCACCGGTTGAAGGTGCCCGGCAGGTCAATCGCGTGCTGACAGATATTATCGGCTCAGACACTGTCCCGAATAGAAAAATCAAGACATAGAGAGGCCGTTATGGCTGCAATGAAACAATATCAGATGTATATCGATGGCGCGTGGACGGACGCGGAAAATGGCGCCACCTTCGAAAGCCTGAACCCGGCAACGGCAAAACCCTGGGCGTTGATGCCGCTGGCGTCAGAAGCCGACGTCGACCGGGCCGTCAAGGCGGCGGACCGCGCACTGAAGGAAGGTGAATGGGCGGAAATGACGGCCACAGCACGGGGTAAACTTCTCTGCCGTCTGGCCGATCTGCTGGCCGAACGTTCCGCAGACCTTGGTGCCGTTGAAACGATGGATTCCGGGAAACTTGCGAAAGAAACGCAAAGTCAGGCCCTCTATATTGCCGATTACTACCGCTATTTTGCCGGTCTTGCCGACAAAATTGAAGGTGCCACATTACCCATCGACAAGCCGGGTATGCATGTCCACACCCGGCGCGAACCAATCGGCGTCGTTGCCGCCATCGTGCCCTGGAATGCGCAAATGTTTCTGACCGCGACCAAGCTCGGACCGGCGCTGGCAGCAGGCAATACGGTTGTCCTGAAAGCTTCGGAAGGCGGATCCGCACCGATGCTTGAATTTGCCCGATTGATTGAAGACGCCGGATTTCCGCCCGGCGTTGTCAATGTCATCACCGGGTTTGGCGAACCCTGCGGACGGGCACTGACATCGCACCCGGATGTTGCCCGGATCGCCTTTACCGGCGGTCCTGAAGCCGCCCGCCACGTGGTACGGAATTCGGCAGAAAACTTCGCTGTGGTGACACTCGAACTGGGCGGCAAATCGCCGATCATGGTATTTGATGACGCCGATCTTGAAAGCGCCGTAAACGGGATCATCGCCGGGAACTTCGGGGCCAGCGGTCAAAGTTGTGTGGCGGGGTCCAGAGTGATGTTGCAGGCTGGCATCCATGACCGGGTTGTCGAGCAGTTGACCGAACGGGCGGCAAAGATACGGATTGGAGACCCGCTTGGGGATGATACCCAGATGGGGCCATTGGCGACGGAAGCACAAGTTCTGAAGATTGAGACTGCGGTGGCTGATACCGTGACCAATGGCGGTCGACTGGTTCATGGCGGCAAGCGCCCTGATGGAATGGACGGTTGGTATTTCGAGCCGACAATCGTTATCTGTGACCATGCCGATCTGGCAACTGTTCGCGATGAAATGTTTGGTCCGGTCATGAGTGTGCTGAAGTTCGAAGATGAGGCCGAAGCGCTGCGCCTTGCCAATGATACCAGTTATGGTCTCGGGGCCGGGGTGTTTACCCGTGATGTGGCGCGTGCCATACGGGTTTCAGAAAAGGTGCACTCTGGAATTGTCTGGATCAATACCTATCGGGTCATTTCGCCGATGGCTCCGTTTGGCGGTTTCAAGCACAGTGGTTATGGGCGCGAAAGCGGGGTACAGGCGATTGAGGATTATACCCGGACGAAATCGGTCTGGATCAATACTTCCGATCAGCCTATGGCCGATCCATTTGTAATGCGGTAGAAAATATTATGGTTGATCAAGCTTTATACAGAGACGCACTCGGGCGGTTTGCCAGTGGCGTCACCGTTGTCACCGCACCCGTCGGGACTGAAGGCATTGCCGGTCTGACGGCCAGTGCCTTTTCATCGTTGTCGATGGACCCGCCGCTGGTTCTCGTCTGTGTCGGGGAAAAGTCAGCCTCACGTGCGGCGTTTAACGCATCGCCATATTTCGCTGTTCATATCCTCGCCGAATCTCAGGAAGACACGGCTATGGCCTTTGCCAGATCCGGCGACGACAAGGCCAGCGGGATCGCCTGGACACCGAGTGTGCGTGGTACGCCTATGCTGGATGACTACCTGGTGGCTCTCGAATGCGAACGCACGGAAGAATTTCACGGCGGCGATCACGCGATCATCATTGGCCGTATCATTGATATCCAGATGAGCGATTGCGCGCGTGCGCCGATGACCTATTACCGCGGAAAACTGAATCCGTTTGCCATGAAGGACGGGCAATAGGCTTCGTCCGGCTTATCCCATTCGGTCGATTTTCGGGGCGTTGGCTTCAATCTGTTTAAGAATATCAATACCCTGACGCATTTCCGACATGATGAAGTCAACCCGTTTGGCCGGACCGCCGGCGTTGGGGTTGGGGAAAGCTTCGGCCCAGGCCCGCATTTTGACGCCGATCGAACAGAGACTGCCACCGATTGTCGTGTGGTAGTTCTCGATAAATCGTTTGACCTGCTGGAATCGCTCAGCGCTCGGATCGTCCCACATGTCGCTGGTATACTTATCAAAGGTTTCGAAGCGACCGCTGATCGCCATCATCAGGTTGTTGACGGTCGACTGAATTTCCCGGCATGTTTCCATCAGGCCGGGGCGCTGACGCAATTGCGAGTTTTGCCCAAGTTCGTCTACGGAATCCAGAAAGTCCTCGACCAGCGGTTCCAGATCTTCCATGCATTTTCTGAAATAGGACAACGACAGAAAGACATCGCCATAATCTTCAAGAAACCTTGGCAGATCCTCAACCTTGATCATCATCGTTCCGGCCAGATTGTTGAGCCGATCACGTACCTTGTTTACATCCGGATCGCGAAACAGTTTTAGCACATCATCGAAGCTTCCGATTGACCCGGCTTCGCCGCCATAAATACTCTCGATCAACGGATAAGTGAATTTCTTCATGTATTCCGTAAGCTCTTCAACCTTGTCGTTCGACAGTTTCAACTCGGCAATATCGTTGATCGGAATCTTGTGTTCACGAAACAATATTCGCAGACTGTAGATATCGTAACTGTTCAGCGGAGCCAGTTTTCTGAGCAGAACCAGATCCGGATGGGGAGGACGGAATGACCAGCCATACTGATTGGGAAGTTGTTCAATATCAAGTTGTCCACTACCGGCCTTGGCATCAGAAAAAATCTCGATCACTGCTTCCAGATGAACATTCTTGATAAGCCGGGCTTGCTTCAAAGACAGAGTTTCAATCGGCATCATGCCCAGAGGCAGAATGTGAAGGGCATCGCGATCTTCGTCTCGGATGTTAGACAATTTTCATTCCAAAAATTCTGGAGGGCAGGTGATATCTGCCTCAGGGACCGATAACAGAGGCTACCCATAATACATATTTTTTCCAGCAAAATTTATATAATGAAATGACCTTGAAATCGATATCCACACTTACTGCGTCATGTTGTGAAATTCAGCTCGAATAACTTTGCGCCGCGCCATAAAACAGCCGAAAGGCAAGTAGCGTCAGGATAATTTTGAGACCGGTGCGAAAGGTTTCTTCGGGCACCCTCAGCAATATATGCTTGCCACACCACGTTCCAGCAAAGCCAAATGCAATCAATCCGACCAGCAGGGGAATGTAGGGACCAAAGGCAAAACCAAGCGTGCCGAAGGCGATAATTTTGAAGCCGTGCTGGACAGTCATCAGGGTGGCATGTGTGGCAACGACCTGCTGACGTTCCGGGCAGGCGGCGCCGACGAAAGGGGCAACCAGTGGTCCTGTGGCACCAACAAACATTGTGATCAGTGTCGCCGCGAAGCCGACGGTGAAGAAGGTCGGTTTACCCGGGCTGGATGCTTTGAATTTAGGTGCCCAGACAGCGTAAAGGATAAACACCGCAAGAACAGTTTGCAGCAGGGCTGTCGGCAATGAAAACACCAGTTTGGCACCCAAAAGGGCGCCGAGTATGGTGCCGATCAGAAAGGCCGGGATAATGCTGGTCAGGATATTGCGTCGCATCAGGGTCGCACGACCAACGTTGGACCCCAGTTGGACGACGCCATGAATGGGGATCAGCACGGCTGGCGGTAAAATTTGTGCCATCGTTGCCAGCACCAGAACACCGCCGCCAATACCCAGTGAAGCAGTCAGGAAGCTGCCCAGAAACGACACGCCACAAAGCAGAAAAAAACCGCCGAGTTGCAGACCGGCTTCACCAATAAGTAAGTCAATTAGCTGATCCAAAAGGGGTCCTCGTGCTGATTATTTACCGACAATATGGTGAATGACGCCGGCTTCCAACAGTTCGTTGTGGTTCGGGAACCAGATATCCTTGTGCGGGGAATTGAAAACCCTGGTGAGGAATTCTTCCGCTATTTTCTGTTGGCGATAGAATGAGATGTCCTTTTCCTGTTCGCCTTTCAGATCGAACAGGGGAATAGGGAACCTCAGTTCCAGACCGTATTCGTGAAACCCGAGTTTCGCATCCGGTCCGATGACACGTCGGGCACCGCCAATAAAGGCCGTCGCGCAGGCGGATTTGCAGACGCCGTATACATAGGTGGTCAGTTTGTGCTGCTTGATCAGATTGGCGGTGCCTCGACCTTCATAAACCTGTCCGCCCTCACTTTGCAGGACAATGCCTTTGACTTGCGGATTTTGAGCCAGCAACAATCTCAGTTTGCCGGTCATGCCAAGGGCGAGAATTCCCCTGATATGGATGAGGCTGCCATCGGGATTCAGGCTCAGCGAATACTGTTTTTCACGGGCATGCTCAAGAGCGAGTGGATCATCGACCCTGAATTTATCTTCGGTCAATGACTGATAGGCGCCAAACATGCTGAGCAGGGTAAAAACAAGACTGGTGATAAGTGCGATGTAGGATATCCAGACCCAGACCCCTGAATTAATGCCGGTTGCCTGACGTTCGCAGGACCTGAGCAGGCCTGTGATTTGCCACAGGTAAACAACAATATGACTGATTACGCCGAAAATAACCGTCGCCAGAACGGCATCCGCCCGCTCGATTATGTAGGGAGGAAGAGTGTAACGATCAGCGTACAGGACCACCACCCGGATAAGTACAAGATTAATCCACAACGACCACAACAGCGGTTGATCGCCTCGCCAGTGATTGCGGATATAGACCATATTTCCTGCTGATAATGTGCGTGTGAAAGGTTACAGTAGCCTAAGTTCGGCACGGGAGGAAATATGATGGTCAAATCTGAAGCTGCAGGTGGGTTATATTCCGGGTCACCTATGGACAAGACTTGACCGGGGCCGTTAAGGTCCAGTCAACGACGCCGCATTAATCAACCCAGTCTGATAGTGAGAACCGCCTGCGAATCAGGGCGGATTGGACGATCAGTTGCAGGAGAGTCGACATGAGCGCGTTGCTGAGTTATGTGAATATTCTCTACGAAATTGATGCCTCTGTGGCCTTGCTTACTCTTAATCGACCAAAGGTTCTGAATGCCTGGACCATGGATATGCGCGAAGAAGTGATCCATGCGCTCTCCTGTGCCCGCAGTGATAGTGACGTTAAGGCTCTGGTGATTACGGGTGCTGGCGAGCGCGCTTTCTGCGCCGGGCAGGACCTCAATGAAGCCGAAAATTTCACCCATGAGATGGCTGAAAGCTGGATTGATTCTTTTCGTCGACTCTATAAAGCTGTGCGTTCGCTTGAAATTCCTGTCGTTGCGGCGCTGAACGGAACCGCAGCTGGTTCAGCCTTTCAGTTCGCCCTGTTGACCGATATTCGGGTCGGTCATGCGGGCGTGCGAATGGGTCAGCCGGAAATTAATTCCGGTCTGGCCTCAATAACCGGCCCGTGGATCATGCGCGAGATGCTTGGGATGTCACGGACGATTGAACTCACCCTCACGGGCCGTCTTCTTGGTGCTGATGAAGCTGAAAAACTGGGGCTTATTCATCATCTCGTCCCGGAAGCGGAGGTGTTGCCGCAGGCTATTGAAATGGCCAAAGACCTGGCCCGTAAACCCCCGATTGCCATGGCCCTGATCAAACGTCGCTTCTGGGAAGTCCTGGAGCCCGGGTTGGATGACGTCATGGACGCCGCTGTCCGCTATCATGCGCTGTCGTTTGCCAGCGGAGAAGCCGCAGCGGAGAGCCAGAGGTTCCTTGACAGTAAAAAAGGATCACCACAAAAGGGCGGCGCTTGATGCACGCCGATACCATTCCGGAAACAACGATTTGGGCGGCGCTTGAGAATTGCTCAATGAACGCAGGCAATAGACCTGTAATCACCGAGTCGGGGGTCGACTGGACGTTCCTACAGTTAAAAGAAGCATCGGAAAAACTGGCTGGCAGATTGACGAACCGGGGTATTGGCCGCAGCTCCAGAGTTATGACTATGCTGCCAAACAGCATTGACCACGTCATTCTGCTGCTGGCCCTTTCTCGTCTCGGTGCCATCTGGGCAGCAATTTCGCCAGATCAGCGGGGACCATCTCTCGATCATATGCTGGTGACGGTCAATCCGAAATTGATTATCGCCGTGCCCGAATTCGCGGCCATCCTCGACAGTGAAGATCGCCTCATTTTATTCGATCAACAGACATCGCGTCTGGTGGATATGATTTCCGATTTCGGGGTCGATCTCCCCTCTTCTAAAGGCTTCCCCGATGATGTTCGGGCCATTGTCTTTACCTCCGGAACGACCGGGCCGCCCAAGGGAACGCTGGTCACCGAACGCATGTTGATGGCCTCTGCCTGGGGAGCCGCGCATGCCGCAGATGTTGCTGCAGGAGACCGCTTTCTCTTGTGGGAACCGCTCTATCATGTGGGCGGTAGCCAGATGATTATCCTCGCCTTGCTGCTGCCCGTGCGGCTTTTCATTGTCTCGCGTTTCAGCGTCTCGCGATTTTGGCAACAAGTGCGAGAGCATGAGATCACCAAACTGCATTATCTCGGCGGTGTTCTGGAAATTCTTTTGTCGCAACCGACCAATCCGCTGGATAGCGGGCACGCCATAAAACTGGGATTTGGTGCAGGTGCACGACCTGATGTCTGGCGCGCCTTCGAAGACCGGTTCGGTATACCGCTCAGAGAAGTCTATGGACTGACGGAGGCATCGAGTTTTGCCACGCTCAATCTCGAAGGGCATGTGGGATCTATTGGTAAGCCGATGCCCTGGTTCAATATTTCGCTTGTTAACGAAGATGGAATTGAAATTCCTGCGGGGGAGGTCGGAGAAATCGTCATTAACCCCAAGGTTGATGGCCTGTTAACACCGGGTTATTTGGGCAATCCAGAAGCGACGGCGGCGCTTCTGCGTGATGGTGCACTCTATACCGGCGACCTCGCCCGTGGTGACGGGAAGGCTGGGTTTTTCTTTGTTGGTCGCCACAAAGATGCTATCCGCCGCCGCGGTGAGATCATATCGGCTTGGGAGATTGAGACGGCACTGATGGCTCATCCCGATATCGCTGAATGCGCGGCAATTGCTGTCCCGGCGACAATTGGGGAAGAGGACATTTTGGTCTTTATCCGCAGTGCCAACACCGATCTTCCAGCCCTCGTAGCATGGGTGGCGCAAACCTTGCCTCGGCGAAGTCAGCCGCGTTACTGGGTCCAGGTTGATGATTTCCCACGAACATCCAGCGCCAGAATCGCCAAAACGCAACTCTGCCCTGATACTGAAAATGCCTACGATTCAGAGAATCCATAATTATCAATAATACCGCACCCACCCCAATTACGGAGTGAGTGCGGGAATAATCTACTCAGCGGCGTGGCGATAGTCTTCGATTGACGGGCAGCTACAGATCAGGTTGCGGTCACCGTAGACGTTGTCGACACGTCCGACCGGCGGCCAGAATTTGTCTTCGCGCAGTCCCGGTAGCGGGAAGAAGGCGCGTTCTTTCGAATAGGGCCGATCCCAGTCACCTTCCAGAAGCAGGTGATGGGTGTGCGGCGCATTGACCAGAACATTATTCTCTGTATCCGCCTTGCCTTCTTCGACTTCACGAATTTCCTCACGAATGGCAATCATCGCATCGCAGAAACGGTCGAGCTCGCGCTTGGTTTCCGACTCGGTCGGCTCGATCATCAGGGTGTCGACAACCGGAAACGACATGGTCGGTGCGTGGAAGCCGTAGTCGACCAGACGCTTGGCGACGTCATCCACAGAAATGCCACACGATTCCTTGATTGGACGTAAATCGACGATGCACTCGTGCGCGACCATACCCTGTTTGCCGGTATACAGAACCGGAAAATGCGGATCCAGACGATGAGCGATGTAGTTGGCACTCAGGATCGCTACCTCAGTCGCCTTCTTCAGGCCGCTGCCGCCCATCATGAACATATAGGCCCATGAAATTGGCAGGATACTGGCTGAACCCCAGGGGGCCGCAGATACGGAACCGATTGTTTCGCCGCCTCTGGCCGCCGGATTGACGCCATCGACCAGGGAACTGTCCGGAAGATAGGGTGCCAGGTGAGCACCGACACCAATCGGTCCAATACCCGGTCCACCACCTCCGTGCGGAATGCAGAAAGTTTTGTGCAAGTTCATATGCGACACATCCGGTCCGAACGTCCCCGGACGGCAAAGGCCAATCATCGCGTTCAGGTTGGCTCCATCCATGTAAACCTGCCCGCCGTTGTCATGAATGATGTCGCAGATCTCGATGATCGCTTCCTCAAACACGCCATGGGTGGACGGGTAGGTGATCATCAGGGCAGCAAGATTGTCTTTGTGTTCTTCCGCTCGCGCTTTCAGGTCGGCAACATCGACGTTGCCCTTGTCATCACATTCTGTGACGATCACTTTCATACCTGCCATCGCCGCGCTTGCCGGATTGGTGCCATGCGCACTGGCCGGAATCAGGCAGATATTGCGATGACCTTCACCACGGTTTGCATGGTATTTGGCGATTGTCAGCAGGCCTGCATATTCGCCCTGTGATCCGGCGTTGGGTTGCAGCGATACGGCGGCAAAACCCGTCGCTTCACAGAGCATTTGTTCGAGTTCTTCGAAAAGCTGCTGGTAACCTTGCGTCTGTTCCAAAGGTGCAAACGGGTGAATAGCGCCAAACTCCCGCCATGTCACCGGAATCATCTCGGTTGCCGAATTCAGCTTCATGGTGCAGGAGCCAAGCGGGATCATGGCCCGATCCAGGGCAATATCCTTGGACGCCAACCAGCGTAAATAACGCATCATTTCTGTTTCGGAATGATACATGGCGAATACGGGATGGGTCATGAATTCGCTGGAGCGTTGAAGGTCCGTCGGGATACATTCTTCAACCTCACCGTCGATTTCGGTGATATTGAATTCCTTGTCTGCGTTAGTCGCAAAAACATTCCAAAGTGCGGAAAGGTTTCTGCGCCGGGAGGTTTCATCAAAGGAGATTCCAAGGTGATCATTGTCAATCACTCTCAGGTTAATCCGTGATTCTCTGGCCCGGGCAGCTATTCGGTTGGCTTGCCCCGGAACGTGCACAGTAAGAGTATCGAAGAACGCATCATTAACCACCTTGAACCCCAGTCGCCCAAGCCCTTCCGCCAGAATTTGTGTCATCCGATGGACTTTTTCGGCGATCCGTTTGAGGCCATCCGGTCCATGATAAGTCGCATACAGTCCGGCAATGACGGCAAGCAGAACCTGTGCGGTGCAGATGTTTGAGGTCGCCTTGTCCCGGCGAATGTGCTGCTCGCGGGTTTGCAATGCCATGCGGAGCGCCGGGTTCCCTGCCGAATCGACAGAAACACCGATGATACGACCTGGCATTGAGCGTTTGTGTTTTTCACTGGTCGCAAAGAAAGCAGCGTGCGGACCGCCATACCCCATGGGCACACCGAACCGCTGGGAATTGCCAACAACGATATCTGCGCCCATTTCACCGGGCGGAGTCAGCATGCAGAGCGCCAGCAAATCAGATGCCACCGTGACAATGACTTTCTTTTCCTTGGCGGCCTCAATGACCGGACGGATATCGCGGATAGCGCCGCTGGAACCCGGATACTGGAGCAGGAGACCAAAACAGTCATGCTCGGCAAAGTCCGTTTCCGCATTTCCGACGATAATGTCAAAACCAAGTGTTTTGGCGCGGGTCATGATCACATCAATGGTCTGCGGGTGGGTATCTTGATCAATGAAGAACTGTGCGCTCTTGGATTTTGATATGCGATTGGACATTGCCATGGCTTCTGCCGCCGCCGTGCCTTCATCCAGAAGCGACGCATTGGCCATCTCCATGCCGGTCAGGTCGATAACCATCTGCTGGTAGTTCAGCAAGGCTTCCAGGCGACCCTGACTGACCTCCGCCTGATAAGGCGTGTAGGCGGTATACCAACCGGGGTTTTCCAGAACATTCCGCAGAATAACACTCGGAAGTTTGGTGCCGTAATAGCCCATCCCGATCATTGAAACGAAAACCTGATTGCGTCCTGCCATTTTGCGCAGATACGAAATCGTCCCGCGCTCCGTCATGTTTTTGCCGATCTTCAGGGGCTCATCGGTGCGGATGTTGGCCGGTACTGTTTTGTCGATCAGGGCGTCGAGAGAATCGAGGCCTAGCCCGTCCAGCATCTCCTTGATCTGCGGCTCACCCGGTCCGATATGGCGCCGGATGAAATCGTCGCGATGTTCGAGCTCGCTTAAAGTCGGCGCAGTCATTATTCGAGACCCTCCAGATGTGCTTTGTAAGCGTCTTCATCCATCAACCCGTCCAGTTCACTGGTGTCGGACAATTTGATCTTGAACATCCAGCCCTCGGTCGTCGGGTCGGTGTTGACTTTCGATGGCTCGTCTTCCAGATCTTCGTTGGCGGCAACAATTTCACCCGATAGCGGGATATAGATTTCACTGGCTGCCTTGACGGATTCGACAACGCCAGCTTCGTCGCCTGCGGAAACTTCATCGCCAACTTCCGGGGTTTCAACAAAAACGATGTCGCCGAGTGCCTTTTGCGCATAATCGGTGATGCCGACGGTGGCAACATCCCCGTCAACGGTGATCCATTCATGGTCTTCGGTGTATTTGGTGCTCATTTTCTGGTCTCCCTAGCTTTAGTCTTTGTGATAGCGATGTGGAACAATAGGCATTTTGGCAATCCTTGCGGGCAGAATTTTGCCCCGCACAGACAAACCAATCTCTGTATCCGGTGCCGCCATATCTGTCGGCACATACCCCATGGCGACCGGACCGCCTGCGGTTGGGCCAAACCCGCCGCTGGTGATTATACCGACAACATTTCCGTCTGCATCCGTGATTTCCGTGCCAGCGCGGGCAGGCGCGCGACCATCGGGGCGGATGCCGACACGCTTTTTGGCCGACTTGTCGGCGATTTGCTGAACAATGATGTCGGCACCCGGAAACCCCCTGTCTTCCCGGCGCCGCTTGCCAACAACCCAGGTCAGACCCGCTTCAATCGGCGTTGTATTCTGATCAATGTCGTTGCCATAGAGACAGAGACCGGCCTCAAGCCGGAGTGAATCCCGTGCCCCCAGGCCGCAGGCCTCAACTTCTTCCTCGCCCAATAACAGGCGACAGATGTTTTCTGCGTCTCCGGCCGGAATGGATATCTCGTATCCGTCTTCACCAGTATAACCGGAGCGCGTGATGATACATTCGACGTCCCCCCAATGCAGTCTGGCAATGGTCATGAAACTCATATGGCGGGCAGCCGGGATAAAACGGGCGAGGACATCGGCGGCGACCGGACCCTGCAAGGCGATCAATGCCCTGTCTTCAATAACCTCAAGTTTGGCGCGATCTCCGACACCGGCCGTGATGTGGGCGATATCCTGCTCCTTGCAGGCCGCATTGAAGACCAGAAACAGATCGCCATCGAATTTGGAAACCATCAGATCATCGATAATGCCGCCACGATCATTGGTCAGCAGCGTATAACGAACGCCATCACCGGCGAGGCCGTCTATGTCCCCTGGCACCAGCGTTTCGATGGCGGCAATGGCTTCGCTACCCTTGAGGTAGGCCTGACCCATGTGTGAGACATCAAACAGGCCGGCGCGGGCGCGTGTCTGTTCGTGTTCCTTGAGGACGCCTAATGGATACTGGACCGGCATATCGTATCCGGCGAACGGCACCATTTTGGCGTCAAGTTCCCGATGCAGCGCATCAAGCGGTGTATTTAGTAGAGTAGTCGAAGGATCGCTCATGATTTCGCCCCTATACAACAGATTTCAGCAGCCCTTCTGATCATAGCAGCTTTTTAAGCCGCCAACCCAGATCGAAGGGTGCCCCCTCTGTCGTGGAACCTGAAAGATTCACTTGGTCATCACACATGACGACCAGCTTACATCTTCGGTGGAGACGGGTTTCAGTTCAACCCGGCTCGCTTTCCAGAGCCTCATCCCGTTGCGGTCCGGCTGCCTGAGAGTTTCCGGGGCGGTTGCTCCTTCGGCGACAGGCGATTTCGGCCTGTTCTCTCCCACAACGGTCATCTGAGAATATTCAGATTTAACAGGCGCACTATCTCACGGCTGCATTGATCGGTCAACAAAAGCAGACAAAAACAAATCGGGGGCCAAAAAAGCCAAGTCGGTCAGGTGTTTGACCTGAAATTGATTGACATCAATGTGTAGGTGGCCTGCTAACAAGTATATTTCATGGAATTAAAAAAAACTCGAAAGACTGGAATGTATTTGTTCTTATAGGAGGTTTGTCATGGGAAGCTTGATTAAAAAGGCGCTGGGTAAATCAGTAATGTTTTGTGTAGCTGGCGCGGTTTTGGTTGGCGGGGTCGTATTTATGTCTTCTCCGGTGCTGTCAGCTGAATTGCAATCGTCTATCGCCCGGGGCGGCCTTCTTTATGACAAGTGGTTTGCCGTGATCAAGGCGGAAAAACCGAAAGACACCCATCCTGCATGGCCAGCTTCAAACACCAAGAAAAAGGGAAATGCGACATATCGCTGTAAATCTTGTCATGGTTGGGATTTGATGGGCAAGGACGGGGCCTATGCCTCCGGTTCCTATAAAACTGGAATCACAGGGTTGCGAAAATTCAAGGGTGCAGATCCGACAAAGATCATTGCTGTCATGAAAGACAGCACTCATGGATATACAGGCAAGATGGCGGACCGGGATTTTATGGATCTGGCCAATTTCGTCAGCAATGGGCAGGTCGATATGGATAAATATATCGACCGTGCAAGCAAAAAACCGAAAGGGGACGCCGCCAAAGGAGAACCCATTTACAATACCATCTGCGCAAAGTGCCATGGCATGGATGGCAAGTTGCCGAAAGACATGAAGTCGTTTGGCAAGCAGATGGGTAACCCATGGGAAGTCATGCACAAAATCATGAACGGTCAACCCAAAGAATCAATGCCTGCCCTCCGTGCATTGGGGCCTGATGTGACAGTTGATATTATGAGCTATATGGCGACACTGCCGAAATAGCTATCAGGTTCGGGAAGCCGGGGCCCGACTGTGAGGTCGGGCCTTTTGGTTGCCTGAAATCCAGTTGCATTACAGGAACAGAACATAGTGCCAAAATCTCCAACCGAGCCTGATATAAATCAGCACCCTGATTATGACAATCCGTATCCGCTGAAACGGTTGTTTCGCCGCCGGGTATTGCCGTTGTTCCTGTTATTGGCGGCGGCGTTTTGTGCAGTGGCCGGGTGGGGCGGTACGCAACTGATGCAGTCCGTATACATGGAATTTGCCGCCCGTCGGGCGTTGATTATTGACCGTGCAATGTCTAGTGATGCTCCCGGGGCGTGGGCAGAGTTGGCCAAGGGTGCATTGCCCTCAGCCGTCTACGCGACACCCGCAGGTCAGCAACTTCTGGCCGCGCTTGGCGATGAAGAGTCTGAACTGAGCCTGTCGCGCCTTAAGATTTACGGGCAGGGTGGCATGATTGTCTACAGTTCTGAAGCCAATCTGATCGGTACGACGGATGCCAGCCCGGCCTTCCTGAAAGCGATGGAAGATGACGCACGGTCACTGGTCCGAAAATACGGTGTCGGCGGAATTGATCTCTACGAGTTATATGTTCCAATCCATACACTTGCCGGCGGCCGATTGGTGTTCGAGTTGTATGAACCGGTGGGTATTCTGGATACCCTGCTGCTCAGGGTTGGCGCGCCCGCTGTTGCGGTTCCCCTGGTTTTTCTGGTTCTGCTGGGCTTTGCAACCAATGGTCTGGTCCTGCGCGCCCAGGGTGACATTGACTGGCGTACGACCCAGTTGGCGCGCTTGCGCCACGAACTTGAACGGTTTGTGTCGCGCTCGACGATTGACGCGACCCGCCAGTCTGTCGAAAGCAGGTCAATTGAATCGCGAAAGATTGAGTGCACCCTGCTCATGAGCGATATTCGGGACTTCACCGCCTATTCGGAAGAAACACCACCGGAAGAGGTCGTTGAGTTTCTCAACCGGGTGATGTCAGTGCAAGTCGCCGCAATCTCTGAGTTCGGTGGCGATGTCGACAAAATGATTGGTGATGCTGTGCTGGCGCGGTTTGATGGACCGGGTCGGGAATGCCGGGCCATTGATGCTGCGGCACGGTTATTGGCCGACCTGGGGAGGTTGGAGCTGCCAAGAGGCGTCGGAGTCGGAATATTTTCAGGCCCGGTGATTTCCGGAGCAATTGGGCCAGCAGACCGGCAGGATTTCACAGTTATCGGCGATAGCGTCAATGTGGCGGCACGCCTGTGTTCCGCCGCCAAAGCGGGTGAACTGGTCGTCGATGTCGAAACCGCCCTGTCCGCCGGGGGTAAAATTATGCAACCCGAGGAATTATCGGTTAAAGGCAGAAGGCAGGTGCTTCACGTTGAGCGCCGCAAAATCACCTGATCCTGGAAGGCCTGACAGGCGCGGTTCGCCTATCGCGTTATCTGACGTCTGCGCGCACGGTTCAGGTCCAGTTGTTCGCGGGTCAGGATAAACCCGGCAAAAACGATGTAATCTTCTCCGGTCAGTTCCGGTTTAAGGGGCAGCTCAAGCGTGATCGGTTCATTTCGAAAACCAAATCCCGTGCGGTTTCCCGTATAACTGACGGATACCTTGAATTCTTCGCGATACAGTATTTTGTGATTCAGGTCGGTGACGCTGACGAAATAAGGAAAATCGGCTTTGCGGGATTTATTGGCCGGACCACGCTGGGTGACGAAATCAAGAATAACCTCGACCTCCATAATGCCAATTCGTGTTTTCTTGTCCATTTTACTCAGACAGGCAACACGCATGTTGTTGAAACTGCCCTCAACATCAACATCGATCAGGTCACGTCCGGGACCGGGGCGATAAGTGGTATAACTGGCAGCATCTGCCAGAATACGAAAATCAGGACACGGAAGGATTGGCGGTTTGTCAAAAAATTCTGTGACCTTCTCGGTCGCCCCGCAACCCGTCAGAATCATTACAACACCCAGGGCGATCACCGACCTCAACTGCCGAAACCGGGATTGAGAAAATATATTAGTCACGGTGAAGTATAAATCCCGTCGCAAAAAGGTCTGTTGGCGGTCAAATTTCGTTGCGTGAATGTAGGCGGTTAGCTCGTGCCGGGCAAGAGGGCAACCGCTATTGACGCGCCGTTCCGGGAACAACGATATCGATCAGTGTTTGCGCCAGTTTGGCGAGAGCCCGGGCCCGGCCCCAGGGATTTTCAATTTTGGACGCAATATCAATGCCGCTTCTGAAGGCGGTCCAGCTGATTTTTGGCTCGCTTGCCCGCGCGTGGTTACTGGCCAGTTCTGCAAACATCCAGACCCGTGTCAGGCGGCTCTTGATTTCATCGCTGGCGGCAGACGCCAGTTGTTCAGTTGCCTCTGCACCGGCCGTGTCGCCGCCGCGCCGCTGATCGGTACTGATTGACCACAAGGTATGGGCACGAAGCCGGTTGTCATCAATGCCCCCGGCGATTTCAGCGGCTTTGGCAAATCGCGACCACACAGTCTGGCTGATCGAAGGGGGCTGGCTGCCGGAAGACGGGATGTTTTTCATCCTGTCCGGGATCAGGGTGCCAAGTTTGCTCATGGAAAGCGCAATGCGACTAACGGCGTAAGACCGGGCGTAGGGCAGGGCGATCTTGTCGACGGCGGCGAGTGCCGTATCCAGTGTCGTGTCTGCGGCTTCAAAGTTTTTCGCCATGGCCTGAGAAAGAGCGATCTTGCCAAGAACCACCGCCCGGTAACGAACGGCTTCAATGGTATCAGCGGTTGCCAGCGCAGCGGCTGCGTCGCCGGCTCGCGCCTGAGCCGTCGCCGTAGAAATTAGCACGGAGGTTCGTTCCGATGATGCTTCGATGTCATCAAGCACGCTTAAGGCCTGATCAGGGTGTTCGGTTTCGGCCAATGCTGCGGCGACGTAGCGGAGCGCAATCCCCTTTTCCTCACCCGATGTTCGGGTTCGAGCGCGGATTTCCGCTTTCGCCAACCGGTCGGTCGCCCCTGCGTTGTCCCCTGCTTTTGCCAGCATGATGGCGATCCGGGTTTCGAGGGAGATGCGTTTGGTTTCAGATTTCAACTGCTCCAGTGATGCGTTTAAAAGATCAATGCTCTGTCTGGCCTCATCGAAATCACGTTGCCGGGTCTGGATTTCGGCAATCATGGCGAAGGCTTCTACCTTTTTTTCAATATCGGGAATGATCCCCGCTGCGTCTCTGGCACCTGCAGCATTGCCGGATGCAGCCTGACCTTCTGCAATATCGCGAAGCGCGACCATAATCAGGCGGGGGTCCTTCATTCGTGCCGCCGTTTCCATAGCGGCTTCGTTAAGGCCGGCACGCGATTGCGCGACCAGAATTTCACCCAATGCCCAGTCGCGAAGTTCCGGCTTGAAAACGGCTTTGACATTCTCAAGGGCGGCATCAAGCAGGCAGCGAACGGTGGGGTCGGTAAGACACGTTGAGGCATCTCGCGTCGGGTCAGCCTTTTCGTCCGAGTTTTCTTTAATCAGGTCGCGCGTTGCCGGGTGCGCCAGCAGGGCCTGACGGGCCTTGTCCTTGTCTGATTTTCGCACATTTTCAAGGCGCTTCAGCAGGTTGTGGACCTCTTGCGTATTCATCAGCAGGTTCCATAACTGGCGAGAGACCTTGCCGTTCACCTCAAGTCCGGCACCTTGCTGGTAGACCCGAATGGCCGCTCGGGTCTCGGCATTCAAATGCCCGTCAATCGAGCCCAGATAAAACCCCATATCCGACAAGGCTCTCTGGACTTCCAGGACGGCCTTCCCGGCCTTTTGAAACCCGTTATCTTCATCCTGAGTGGGAGGTTTTTCTTCCAACCCGTCAGGCCGCGCCGCGATCTCCGTTGCAGGCAGGAGGGTTGGTAAACCTAGTGTCAGAACCAGCGCCGACACGACTGCCAGTCTGCCTGATATATAGAGGAGGTTTCTCATAACCGCGATTCTGCGCTTGATTGCGAATCAGGGCAAGCAAATGCACAGCGAGGAATGGGATAAGGCTAACGGATTGATCTTTTTTACGACCCGAAGAAGGCAGGATAACTATTTTGATCTGGATTAAAATCCTTTGAAGTTCCCAGTGGGAACTGTGAGCAATATGCGGTCCTGATCACCGATGACCTGTGGGTTCTGATCGCGCCCAAACTGACGTCGTGCCCGATATGTCACTTCGCTGGCAAGGTAAGAGCCGAGTTCGGCGGTAGACACTTGGCCATCCTGATTTCCATGTTTGTTGTCGGCCTCACCCAACAGGCCGGTAAGAAGATAGCGGGTAAACAGGCCCAGTTTTACGTCCCGGTCCCAGGATGCAATCTGGCGACCGTTGGCGGCTGTTAACAATGTGCCCCGGGGGATGGATTTTGGTTTGTCGGCAGCGATAAAAACGGGCGAAGCATCACGAATTAATACGCCGCCGTCAGACAGGCCGGAAAAACAGGTGTCCAGGGCGACAATGACTGAACGGGCCCGTATTTTCCCCAGATTTTGTACCAGCAGATCAATGGAGTATCCGGTCAATTCCGGTTTTCCGGGATCGGCATCGGTTGGCAACAGATAGCCTGATCGATTTTCACCGGGCACTCCGTGTCCGGAATAAAAAACGAACACATCCGATTGCTGTGGTCTTACCATGTCATAGAGGCGGCCCTTGACATTGTTACCGGTACCGAAATGAGCAAAAAAGCCGCTTTGCGTGGCATTCGTTAGAGTGACAACATTGCGTTCCGAGAAACCGTAACTTTGTATCAGGAACTGTTTTACGGCTGCAGCATCATTTTCGGCAAAACTGACTTCTGGCACATCTTTGTGTTGATATCGGCGGTTGCCGACGATGATGGCGATTGCGTTCGGGTTTGCCTGTCCGACGGGAAACTGATAGACGCGACTGTTCTCGCCGCCGCTCTTGTTGCTGCTGACCGCCGCTTTCAGTGATGACGGATTTTCTTGATAAGCAATCAGTGCTGACGAGGAATCCAGTTCCTTGGCAAATTCCGAAACGGCCCCGTTCATCACAGATGTAAAGCGGTTCGTGATATTGGGATAGGGAACGGATTCCTTGGTCTCCACGGCAATATTATCAATCTTCCGGCCTTTGCGATTCTTGAAAACTCCCTGTAATGCGATGCTGGTAATCTCACCGGAAGAAGCACCGACTTTGACTTTCATATCGAGCAATAGCGAAATTTTTTCTCCCTTGATGTTTGGGTCTCCACCTGCACCGGTTCTTACAACCCGCGCAAAACGGGAATTCAGCATCGTGTTAAGGGCATTTCCGAATGCATGTGGATCAATTGCCCAGCCGACCATTTGGGTTTCCCCCATCTTCTTCATATAGGCTTCGGCCGTAATTGTGTTGTTTGTCGGGATAATTTCCAGCGTAACATCGGAAAATGGTGTCGTCGCCGGGTTCATGGCTGCGGTCAGATCACTGGAATATTTTGGTGACGGAACACAGCCGGACATGAGAAATATCAACCCGAACAGAGAAAGCCATAGCAGACGGGAATTGAAAACTTGAGGAGGCATTGCGTTCACCCTCTTCAGCCAATGGCAATCCTTTAGGGAGCCTGTGCACATATTACCACAACCGCCTCCCATATAGGATATTTTCAGTTTCATTGTTGCCGCGCGTTTAAGAATGGTCTTCTCGGGTTGCTCCTGCCGCTGTCACCCCCTAAAAACAGCCTTCATTCGAATGGTTCAGTCAGGGCAGGGTCATGGCCGTTTATACGGAAGTCAGCGATGAAGGTCTGATTGCTTTTGTCGCCGACTATGGCATTGGTGAAGTGTTGTCGTGCAAGGGCATTGCCGAAGGCGTTGAAAATTCAAACTTCCTGCTGACTACGTCGAGTGGCCTGTTTATCCTGACCCTTTATGAAAAGCGCGTGAACCCGGCTGATTTGCCATTTTTCCTGGGGTTGCTGGATCATCTGGCGGCATCGGGCGTGCCCTGTCCGGTGCCTGTCCGGGGGCGAGACGGTCAGGCACTCAGGCGACTGTCTGGCCGACCCGCGGTGATCGTCAGTTTCCTTGCCGGGATGTGGCCGAGGCGCATTACACCAGAGCACTGTGCCGATGTTGGTCGCGGGTTGGCGGAATTCCACGTCGCCGGTAGCGATTTTGAAATGACCCGTAAAAATGATCTGTCGTTACCGGACTGGCGGCCACTGTTTGAACGGTCGCATGATCGCGCCGATGAAGTAATGAGCGGACTTGGGGACAAACTTGAGATGGAACTGGTCGGACTGGAAACCGGTTGGCCGGAAGATCTGCCGAGCGGGGTTATTCATGCGGACCTGTTTCCTGATAACGTATTTTTTCGTGGTGGGCATCTTTCCGGGATTATCGATTTCTACTTCGCCTGCACGGACGCCTATGCCTATGACATTGCCATCTGCCTGAATGCCTGGTGTTTTGAGGTCGACGGCAGTTTCAATATTACCAAAGCGCGCCGGATGCTCGGCAACTACCGCAAGGTTCGTGAACTTACAGATGCCGAACTGATGGCCTTGCCGGTGCTGGCCAAAGGGGCGGCGATGCGCTTTTTGCTGACCCGGCTTTATGACTGGCTGAACACACCTGTCGACGCTTTGGTAACCCGGAAAGACCCGCTGGAATACTGGCGAAAACTGCGCTTTCATGGGCGTGTTGAAGGCCCCGGAGCCTATGGACTGGAGTTGTGATGCCAGAGAATGCCGACAATGTCAGTGCAGACAGGATAGAGATTTACACTGATGGCGCCTGCTCGGGCAATCCGGGGCCGGGGGGGTGGGGTGTATTGCTGCGCTGGCGCGGGCATGAGAAGGAGCTTTTTGGCGGCGAGCCGGAAACCACCAATAACCGGATGGAACTGATGGCGGCGATCCGGGCGATGGAATCGCTTAAACGTCAGGGGCCGGTCGATCTGTATACAGACAGCACCTATGTGCGTGACGGGATCACCAAGTGGATTTTCGGCTGGAAAAAGAACGGCTGGAAAACCGCATCAAAAAAACCGGTAAAAAATGAAGATCTGTGGAAACGTCTGGATCAGGCCCTGATCGACCACGATGTGATCTGGCACTGGGTCAAGGGTCATGCCGGTCATCCCGATAACGAACGCGCCGACGAACTGGCGCGCAGGGGGATTCCGGGATAGGGGATTTTCGCCCGGATACGGAACCCGTTCGGGAGAGGTTCCGCATCCGGCACGAAAAGAGAGAGTTACATAAGGCCCAGACCCCAGCGCATGTGATTGAGCACATCGCGCGGGTCGCTCTGTTTCGGGGCAAATTCCGGTGTCGTCAAAGCGCGATTTTGCGCATCACCCCAGCGATCACGAATGACAGCTTGTCCGGGATACCAGTTGCGATTTGCGGTCCGTTTGAAGAACTTAAACATGTCTGCACCTCATGCATTACCTGAATATTTCAGGCCATTTCGTTAATGGAGCCACAGTATTCAATAGTTTTTCACCTGACAAACGATAGATTTTCATGATATACATGAAGATAAACTCATGTATATCATGACGGATAACTGAAAAATGGTTCATCTTCCGCCGGTTTCTGCCCTTCGTGCCCTGGAGGCGGCCGCCCGACACCTGAGCTTCACCAGGGCCGCCGATGAACTGAACGTAACGCAAAGTGCAATCAGCCATCAGATCAAACATCTCGAAGAATTGTGGGACCTGAAGCTGTTCACCCGCCTGACCCGAAAGCTTGAACTGACAGCGGCCGGGCAGGCGTTGTCGGGTGTCGCGAGAGAGTTTTTCCAGAAGTTGGATACGACGCTGGACGAGGTAAAGGCGGATGGTGGACACACGGCGCTTCGTGTTCAGGCGCTGCCCTCGGTTGCTGCCAAATGGCTGGTCCCGAGATTACAGCATTTTCGTGAACGTGAGCCGGATATTGACGTCTGGCTGTCGACCCGCATGGAAGATAGAGGCCGGTTCGATATCGGGCAGCTTGATGGGGCCATACGGTTTAACCGCGAAGAGACGCCGGGTCTGGTGTCCTGGCCATTGATGCAGGAGTACGTATTTCCCGTTGCCCGACCAAGATTCCTTGAGCAATGGGGGCATCCGAAAGACCCGGAAGATCTCTGCCGCTATCCCTTGCTGCTGAGGCTTGGAGAAATCGGCGCCCCGCTGTGGGATACCTGGTTTGAAAGTGTCGGGGTTAGCGAGCGCATATATAGTCCCGCTGTTCGGGAGGGGACCCGGTTCCCTGATTCAAGCATGGCGCTTCAGGCGGCGTTTGAGGGGCAGGGCGTGGCACTGGCCCGAAGTGCACCGGTCTGGGAGGATATCACCTCCGGTCGGCTGGTGCGTCTGTTCAACATTACCTGCCCGTATGTCTACCCGATCAGCTTCGTCTGCGCCCACGACAAGGCTGACCAGCCGCAAATTGCCGCGTTTCGCGACTGGTTACGGGAAGAATCACGATTATCGCAAGCCGAGTTTGATGCTGCTGAAAAGCAAAACCCGTGAAAAACGGGGCATACCCGAAGGTAGCCCCGCATTTCTCGAATATCGAAACGAAGGTTACAGCTGACCCAGAATGTATTCCGCGCTGGAAACCTCAAATTCGCCGGGACCTTCGACATGGATGGCGGAAACCACACCATTATCGACAATCATGGCGAAGCGTTCGCAGCGAACGCCAAGGCCGCGTTCGGTCAGGTCAAGGACAAGCCCGGCAGCGTCGGTAAATTTGTGGCTGCCGTCGGCCAGCATCAAAACCTGATCGCCGACGTTCTGGTCCTTGCCCCAGGCACCCATGACAAAAGCGTCGTTAACTGCCATGCAGGCGATGGTATCGACACCTTTGGCCTTGATGGCGGCGGCGTGTTCAACATAACCCGGTACATGTTTGGCGGAACATGTTGGCGTAAAGGCACCCGGCAGACCGAACAGGACGACTTTTTTGCCCTTGAAAATATCGTCGGCGCTGATCGGACCCGGTCCGTCGGCGGTCATGGTCGTAAAATCGATTTGCGGAATAGAATCTCCGGCACTGATAGTCATGGTTTTCCCCCTTGGGTAACAGATCAATAAAAGGTCACGCGGCGTGGTTCTGCGTTTATGTTCACAACGGCCTGCGACATCGCTCAATGGTGCAGCGAAACCAACACATAATCAATATCACGGAAGAATCCACCCCGGAATGTGATGAAAGCGTATTTTTCTGTCGGCCCTATTTGAACTGCATGGCGACTTCGTCGAGCAGAACGATCATATCGTGTCCCATTTTGGTTCTGATCTTGTCGCGCGTACGTGGTTCACGAAGTGCTGTACGGAGATCGGCAAAAACATCGCCAAGTAGTCTGATAGCCGCTTCTCTGGAAAATTCCCAGTCGGCGCCGGGCACCCCGATTTCAGCCGGTATCAGGTTTGAGTTAACCATCGCCATCAGCCATTCAATCCGTTTATCGGGTTCGCGGAAATGCTGGGCCATTTCAATCTGCGCACCGAGCGAAATCATGCGAGCCGCAGAGGTCTTATAAACATCTTCCCAGTCAATTTCTCCATTTCCGTCCGCGCGGGCCTTGTTGGCAACGGCTTTCGCCTGTTTTTCAAATTCGGCCTGCTTCTGAGTGCCGACCATGGTGTTGAGGGCGTTCATGAAACCCGGCAGCATTCGTCGAGTTAATCGATCCGGATGTTGTCGGAGTTTGCGGTCCTCGACGAACTGATGCTCGAACTTGTGGATCATCAGGCGGGTAAAAATATTTCCACGCTCGCTGGCGTCTCTGGATTTTTCCTGTGCGCGGGTGAAAGATTCGACCGCTTCCATGAAAACGCTCTTGATATCACCCATGTTGCGGCGGAACTCTTCGCCCATTTCCTCGACATCATCTGCCGTCAGATGCCCACCTTTCTCCGCCACTTTGTCACTCACCAGTTTCATGAACCTGGTATGCATGGATTCGGCAAGTTCGTCGGCCTTTTTGTCGACGGAGCGAACGGCTGCAGGTGTCACTTTTCGTTTCGGAGGTGGCGCATCGCCAATCGGCAACGCGGCCCGAATTCCTTCGTATGTGCTTCCTGAAATGGTTTGATCTTGTTCGACCATGGTTTGCCGTCTCCTCCCGGTGACTGTATGGAAACCAATTTTCTGCGACGTCGTATTATTGCACATTTTGCCTGATTTTGCACGACGGTACGACTCGTTGGGGGTATCTACCAGAAATCTGCCCGGACTCGAAGTGTTTTAATTTGGGCGGTCGTCGATCAACTCAGTCGGTGGCCGCGTTTGCTGAGCGTTTGATACCGGCCCGCTCAATGGCGTCAAGGACCGCCGCTTCATTCAGCAGTTCTGGCAGAGGGATGCCTTCCGGAGCAGCCGGGCCATAGACGGCGTTAAAAGGTATGCCATAGCGCCCGAAACTGGCAAGGTAGCTGGCAATGCCGTCATCGGGCTGCGTCCAGTCAGCCTGCATCGGTTGCACCGAACCACTGGTCAAAATTGATAAAACGGGGTCACGTCCAAGGACCAGTGATTTGTTAACCTGACAGGTAATACACCAGTCAGCGGTAACATCGACCAGCACAGTCCGACCGGTCGCAACCATGCGCCCGATTCCTTCCTGATCGAAGGCTTGCCAGGTGATACCCGCCGTCGGTGCTGAATTTTTAGTGGTATTACTGGCCTGCGGCGTGGCTGGTAGCAGAATCGCGGCAAGGATCAGGATGGTCACGACCGGTGTCGTTTTCTGTTTGTGGGCGGGCAGACGATGAGCAATAAAAAGGGTCAGGATAATTGCTGCCATCATCGCACTCTGGATCGCTGTATTGGTCAGGCCGGTCGTGGCATAGAGAACACTCAGCAGCCAGATAGCGGTTGCCAGAAGCGCAAATCCAAGGATTTGACGCAGACGGATCATCCAAATTCCCGGTTTGGGCAGGCGGGTTGCAAGCGTCGGGAACAGGGCCACGATCAGATAGGGCAGGGCGAGCCCGAGGCCGAGGGCCGCGAACACCGCGAATATCTCTTCAGCCCCGCGGGCCAGCGCAAAACCGACAGCGGTTCCCAAAAATGGAGCCGAACACGGTGTTGCCAGCAGAGTTGCGAAGGCACCACTGACGAAGTGTCCGCCAAGGCCGTGAGTGCGGGTAGAATGTTCACCAAGATCAGCGATTGCACGAGGCAGGCTGACCTCAAAAAATCCCCACAGATTGCAGGCAAACAGGATAACCACCGAGGTCATGGCGATCAGGAACCAGGGTTGCTGGAACTGAATGCCCCAGCCTATGGCACCGCCGCTGGCCTTGAGGGCGACCAGCGTGCCTGCCAGAACCATAAACGAAAACAGAATTCCGGCGGCTGAGGCGATGAAGCTCATGCGTACAGTCCGGTTTTCGCCCCCGCCATGACCGACGGCCCCGATCAGCTTGATCGATAACACCGGCAGGACACAGGGCATCAGATTGAGAATCAATCCGCCCAGCAACGCGAGGCCGAGGATCGTGGCAAAAGAAAAGGCTGAGTCGCTGTTTGTCGGAGGTGCTCCGTCTGCTTTGATAAGACCCGCCTTCAGAGCCTGTTCGGCACTGCGCTTTCCATCTGACAGCGTGAAGGTAAAATCACGCCCCCCCAGTGTCTTGCCAAGCTTGTCATCGACATAAGCCAGGCCTTCGACGGCAACATCAATCACCGCCTGTTTTCTGTCAGCACTCAGCGAGACTTCGGGTTTGCCATAGGCCAGTCCGGGAACGCCCTCAACAAAAAGATCCGGTGCTTCGAAAGGCATGGCCGATGTGGCGTTCACACGAAGCCCGGTCCAGATATCATTTTCCCGGGCGGTGGCGCTGACAATGTTGATACCATGTCTTTGTCCGTCACCCGGAACGGCGGCACGGTAACGGTCGATCAGATGGGCGAAGCGGCTGGGAGTTTGCGGCCCGGTCGGCAGTGACAGGCTGATTTCAGTATCGTAAGGAATACAGATGTCACTGCAGGTAAGGTATTTGAGCGCCAGATTCAGGGTGGTATCCTGATTGGGCGTGATTGTCCGTGCCGTGATTGGCAGGACCACTTCTTTTTTGTAGCCGAGCGTTTCAAGTCCCAAAACCGAAAATCGTTCCGGTGCCGGCCAGCCGAGCTCGGCGCTCATCAGGTTCTTCGATCCGCCCCAGTCCAGTTGTGGCGGGAACCCGGCATCGCCCGGCGAGCGCCAGTAGATTTTCCAACCCGGTTGCAGTTTGAATTGCAGGCCAAGTTTCAGCTCTCCGCTGTCGCCAAGTGCCGATGAGGCGGCGATCAGGCGTACCGACGTCTGGTCGGTTTTGACCCATTCGGATTGAGCCGTGGCAGCCTGGACAGGCCCGGAAAACCAGAAGCCCAGAACAAGTAAAACCCAGAAGATGTGAAATCTGTATTTCATAGGCTGGTTTATACCCTTCTTGTTCGGAGAACTCACGCACCAAGGTGAACTTCACGAACTGTTGAAAAGCGGTGAGGCCCGGATCCGCGCGGTTCTGCACTTTTTCATTTTACCAAGCTGTGTCATAATGACGGCGAATCGTTGCCTCGGCTCATGGACGTGCTTATCTAGAGGATATGATGACTGAGATTGCGAACAAGGCTGAATATCTTTCCGGGCAGATGCTGATTGCCATGCCGGGCATGCCCGACCCGCGGTTTTCCAAAACCGTTATATACTTGTGTGCCCACAATGATGAAGGCGCCATGGGCCTTGTGGTTAACCGTGAAATGGAAGAATTGACCTTCCCCGACCTTCTCGAACAGCTTGAAATTGATCCGCCAAATGCCAAAGACCAGATCAGGGTTCTTGCCGGTGGCCCGGTCGAGGCCGCGCGCGGGTTTGTTCTGCACTCCGCCGACTATCTTCAGGAAGCGACGATGCTGGTCAATGAAGAGGTTGGCCTGACCGCGACCATCGATATCCTGCGCGCCATTGCCACCGGCGAAGGGCCCCGGAAATGTCTGTTGGCATTGGGGTATGCCGGTTGGGGGCCGGGTCAACTTGATACGGAAATCAAGGAAAACGGCTGGCTGCACGTAGAAGCCGACAGCAAGTTGCTGTTTGAGGGCGATCTTGACGCCAAATGGCAGCGCGCCATGGAAAAAATCGGCATCGACCCGAGAATGCTTTCAGACGAAGCCGGCCACGCTTAAGTTCGCCACTCCCAATATACCCTTGAACGGATCAAATATATGGCACGCAAGAAATCTCGCGACTCCGGTCGTCACTCTGGCCCCGGTACGCGCTCACCTGATGACCTGATGCGGTTTCTGGCTGAGGAAATGGAACATCATCAGTCGGCTGATGCGCTCAATGACAACATCCTGATTCCGTTTATGGCAGCGCTCGAAAAAATCGCGGAAGCGCGCGGCTACGTGCTCAATATCTACGGCGAAAAAAGCAATCTGGTTTTCACCAGCGAAGAGCACGCCGAGCAGATCTATTATCTTATTGAAAAGTATCTCGACGGCAACGCACCAACTGAATGATGGCCTGAATACTCCCGGGGTTATTATCCGGATGCAGGAAGTATGTTTATGGTTTTGTTCATATCCGACCTTGATGGCACGCTGCTGAACAACGATTCAGCTATCGAAACCCGTGCAGTTGAAAAATTGAACGGGCTGATTGGCCAGGGTATTCACTTTACCATCGCCACGCCGATGAAGCCTGCGCTGTCGCCACCGCCGACCTCAAACGAAAAGCCGACGCCACCATTGGCCTGAATACAGATAACGCCGTGATAGGATTTATCGAGCAGCGGGTCGCTGAAATGGCGAACGGGGCAGCAGCAAGTTGAATTTCCAGACATAACCATGCACTCAATTATACATAGTTTATCAGTTCAAATTACTTTATAAAGTATACCTCGACGTTGGCGACTTCAGAGCACTTTCTTTGGGGAGAAAATCTGTCATGGCTGAACCAGATGAAATCCGACAGGTAGAACGCAAGCAACAATATGCGGCAAATGCAGCAGATGCCCGATTGCTTTTGGATTGGGCATTGAAAGAAATGCCTCATATGGATACCGAGAATGAGGCCAAACCGGTCAGCATTCCGGAGACGATCCTTGATGCCATTGCGCATTCCGAACACCAAATTTATCTGGGCGATGATCTCGGTCCGCAGGATATTGTTCGCCTGGATGAGGCGCTGGGCGCATTGAGCCGCATTACGATGCCGGTCAGTGTGAATACCCTGCGGCATACGGACTCCAATGATACCGGACGCTCGCTTGCGCGGAAATTCTCGAAAAAATTATACTGGATTGCCGGGATTACGGTTTTTGCGGTAATTGCGACAGAGGTCATCCTGGACTATTCATCGGCATTCTGGCCGACCGCTGATGCCGAAGATAGCTATAGCTTTGGATGGTATCTGGCCCTTCTTTCACTGGAACGTCTGGAGCCGTTTATTTATGGCGCACTCGGCGCATTGGCGTACCTGCTGCGAACCGCAAAACACTTCATAACCGCCCGCAGTTTTGATGTGTACCGCATACCTGAATATTACGCCCGTCTGTTACTTGGAATCGTATCCGGTGGTGCTGCGGCTCTTTTGGCGGCATCTGTCTCAACGGACACAGTCGTGATCGAACTGTCCAAAGGGGTTGTCGGGTTCCTTGCGGGTTATAGCACCGAGTTCCTGTATCGCCTCGTTGAGAGGCTTCTCGAAGCGCTGTTGCCACGTGTGGATATTTCTTCCATGCGCACAGCGCGGCGAGGCCTGTTGGAAACAACGAACAGGGCTATGCCTGCTTCTGTCCTTTCAGACCTTACAAAATCCCTGATGGATCGCCTTGGGTCAGCCAAAGACCCGGACGAACGCAAGCAGATATTGGAAATGCTGGGAGCTCTCAAAAATCGAATCGGGAGTGAATGATGCAGCGATTTTTTCAAAAATTGTGTCAAATTGGCGTGGTGTTTCTGACAACTGGCGGATTGATAGCAGCACCTGCCGCCGCCTGCTCCATGAAGATTAATGATACCCGGACATGTGTCGGCCGGGATTGCGCTGATCCGTCCGTCGTGCCTCCCGACGATGCCTCGATCGCTGAAACCGGTTATTTGCGTCTGGCGACCTTTAACATCCGAATCTTTTCCAAGGGCAGCCGGGATGCTGACGAAGTTGCCGCCATTGCAAACGTACTTCGGATGTTTGACCTTGTGGCAATTCAGGAATTGCGTGATACCGAGGTCTTGACCCGGACAATTACGGTTCTGGAACGGAAAACCGGGGTAGATTGGGATTTTGTTGCAAGTGGCCCCGTCGGTAATGGCGTTAAGGAACGCTATGCCTATCTTTACCGAACGCTGCGCGTCAAGCCGGAGGGGGCTGCGCGGCTGATCGACAATGTGTGGCGGAAATCGCCGCCCACACCTAACGACAGTTACGCAGGAAAAATCGCACAACTTGAAGGTAAAATGCGTGGAAAAAATGTTAAACCCTTTTTGCGTGAACCATTCCTCGGGTCTTTTCGTGCGGGCAAATTCGATTTCAGGCTGCTGACCATTCACACGATCTACAAAAAAAAGGAATCACTTCAGCGCGGCGTGGAATTTCGTCAGTTGGCGGCGGTATATACGGAATTGCTGGATGACGGCGGGGACAAAGACCTGATTGTATTGGGTGATTTCAATGATCCGCCAGACCACAAGCGGTTCAAACCACTTGCCGCAATCAGTGATTTGCGTTGTTTCACCAATCCTCCGCAAAAAACGACAATCAGGGATATAAGCCTTTACGACACGATATGTTTCCAGAGAAGCAATACCGAAAAATTTGTCGTCAATCCCTCAGGTAATGCAGAAGTCATCGTCTTTGAGGATCAAAACCCGTACGCAAAAATACCTGTATCAAAGGGGCGCTATAAAAAAGCTTGTCTGGAAGTCTCTGACCATCGTCCTGTGCATATTCTGTTCCGGACGAAATGAAATAGATATGTGTTCCGTGATGGCAGAGACGAGGGTGTTCCGGCAGTAGCCCAACGGCCTTACAATCTAGAGCAAAACCGGAGTAAATGGGTTCATTTGCGAACGTGGATTTGCGGCAATATCAATGAGTTAGGGCGTTTTCGGCGATTCAAAAATCGCCGAAACCGCTCTAACGGTATTGGTTCGTCCGAAGACTGGCAGTTTATAGGGCTTTTTTACGCTCAAGGCGCGGCGGATAGCCGAATTCATCACGGTAACATTTTGTGAAATGGGAGTGCGCAACGAAACCGGACGCGACGGCAACGTCGATGATCGGCAATGACGTTTGCAGTAACAACAACCGGCCGTGGTTCAGTCTGAGGTTCAGATAGAAATCCAGTGGTGAACGGCCGGTGTAGTTTTTGAATAATCGTTGCAATTGACGGGGTGTAATGCCGCTTAGCGCGGCAATTTCCTCGGAGGTCAGCGGCTGCTCGATATTCTGCTCCATGATGTCGATGGCCTGGGCGACCTTTTCAGATTTCACCCGGAGGCCTAACCGCATGGATCTGCTTTGATGATCCGTCGAATTGCGTATCCGGTCGTGCTGGAACTGGTGAGCAATAGAGGCCGCAATTTCTTCGCCGTGGTCGGCGGAAACCAGATGGACGAACAGGTCGATCGCTGACGTGCCACCTGCGCAGGTGTAAAGATTACGGTCGATTTCGAAAATGCCGCTGGTAATGGTGAGGTCGAAAAAATCTTCCTGCAAACTGGCAAAATTCTCACTGTGAATGGTGCAGCGCCGCTCGCCAATGATGCCGGCGCGGGCCAGAATATAAGTGCCGGTGCTGATCGCGCCCAAACTGGTGCCGTGGCGGTCGAGATCCCTGATCCATGCCAATATCTTGTTGCCGCAATAGTGTTCGGGGTGGAATCCGGCGCAAACGAACAGGATATCAAGCTCGCTATCCGTCGATACCGGGCCATCGACGGCGATGGCAACGCCGGCTGAGGTCAATACGGCTTCTCCGTCCTGCGAGAACAGTTTCCACCCGAAATAAGGCTTCTCAAGAAACCTGTTGGCCGTTCGCAGCACCTCGACGGCACTGAAAAAACACACAGGCGAAAAATCGGGCACAAGCAGAAATCCGATATCCCTGACGGGTTTATCATCTGATCCCGGCGTCCCTGTCTTGGTCATCTGGCTCATATCCGGAACGATAGTTCAAATCGTATCAAAGACAAGATTTGCCATCCACAGACTTCGCCGGATTTTGATGCAAAGAAGACTCCTCCAGTTGGTAACAGATAGCGGCCCAGGCAGTTGGCGAAGCAATCGTTCGGCGCGCTCAACATCAAACCCGCCAAACTCCTGAAACCGGATTGTTCCAGTCTGCTCGATGAACGCCATTTCCGGTGTGCCCATGGTGCCGAATAATCTCATGGTTCGCGGAGCCCGCTGGTCGGTTCTGTTAAAAGCTTCGCTCAACGGGCACCGATAATCATAAAGCGGGTGTCAGGTTTCGGTTTGTCGGGCCTGAACGCTGGCTGCCAACAGCCAGAATGATACCGCTAACAACACCAGGTCCTTGACCAGAAACTGCCCCGGCATAACCGAAAGGTAAGGGAAGCCACCCATGCTTGCTTCCGTGACGCCGGGGGTGGTGAACAGAAAACTCAGGGTCACCAGATAGGTGCCAACCGCCAGTAAGCCGACGATAACTCCGAGCCGGGCCGAATAAAACCCCGCAGCCAGCAGCACCGCCGCTGTAATTTCTGTGGTGCCGATCAGATTGGAAAACCCCTGCACACCAAGGACGCCATGAAGCCCGGAAAGGAAGGGCGAATTCAAGGCCAGTCCAGCAATGGCATTGGCTTCATAAGCGCTGAACTTGTGAAGGCCAAAGATCAGGAAAATGGCGATCATTGACAGCCTTATGAAGGTCTCGAAACAGGCTTGAATGTCCAGGCCTACAGAACCCTTGTAGTAACCTTCATTGCTCAAATTTGTGGATTGTGTGTTCATATCCAAGTTCTCCTGAATTGTTGATTGCGGATCGTTCATTTGGGTTTGGCGTCGCCAAGGATCGGGTAATACTGGATGAAGACCATATCTTCTGCAGCAGCGGCTTGGTGGCAGGCGGCGCAAGCTTCCGTCGGAAATGCTTTGGCTACATTTGTGTAGGGAAGGGCATGTCCGAAACTGTAATAAGTCCAGCCGCCCGGCTCATCGGGAAACCGTTCGGTGTCCTTGACCGCGAACTCAAGCCCCTGAAACTCCCCCTGGAAATAACCGTTCCCGCTGACGGCGACGGTTTCACCCACACTCAAGAGTTCTTTGGCAATCATTGTGCCATTGGGAAATTCGCCGGTCTTGACGTATTGGGCAAATGCTTTTGGTTCGATATAGACGTTATGGAATTCGGGGAATGCCGCCTTGCCGTCATTCAGCGCATTGGGTGTCAGCGGCGCGCCAATGAATACCCACTGACGCCAGCCATCTGTTCTTTTCAACTGACCCTGATTGTCATATTGCGGGCCAGGAACACGTTCGACAGCGCGCGCTCCACTTATCATGGCGGTCACAACAACGATGCCAAAGGCAAAAACGAGTGCTCGTTTAATCGCTTTGTAAATATTATTCGAATACATGGGTTGGTCCTTTCTGATTGGTCATTAATCTTCAACCGCACTATGCCCACAGACTTGCTATAATTAAAAATGCCGTTATTTTATCGTTTCGATGCTTTTTGGTTATGATGAAGTTGAGAGCTTTATACGCCCATGGAATTCAATCAGATCAGGTATTTTCTTGCCGTAAGCGAGTTACTGAATTTCACCCGGGCGGCGGAACGTTGTAATATCTCGCAACCCGCCCTCACCCGGGCCGTTAAAAAACTCGAAGAAGAACTGGGCGGACCATTATTCCGGCGTGAACGCAATCGCACACATCTGACGGACCTTGGCCGCATCATGCGCGAACACCTGATCCGGGTTGATGAAAGCAGCCGGGAGGCCGTGGTCGCTGCGCGTAATCTGTTGAGCCTTGATAAAGCGCCGTTAAACGTTGGTATCATGTGCACGATCGGGTCCAAATGGATGGTCCCCTTTTTGTCCGAATTTCGACTGATGCACCCGGGTATAGAGTTGACCCTGCATGATGTGACGCCAACCAACATGACCGAAGGTCTGTTATCCGGAAATCTGGATTGCGCGTTTCTGGGATTGCCGGTGCCGTTACATGAACGGTTTGACTCGGTTCCTCTCTATCGTGAACGGATGGTTGCCATTTTCCCACCGGATCACCCGTTCCAGAACAAAAACGCCATACCTCTGAAAGAACTTAGCGGCGAGCGTTATCTTGATCGACTGAACTGCGAGTTCCGCAGCACCTTTCTGGACTTGCTTGAAGCACACGGTATAGAGCTCACCGTGCCCTACAGAAGTGAGCGGGAAGACTGGATCCAGAACATGGTTCTTGAGGGTATGGGAATTTGCATGGTTCCGGAATATTCCGTGACTCTGGACAAACTTGGGTGTCGTCCGATTATCGAACCTGATATCTGTCGTTCGGTCGACCTGGTGACTGTTGCCGGTCACCGGCGATCACTCGCCGCCGAAACTTTCGTCAGTGAAGCTACTGCCTACCCTTGGAGAGAGCGGTAAGAATTGGTGGTTAATAAGCTGTTTTAGTTTGCCAGCCGGGTAAACGTACTGATGTCTGTTTCCGGGCCAATCACTGCCTGGGTGGCTGGCCCGGAAAACAGGCGGGCGGCGACGCGGCGGATGGCGGCGTTGTCGACAGCTTCAACCTTTTCGACGGTCTCTTCAGTCGGGATAGCCCGACCAAACAAACTCAACTGGCGGGCCATCTGTTCGCAACGGGTCGAGGTGCTTTCCAGCGACATCAGAATGCTGGCTTTGAGCTGGGCACGTGCGCGGTTGATTTCGTCATCGGTAACCTCAGTAATAACTTTTTCCATTTCGTCCCGGATCAATGGAATCAGTGAAGGCGCTTCGTCGGCACCGGTACCTGCGTATACGCCGAACATGCCGCCATCGGTGTAACACGACAGGAACGAATAGATTGAATAGACAAGGCCGCGCTTTTCGCGAATTTCCTGAAACAGTCTGGAAGACATACCACCGCCAAACAGTGTCGAGAGTACGGAGGCAGCATAGAAATCCGGATCGACATAAGACAGGCCGTCGAAACCAAGCACCAGATGGACCTGCTCAAGGCTGCGGGTTTCACTGAACGCGCCGCCCTTGTAGCTGGCCTCTTCGCGGCTGAAATCACGATCACCGGGCAGGGCGTCGAACGACGATATCGCCATGCCGACCAGCTTGTCATGATCGATATTACCTGCCGCCGCGATGATCATGTTCGATGCGGAATAGCGCTCATACATATAATTCAGCACGGTTTCGCGACTCATCGCGTGAACCCGTTCGGCAGTGCCCAGTACCGGACGCCCCATCGCCTGGTCGGGATAGGCGGTTTCCTGAAAATGATCAAAGATGATGTCGTCAGGAGTATCGTGGGCCTGATGGATTTCCTGAACAATGACAGTCTGTTCGCGGGCCAGTTCGTCAGGTTGCATGGTCGAATGCTGAAGGATATCGCTGATGATATCGACGGCAAGTCCGGTATCTTCCTTCAGGACCTTGGCGTAATAGGCGGTGTGTTCGCGCGACGTATAGGCATTCAGGTGACCGCCGACGGCTTCGATGGACTCCGCGATCTGATAGGCTGAGCGGCGCTTCGTTCCCTTGAATGCCATGTGTTCCAGAACGTGACTGATGCCGTTGATGTCGGCCGACTCGTCTCGGGTGCCGACATCGACCCAGGCCCCGAGGGATACGGTTTCAACCGTACTCATATGGTCTGAAATGACCCTGAGGCCATTATTCAGAGTCGTGACTTCGGCGCTCACGCGCTTGCCTCGCCCTGATTGTGATCAGCAAGCGTTTCGCAAATGAAGTCCTGAACTGTCGCAAGATCATTTGCCAGATGATCGACCTGTTCCGGTCTTTCGTGCAGATCGGCCAGTCGGTTGGGCAGTTCCGGATGTACGCCGGAAGCCTTCTCAACTGCATCCGGAAACTTGGCTGGATGGGCGGTTGCCAGCTCAATCATGGCAACGGACGGATCACGCCGTTTTGCCCGTCCGGCAGCAACGCCAACGGCGGAATGCGGGTCCAGCAGTTCGCCGCAATCGGTCAGCACGGTTTTGATCATCGACATGGTTTCATCATCATTAAAGCGCGCCCCTTCGAACAGATTTCTGGCCCGTTCGATCAGCGCGCCGTCAACGGTGAACGATCCGTCTTTGCGAAACCCGTCAATCAGGGCTGTGACCTTTTCTCCGTCGCGGTGACAAAGCTCGAACAGCAACCGCTCGAAGTTGCTCGAGACCTGAATATCCATGCTTGGGCTGATGGTCGGATGAACGCCGTCCATTTTCATAATTCCGGTTTCGAAAAAGCGGGTCAGGATATCATTGCTGTTCGAGCCGATAACAAACTGTGAAACCGCCAGCCCCATACGACTGGCGGCATATCCGGCGAAGACGTTGCCGAAGTTGCCGGTCGGAACGGCGAAAGCGACGTCCTTGTCTGGCGCACCGGCCTTGAGAGCAGCCCAGAAGTAATAGACGACCTGGGCCATGATCCGCGCCCAGTTGATCGAGTTGACGGCACTCAGATTGTAGTGATCGCGGAACGGCTGGTCATTGAACATCGCCTTGAGCATGTCCTGACAGTCGTCAAACGTGCCGTCCAGGGCGATGCAGTGAACATTTGAGGCATCGACCGTGGTCATCTGGCGACGCTGAACATCGGAGACACGGCCATCCGGGTAAAGGATGAAAATATCGATGGCATCGCGGTCCCGGCAGGCCTCGATGGCGGCTGATCCCGTATCACCGGACGTCGCGCCGACAATGGTCACGCGCTGTCCCCTGGCTTTCAGGACATGGTCAAACATCGGCCCGAGGAACTGCATCGCCATATCCTTGAATGCCAGTGTCGGGCCGTGGAACAGTTCCAGCAGGTATTCGTTGTCACCGATTTTCTTGAGCGGGGCGATTTCATCGGCATCGAAGTTGGAATAGGCGTTGCCGATAATGTGTTTGAGATCGTCAGGGGTGATGGTCGCACCGACAAACGGTGTCATGATCTCAAGCGCCAGTTCCTGATAGTTGAGGTCTTTGAAACTGCGAATTTGATCGGCGCTGAATTGAGGCCAGCTTTCAGGTACGTAAAGACCGCCGTCGCGGGCCAGCCCGCTCAGCAGTACATCGTCAAATTCCAGAACCGGTGCCTTGCCCCGGGTACTCACGTATTTCACGCCGAACTCTCCATCATCAGATCACCGGCGTAACCTATTCCGCAGGCCAAGACGTGGCAAGCAGGTTAGATTGCCGATCCATACTGATGTTTCTACTGTCCCAGATAGCGGTGGCGCAGATGGTCCTTGAAGATATCTGCATTCAGGGGTTGCCCGGTGACGTTTGTAAGAAGGTCGCGGGTGGGCAGGCTGGAGCCTTTTGAGTGAATATTTTCACGCAACCACGTCAGCAGGGGGGCAAAATTTCCGGACCGGATGCCATCAATGATTTGGGGTTGCACCCGTTTTGCGGCAGCAAATATTTGTGCTGCCGTCATCGCGCCAAGGGTATAGGTCGGGAAATAACCCCACGCTCCGTCGTACCAGTGAATATCCTGAAGGCAGCCAAGCGCATCCGTTGGCGGGGTAACACCAAGCAGGTTCTGCATTCCTTCGTTCCATTCGCCGGGCAGGTCTTTCAGCGCCATGTCGCCACTTATCAGGGCGCGCTCCAGTCGATAGCGCAGGATCACATGCGCCGGATAGGTAACTTCATCGGCATCGACGCGAATGAACCCGCGCTCGACGCGGCTGTTGAGCCGATGCAGATTTTCCGGAGACCATGCCTCGCCGGTTCCGTCAAAGGCGTCTTTCAGGACAGGCGCGGCATAGGTGAAAAAATCAAGAGACCGACAGACCTGCATCTCAATCAACAGGGACTGGCTTTCGTGCATGCTCATGCCCAGCGCTTCGCCGACCGGCTGATGGCGCCAGTCCTTTGGCAGGCCGCGTTCGTAGAGCGCATGCCCGGTTTCATGCAATACCCCCATCATCGCCGAGGCAAAATCGCTTTCGTCATAGCGCGTGGTAATCCGCACATCATCAGGCGTGCCGCCGCAGAACGGGTGCAGGCTGATATCAAGGCGGCCGTGATCAAACTCGAAACCCAGGGCTTCCATGAATTTCAGGCCGACGGCTTTCTGGGTTTCGATCGGGAACGGGCCATCCGGTTTGATGCCTTCCTCCTCCGTCGCCTGATGGACGAGAACGTCATCCAGAAAACCCGGTAACCATGCCGTCAGATCATCAAAGATGACATCGATATCAGCCGATCGTTGCCCCGGATCAAACTCGTCGAGCAGGGCATCATAGAGGCCGAGGCCCAGTTTTTCGGCCTTCGCCGTTCCGGTCTGTCGAGTCAGGTCGAGCACTGTTTCGGCATAGGGAAGCACATGACTGAAATCATTGTCGGCACGGGCCTGACGCCAGCGAGTCTCGGATTCACTACACGCCCGCGAAAACCGCACGATGAGGTCTTCGGGTATGGCGGTTGCCCGCAACCAGTGACGGCGGATCATCTTCAGATTGGCTTTTTGCCATGCGTTCAGGCCGCCGCCGTTTGTTGCCGCCTCAATCAGATCAGACGTTTCCGGGCCTGTCAGAATTCCGTGAGAAATTGCCCGCAGTTCGGCCAATTGTTCGCCTCGCGCCCCGGCACCGCCCTGAGGCATCATCGCCGCTGAATCCCAATGCAAAATCGCGCCTGCCTCGCCTAGCAGGCCGATGCGGCGAAAACGGTTTTCAAGTTTGTGGTAGGCGGTATCTGACATGCTGAACCCTGACCGTCGATGTGAACCTGACGCCAGATATAAGTCGCCAGACATGCGGATACAATTGCCGAGCGCTCACCACATAATAATTCTGTCATTGCCGACAGGGGGAAAGGCTGCATTATGAAAAAACAGGGCATTGGAACCCAGAGGAAGCTATGGCACCAAAAATCAATCCAGCCGTCGATATCGTCGCCTCACCGCCGATCGCGGAAGCGGCAAACTGGCTGCCTGATCGTCCACCCCAGGGAGTTGGCGCTTTGCTTGACCTTGCCCAGGCCATCCCCAACTATAATCCGGCCCCCGAACTGCTGGACTATCTGGGCAAGGCTGCGGCTGACCCGGCGACGGCGTTTTACACCCAGATTCTCGGACTTCCGCAATTGCGCGAAGCCCTTTCCGTGTCGCTATCGACAGAATATGGCGCCGCCATTTCTCCAGCGAACGTGGCGATAACGACCGGTTGCAACCATGCGTTCTGTATGGCGACCGCAGCTGTTGCCGGGGCCGGGGATGAAATTATTTTGCCCGAACCTTTCTACTTTAATCACGATATGTGGTTCACCATGCAGGGTATTCGCAAGGTCGCCCTGCCGTGCCGGGAAGAAGGTGAGGGAATGGTTCCGGATATCGATGAAGCGGAAGCAATGATTACCCCGAACACCCGGGCAATCGTGCTGATTTCACCCAATAATCCAACCGGAACGATCTATTCGGAAGACCGCTTGCGGGCTTTTTACCAGTTGGCCGAACGCCACGGTATCGCTCTCATTCTGGATGAAACCTACAAGGATTTTCGCCCCATTGATGCCGGAGCTGTCAATCCGCCTCATCGATTGTTTCAGGAAGCATCGTGGCCGGATGTGCTGATCCAGCTCTACAGTTTTTCCAAGTCCTACAGTCTGACCGGTTACCGGGTTGGCTCGCTGGTCGCCGGACCGGCGGTTATGGAAGCGGTTTCCAAGATTGCCGATACAATCACCATCTGCCCGCCACATATCGGCCAGTTGGCTGCCCTTTACGGACTTCAGAATCTGACAGGCTGGAGAAATGAGCAATGTGGTCGGGTGCTGCAACTGATCGATGCGCTGGATACGGCTTTCAAGACACACCCTTCGTCCTATCAGTTGATTTCACGCGGTGCGTTTTTTGCCTATCTCCGTCATCCGCATGGGGGTCGGTCTTCCATTGACGTCGCCAGGGATCTGGCCAAAAACCAGGGGCTGCTGGTGCTGCCCGGAGAGTTTTTCGGAGACAGTCAGCAAGATTATCTGCGGGTTGCGTTCGCTAACGCCAACGCCGGGCAACTTGAAGATTTGGCAAGGTGTCTGGTGGTTTCAGGGTAGTCGAACATCTTGACAGTTATGTTATGTTATAACATAACTGTTTTCTTCCTGGCCCCTGAGAACGACCGCGAACCGACCCATGCCCCATGATGCCACGCCCGCTTCGTCTGTACGCCTAACACCTTCACATTCGCTGTTTCGGTTGGGGCTTGCCTCACGCCTGCTGATTGTCACAGGTTTAAGCGCCGTTGTCTGGCTTGCCGTACTCTGGGCCGGAGCATGATGTCATGAGCGATCCCGGTATCAAACTTGAGAACCTGACGCTTGGTTATGAGCGTCATCCGGCTGTGCATCATTTAAGTGGAGAGTTCAAGGCGGGTTGCCTGACCGCGGTTGTCGGGCCTAACGGTGCGGGAAAATCGACGTTGTTGAAAGGGATTTCAGGAGCGATTGAGCCGCTGGACGGTGCGGTCAGCTTAATCGGGGTCGGGGCGGGTGACATCGCCTTCCTGCCGCAGCAAACCCAGCTTGAAGCCTCTTTCCCGATTTCTGTGCTGGATACGGTGTGTATGGGATGTTGGGGGCAAGCTGGGTTATTTCGATCAATTACCCGGACCATGGTGGACAAGGCGATGATGGCTTTGGGGGTGGTCGGGCTGGAAGGTTTCCAGGCGCGACCTGCCGGGGCCTTGTCGCGCGGTCAGTTTCAACGTGTCCTGTTTGCCAGATTACTGGTACAGGACGCCAAAATCATGCTGCTGGATGAGCCATTTACTGCCATTGATGAAGCAACATGCGAAACCCTGCTGTCGATCATTCACCAATGGCACGATGAGGGACGTATGGTTATTGCCGCCATTCACGACATGGCGCAGGTGCGTGCGCATTTCCCGCAAGCCCTGATGCTGGCCCGCGAATGTATCGATTGGGGGCCAACGGATGACGTGCTGAGCACCAATAATTTGCAGATCGCCCGCGATATTTCGAACGCCTGGGTCGAAAACGCCGCCATCTGCGAACGGATCGAGGCGGCTTAGGAAATGGAAAATATGGCAGATTCGTTGCTGGCAGGAGCTGAACTTCGTAGCGCGTTGGCGGCATCCATTGCGATTTCGTTATCGGGCGCACCGCTGGGTGTGTTCCTCGTCCTCCGGCGCATGAGCCTGTCTGGGGATGTGTATACCCACACAATTCTGCCCGGCGTGGCCATCGCGTTTCTTGTCGCCGGTCATTCGATGACAACGATGATCGTCGGGGGGCTGATCAGTGGATTGATCGTCGCCTGTCTGGCCGGGTTGGTGGCCAGAACAACCCTGCTACGCGAAGACGCGTCGCTGGCCGCATTTTATATGATCTCACTGGCAATCGGGATCATATTACTGGCGGGCGGTGAGCAGGCGGAAGAACTGCTTGACGTCCTGTTTGGTGACGCGTTTGCGATCGATCAGACATCTTTGAGTGTTATTGCGGCGATTTCCACGCTGACCTTGTGTGCGCTTGCCGTGATCTGGCGGGCATTGATTATGGAGAGTTATGATCCGGTGTTTTTTGCCTCTGTCGGCGGCGGCGGGACAGCCGTCCACATGGCATTTATTACGATGGTTATCCTCAATCTGGTGATCGGAGCGACAGCGCTTGGCACGGTCATGGCTGTCGGATTGATGACTATCCCCGGTGCCTGCGCCAGATTCTGGTCGAGAGATCTTGGCGCGATGATGGCAATTGCGATTGCAGTTGCCCTGGCATCAAGTTTTGGCGGGCTTCTGAATGCGCGTTATCTGGACCTGCCAGCGGGGCCGACAATCATCATGTTTGCAGGCGCATTGTATATTGTATCCGTGGTTTTTGGTCGATTTGGCGGGCTGGTGTCGCGTATCGCCAAGCGCCCGCATCTGGAAAAGTAATGGTCCGGCGTTTGCGTTGTCTACAGGACCGGCAGGAAAAACGCCCGGTCGATGATCAGCGCAACAAAGATCATGAACAGATAGAAAATCGAATAGAAAAATAACGGTTTGGCCCGATCCACCCCGTCTTCTTTCCACAGTCCCCAGCAGCGCCGCCAGAATTCAATTCCAAGGCCAATGGCGGCGACCGTGTATAACAGACCTGACGTGCCTGTGGCGACAGTCGCCAATGTGGCCGGAATCAGGATTGCGGTGTAGACCAGAATCTGGCGTTTGGTTTCCTTGTTGCCGGCGACGACGGGCATCATGGGCACGCCGGCGGCTTCATAATCACCCCGGCGAAATAGCGCCAGCGCCCATGAGTGGGGCGGCGTCCACAGGAAAATAATGGCGAACAATGCGATTGAGCCGATACTCATATCGCCGGTAACAGCCATCCAGCCGATCATTGGCGGGAACGCACCGGCGGCACCGCCAATGACAATGTTCTGTGGCGTGCGGCGTTTCAGCCACATGGTATAGATGAAAACGTAATAGAGGATGGTAATCGCCAACAGGGCAGCGGCAGGTGTATTGACCAACCACGCCATGACGCCAACAGACAGGACCGACAGGGCGACGCCGAAGAACAGGGCCTCTTTCGGGTCCATGCGTCCAGCCGGAATAGGCCGGTTCATGGTCCGCTTCATGACAATGTCGATATCCTGATCATACCACATGTTAATGGCACCCGATGCGCCGGCTCCGATTGCGATACAGATTATCGCGATGAAACCGGTTTTCGGATCGATTGACCCTGGTGCCAGCAGCAGTCCGACAAAGGCCGTAAAGACCACAAGCGACATGACCCGTGGTTTCAGGATCAGGGCATAGTCCTGAAGACGAAACTTCGGCTGCGGCGCTTCCGCTTCAGCAGTTTCGCCAGTTACCGTGGGTGTATCGATCCGGTCATTTACACTCATGTGGGTGACTCTCCAGCCGTTTTCCATGTGCAAAACTCTAGCATAATGCGCGACTTTTAAGGAAATAAGCCGCTTTCGGCCAGCATTCCTTGATCAAAATCAATTGTGGCCCGAAATCGGTTATTCCTGTGTCCGGCGCAACAGGGCGCGCGAGACGATCCAGATAAACATGATTCCGCCAATAACTGCAACCACAGCGCCGACGCCCATCAGGTACAAGCCGATTTTTGCACCCATCGCTTCCATACCCTGAGCAGCTCCTGCTGTCTTGCGAGGTGCACCATATCCGCCAGCCAGAAACAGGCCGAGCGAATGGAAGGTCTGGCCGATGGCATAGAACCATATCAGAGCGATGACGGATCGCGATGTCGAAATGGCACG
>JAJFIJ010000086.1 GCA_021775105.1 Rhodospirillales bacterium | reverse complement strand
ATTGCCCTGAAAAGGCATGGCAAGCAATCTGGCCTCGGCATCGCCGGAAAGTTTTTTGGGAGGGGTGCCCATCTCGGCTGCATGTCGCTCAACGAACATGCGGGCAAGAAACAGAATGTCTTCACGGCGGTCGCGCAACGGGGGAATGTGGACGTGAATGACATTTAACCGCCAGTACAAATCCGAACGGAAACGACCATCCTTGACTGCCTCGTCCAGGTCAACTTGGGTCGCTGCAATAATGCGGACATCCAGCGGGATAGGTTCATTTCCACCAACTCTGTCGACGACCTGTTCTTGCAATACCCGCAACAGCTTAACCTGGGTTTCGGGGGGAATTTCGGCGATCTCGTCGAGAAATATTGACCCCGCATTGGCCTGCTCAAAACGGCCTATATGGCGTTGTGTCGCGCCGGTAAATGCCCCTTTTTCATGCCCGAACAGTTCGCTCTCAACAAGATTTTGAGGCAACGCCGCGCAATTGACCCGGATCAGGGGATTATCGGCACGGCGGCTGTTATGGTGCAGCAGTGAAGCTACCACTTCCTTACCAGCCCCGGATTCACCGGTAATCAGAACGGAGCTATCAACCGATGCCAGACGGGCGACCAGTCGTTCGATCCTGCGCATGGCGGTACTTTTGCCTAGGACACCGCTTCCAGGGCGAAATTTCGCGTCATCCAGATCCAGGAAACCAGCCGATAGATGTCGATCCTGAATGCGAGAAAGATTGCGCCGAATCTTCTCAATGAAATCCTTTAGATCGAACGGTTTGACCAGATAATCGAGGGCCCCAGACTTAACCAGCGCAACGGCATCAGCGACATCTCCGAACGCGGTCATCAGAATCACCGGTATGCCGGGGTAATGCTTGGAAATATCGTAAAATAAATCCGCACCGGAGCCGTCAGGCAAGCGAATATCGGTAACAATCAGGTCGACGTCGCCCTTTTCAAGCTGAATATGGGCGCTGGCGACATCGCAGGCGACCCTGACGGGGATACCTTCAAGTCTTAATCTGTCTTCCAGTGACAAGCGCATAATCTCGTCGTCCTCGACAACAAGGACACACAAGCCGGACAGATCGATATCCTTATCTTTGAGAGGATCTTGGGCGTTTGACATTGCTGTTATGTGCTCACTTCCACCGCCGGCAGGGTGATCTGAAACTGAGTACCGCTGCCGACTTCGCTCTCGACTTCAATTACGCCCCGCATGCTTTCAACCAGCCGGTAAACAATCCACAATCCCAACCCGGTACCGTTCGCCTTCGTCGTAAAAAAAGGATCAAATAACTGGTTTCGATATTCTGCGGGAATACCGGGGCCATTGTCGCTGACCTCGAGAATGACACAGTCTCCGTCCCTGAATGTTCTGAACTTTACCACCCCGCAATCCGGAACAGCCTGGATCGAATTTTTCAGGAGGTTCAGGACAATCTGCTGAACTCGCCGCCGGTTAATCAGGACATCTTCGCCCATGTGATTATCCCAGACAAAATCAATGTTCCGGCCATTTATTTCCGATTCGACAATACCTCGGAGATCCTCAAGAGACGTGGAATTATCTGTACCCTCCGATTCTTCGATTCGAAGCTCAATTAACAGGCTCTCGACAATATTCTTGATACGGTTCAGACCTTTGTCCAAGAGGGGGAGGTATCGTTCTACAAGCTTCGGATCATCCGGATGTTTCTTCAGCGTATCAATACAGTTCATCATCCCGGCAAGAGGGTTGTTAACTTCGTGAGCGACACCGGCGCTGATACGGCCAAGAGCTACCAGCTTTTCACTAACAGCAATCTGTTCTTCCAGAGATTTCTTTTCGACCATTTCCTTAGCCATCTTGTTGAACGTCGCGGCTAGTCTTCCCAGTTCGTCATCATTATTTACCAAAATAGGGTCGATGTTGTTCAGTTCCCCCCGTCCGACTGCCTCCATTCCTTCTGTCATGGCGGCCAGAGGTTTGATCATCCTTCTGGAAATAGCAGCGCCCAGAAGACTGCCGAGGACGACAAGGGCGAGGGTCAGGCCGATAATGACAAGCGCCGACCGTTGAGTTTTCAGGTAAAGCTCCTTATACGATAGCCTGACCCGCACGATGCCCAATAACTTTTCGTCAGAAAAGATTGGTACGACACCTTCCAGGAACCCACCTTCGCCAATTCTGCTTCTCAGAATGGCCGGGCGACGCACTTCACTGGCAGCGGCGAACAGGCGTGTTTCAAACTTGCTTGAACGAACGGGCGGCATACCTAAGGGATTGTCGTTGGGGCTCAGGTGAGCGAGAACAATACCGCTTGGATCCAGAACCATACCAGTCAGAATGCGTGTGTCGTGCATTCCCCCTGGAATCTGGTTGGCCATGTTCTTAAGGCTTTTATAAAGCGACCAATAGTCACTTTGTAGAATGTCCTCAGGTGCTGTCACAGCAACAGAATGGGCCAGCAGCAAGGCCTTGTTTTCCAGTTCCCCCTGGAATCGCTGCCAATCTAGGGTCACGATTACAGCACCGATGGTAAACGCCACACCGGCGACGACGGCTGTGATCGTTAACGCGAACTTGACGGATAACCCCTTGGGAAAGTGGATAAGCCACGTCATTCCTTGTTAACCGTATGGCCACTTGCAATTGATGCCGTCGAATTATCCGACGGCTGGTGGCCACGGATTTTCAGAGCCATCTTGCGGATGTTGTTGAATAGGCTGGATGGGGAATCTCCGAAACTATCTAGTTTCAGACCGTTCAGGAATTTGCGCCCGCCGGGGTCATTTTTCATACCCAAAATAACTCTCTTCATGCGCCAAACAGTTTCCAGGTTGACACCCAGCCGCGCCACAAGTGGCGGGAATCCAAAAGCCGGCGAACGGTTGATTACCCGGGTTTTGTCGGCCAGGTCGGGACGAAACTCTTTCAGGTATTCCCAGATGTACGAATCAACAGCGCCTCCATCGGCGAACTGATCGGCAACGGCTTCCACTGTCTCCGCATGATTGAAGGTAAAAAAGGTCCGGCGAAAGAAGGTTTCCTTGTTGACGTCTTTTTGGGCAAGAAGGTATTGCGGATACAGGAATCCGGAATTGGATTCCGGATCGGAGTAGGCGAAGGTTTTTCCTTTTAGGTCGTCGAGTGACTGATAAGGGCTATCGTTGTGAACAATGATAAATGAGTGATAAAGCGGATTGCCTTTATAAACCGGCACCGAGATCAATTTGAGGAATTCCGGGTCTCGTTTCTGCACAAACGGGAACCCGCAAATCCAGGCGAAATCAAGACTGCCGGATTCTAGCATGTCCATTACTTCGCGATATGAACGACGGCGGACGAATTTGACGGGCTGGCCCATTTCCTTGCTCAGGTAATAGGCCCACTGATCCAGAAAACGGAGATTTTCGCGCACAACAACGGCGGTCAACCCGAAACGGATGGGTTTGGCAGTGCTCGCAACCTCCGCTTCAGCGGCGTGTACGCCGACACTCATGCCAGCGTACAGGAAAATGGAAAGGCATAAATATGCTGCCCGGCTTCTCTGCACGGAAACCTCCTCGCGGAAAAAGTTTCAGCCGTTTTAGCGGAAGGGCCTGCCCCCGCATCTATGCCAAAGATCGTCTGGAATTTCATTTCCAGCCTCAATCGACCGATGAATTATCCACCCTTTATTGAAAATTCGCAAATCCGCCACGTGTCAATTTGGTGTATTTTGGGGTTGTCCAGCGGTTGTTTCGGGGCCTCTGTGTTACCTTACAGTAACGTGGACTTTCCGTGAATAGCCCTTAACCCATTGTAATATTGTGGATTTATCCGCTTGGTTACCTTGTTTTTCAAATTGTTACCAGCGGGTAACGGTAATTGAAAGTTATCCACAGCGTCGACATCCAAATTCAACCAAATATCCAATCATAACAAATGGTTACGTATTTTGGCATGAAACCTGCGCTGTACACTTTAGAAAAAATTGGCGGCTGTAGTCGCGTCTGCTCTTGAGCATAGCGATTTGCCGAATAAAAAGAACAGGGATTCAGGAATTGAGAATCGGTTTTTCCGTTACCTGGGGTTCAGTGATTGCGGTCTTCGTGGTTGTCCTTGTCGTCTTGACCGGCGGGTGGTTCGCCCAAGCAACCTACTTCAAACAGTCATCGTTCTGCGGTGGTTCCTGCCACGCAATGGCTGAGCAGTTCACCGCCTGGAAGAAAGACAAACATTACGCCAGTAACAACGACAAAAATCAGGAAGCTGGATGTGTCGATTGTCATATCCTTCCTGGCGAAGAGAACTCGATGAAGGAAAAATATCGGGGTTTGCGGCATCTGAGCGCGAGCCTTTACGACGCCAAGATGCCCTTGCCGATCCGTCCAGTGGTGAATGACGCGTCCTGTTTACGGTCGGGATGCCATTCGAAAGAGAAATTCCAGGACAAGGAAATCAAATTCACCGAGAAGGTCCGTTTCAAGCACAAAGCCCATTTTGGCGACAAGGCGCTTGAAGGACAGCAGGGAATCTCCTGTGAATCCTGCCATTTCAAGGTTACGGCGGAGAAGCATTTCGAGGTCCCCAAGGACATTTGCTTCCTATGCCATCTGAAGCTTGAAAAACCAACTTTGGAACAGGCCGTCATGGAAGAAGTGACGATTGGTGAAATGGCGGTCGAGGAAATCAGTTTCCGTCAAAGGCCGACCATCGATTTCAATCAGGGCGCATCGAAGTGCGAAACCTGTCACGAAATCCCGACCAAATCCCTGCAAGGTCAACTCAGTGCAGAAGATTCCAAGGTCAAGGCGATTACCCATCAAACCATCAAGGAGGCCGGTGTCGCCTGTGAGGGCTGCCACTTTGAAGTCGTCAAGGGACATGGCGAGGTCAATACCGGCAATGTTGTCTCGAACGGGTGTCTGACCTGCCACAACCGCAGCAATGAACTGTTGAGCAAGGCGGCTGACGGCAAACTGATGCATGACGAGCATATCGCCAGCGCGCGCGCCGATTGTTTTGACTGTCATAGCGTCATTGAGCACAAGAACCGTACCGACCACCTCGACTTTGTGCGGGAGGATTGCACGCTCTGCCATCAGGATCAGCACAAGTATCAGAAAATGCTGCTTGCCGGAATCCCGGTTGCCGAGGGCATTCGTTCAACGCCACATCTTATGTTCAAGGTCAACACCAACTGCATGGGATGTCACCTTCAGAAAAAACTAAGCAAGGGACATGCTGTTCGTACCGGCGCACCCGAAACCTGTGCCGCCTGCCACACGCCTGAACACAAGAAGATGCTGTCCGATTGGCGAAAACAGGTTGGCGAAGAAGTCAGCAGTGCCCAGGAACTTGAACAAGAAGTCCGGGAGGCGCTGGAGTCAGCAAGACAGAAAGGCATCGCCGCCGAAAAACTGGCCGAAGCTCAGGCAATGTTTGCCGCAGGACAGAAATTCCTGGAAGTCGTTCGCATTGGTAACGGCGTCCACAACAAGAAGTACGCGATCACCATACTCGATGAAGCGTTCACCAATTTCGAAGACGCCATCGATCTGCTGGCAGATGGCGGATAAGCCCAAGAGAGAAAAGAAACCAAGAAGAGTTTCATAGATATTTTGGAAATTAATGGAGGAAGACACGATGACAAGGAGAGGAAGAACATGAACAAAATAGACAAGCTGAATGTTGATCGCCGTAACGTTCTAAAGGGCGCGGGCGTGACTATGGCCGGAGCGGCCGCTCTTGCGTCAGGCTCTGAAATCGCTGAAGCCAAAGGCACCGCACCACGTTGGGTGATGGTCATGGATTTGCGCAAATGCATCGGCTGCAGGGCCTGCACAGTCGCCTGCAAGGCAGAAAACGATGTCTCGCTTGGGCGTTTCAGAACCGTCGTACAGGAAAAAACCATCGGCACATTCCCGAAAACCAAGAAGGGTTTCCTGCCGATCATGTGTAACCACTGTGAAGGCAACAAGGAAGACGGCGTTCCGCCCTGCGTCAAGGTCTGCCCGGAATATCCGGGTAAGCGAATGACCTTCAAAACCGCTGATGGCCATAAAATTCGCTATCGTGGCGGCGCGACCTACAAACGTCCCGACGGCCTGATTTTGATCGATTCGGAATTATGCATCGGCTGCGGCAAATGCATTGACGCCTGCCCATATGGCGTGCGCTCGTTCAATCCGTTCATCAAAGCCGGCAAAGCGCCTGACAAACAAGCCGCCGACAAATGCGACATGTGTAAGGAACGGGTCGCCAACGGTATCGATCCGTCCTGCGTCAACACTTGTCAGGGCCGTGCCCGCATCTTTGGCGATCTCAACGACCCGAGCAGCGAAGTCGCCATGCTGGTCAAGGAACATGACCTTACCAAGAACGTTCTTCTTCCGAAGGAAGGCACTGATCCACATGTTTTCTATATCGATCCGGACAACATGTTGGAAAAGCTCTACACAAAACGGGAGAAGGGAAAATTGGACCACTACGTGGACCTGATCCCATAGGACCAGCAATCAGATAAGGAAGATGAAAATGAAAAAGTTAAATCGTCGAAACTTTATGACACTAGCTGGAGCCAGCGGGGCCGCCCTTGCAATAAGCGGCAGCAATCCCAAAAAAGCCAAAGCTCTGGCCGGAGATGTTACTTTTAAAAATGGCGGACGTGATTTCTCGCCGGTAACCGGAAAGGAACGCCGGGCCATTCCAACCGCCTGCTGGCAATGCGTGACCCGGGATTCCATGATGGGTTATGTGGAAGATGGCCGGCTGGTCAAACTCGAAGGCCACCCCGGCTCGATTCGCACGCTCGGCAAGCTTTGCGCCAAAGGTCAGGCCGGCATCAATCAGGTCTACTTCCCGGATCGCATTCTTCACCCTTTGAAGCGGGTCGGAAAACGCGGCGAACATAAATGGAAACGGATTTCCTGGGACGAAGCGCTTGATCTGGTTGCCTCCAAACTAAAACCACTTCGCGATGCTGGCACTCCGGAATTGTTTATGTATCAGTACGGTCGTCACAAAGCGTCTCAGGCGGCAACCATGTACGATTTCATGGCGGCCTACGGCACCAAGACCATCGGCAACCATACCTCCGTGTGTGAAGCCGCTAAATGGGTTGGCCAGGAAAGTCTGTGGGGCGGCATGTACGACAACTGGGACTATGACAAGACTGACTATGTCGTCAATTTCGGGTCCAACCAGTTTGAAACCCATACCAACCACATCCCGACATCGCAACGTTTGATCAGGGCCATGGTTGATCGTGGTGTGCCGCTTTATACCTTCGATGTACGGCTTTCGAACACTGCCGCCAAATCGACGGAATGGGTTCCAATCAATCCCGGTCATGACGGCCTGGTAATGTTGGCGATGATCAACGTTATCATGAACGAAGGACTGTTCAGGAAAGATCACTTCAAGTTCATGCGGGTAACACCGGACTATCATGCAACGACCGATCAGAAGATCGCCGCAGTCAAAAAAGAGGTGGCCCAGTTCACCCCTGAGTTCGCGGAAAAGAGAAGTGGCGTTCCGGCCTCCAAGATTACGGAAATTGCCCGTGGCTTTGCCAAGGCCAAATCAGCCTGTCTGGTAACCTATCGTGGCACCGTCATGCATTATCATGGTGCCGACCAGGAACGTGCGGCGATGCTGCTTGCCGCCATCACCAACAACCTGGACACGCCTGGTGGGCGCGTCATGGGCGTTGGCGCCGGTTGGAAAGCCCCGTCAACACCAGCTGCGAAGGTTCACAAGGGACTAAATGTTAACGATGGCTTTAAAGGCGAAGCCGTCTTCCCAACGCACCACGTCAGTCACCAAGTATTGCCGGTAATCAAGGACGGCTTCGCCGGTCGGCCCAAAGTCTACTGGTGGAGCTGCTACAACCCCGGCTTCATCAATGGTGACAACAAGGAGCTGCAGTCGATTCTGAAGGACGAAAGCATAATCCCGTTCCTGATTACGTCGACGATCACTTATGATGAATCCTCACAGTTTGCAGACCTCATCCTGCCCGACGTCACCTATCTTGAACGGTGGGATTGGGAAGACATGGTGTCGGCCAACCAGATCGCCGAGTTTTATATCCGGCAACCCTTGGTCAAGCCTTTGGGCGAGGCCAGGTGTCAAGGTGATGTGTGGCCCGAACTGGCCAAACGAATCGGCTTTGAACTCGCCTGGAAGGACAAAAAAGATTATGTCCGTCAATCCTGCGAGTTGACGCCCGGAGTCAGGGAAGCCGGTGGTTTCGACTATATGGTCAAGGAAGGCGTCTGGCACGACCCCAACGATAAGGGCAACTACGGCTTCTATGCAAAGAAGGTCGACGTCGGTGGTGACGGTGTGATCCTGGACGAAAAATCAGGTGTCTACTGGAACTGGAAGAAAGCCGGCGTGAAGAGCGAAGCCGATGCCAAGAAGGCCGGTTATCTGGGCACCAAGGGTGCCAAAAAAGCCTATGTCGCCCAGAATATCGAAGGAACGCCTCTTTCGGCATACGCGCCGAATACGAAGTTCATCAAGTCAGGTCTGTTGGATTTTTATTCCGACAATTTCAAGGATAAGGGCCTGCCTGCGTTCCCGACCTTTACGCCGACGCCTGAGCACGAAGCAATGGCCAAGGACGAGCTGATCATGACCACCTACAAGGTTGCCGTGCATTCGCATTCACGGACCACCCATTGCAAGTGGCTGACCGAGATCAAACACGACAACCCAGGCTGGATTAACTCCAAGACCGCCGCAGAACGCGGCATCAAGGATGGTGATACAATCAGGGTGCACAACGGGCTAGGGGAAATAACGACCACAGCCTACGTCACCGAAGGCATCATCCCTGGCGTCATTGCCATTTCTCACCACTTTGGCAGGCAGCATTCCGGCATCTACGGATCGGGGAAAAGCAATCCGGTCGATGGAGGTGCATCCGCCGACCCGGATGCCAAAAACATGGTGTGGAAGAAGCATGGTGTCCACCCGAACGCGATCATTCCAAACAGCTCTGACCCGATTAGCGGAACGCAGCGTTGGATGGATACGGTTGTAAGGGTCGCCAAGGCTTAAACACACGAAAGGACAAGGAGAGAAGATGATGGATACTCCCAGAAACGACATGGCCGAAATGGCCACCGCAAGAGCCAACGTGTATGGCCTACTGGCCGATGTGTTTCGGGAAGAGCCGTCTGACTCTCTCCTGTCCAACCTCAGGGATCCGGAATTTTCCGGCGCCCTGCATGCGCTCAGCCTTTCCCTGGATGAGGTGTTTGATAACACCTCTCAAGCTCAACTTGTTGAGGACCTGGCCCTTGAATTCACAAGATTATTCATTGGGCCGGGTTCTCATATTTCCGCAAACGAATCGATGCACGTGGAGGCAAGGTTTGGCGAGTCCAATGCCTTCTGGGGACCGCAAACCGTTGAAGTAAAAAAATTCATGGAGGCGGCCGGACTATACGTTGACGATGAGTTCAGCGGCATGCCTGACCATATCAGCGCCGAGTTTGAATTCATGCAACGCTTACTGTTGGAAGAGGCCGAGGCATGGACCAACGACGAGCATGAACTGGCTGCCAATTTATTGAAGATCGAAAAGCGGTTTTTTGATGAGCATCTGTCACAGTGGGTGTCCAACTTCTGTGACAAGGTTATTGATGCAACCTCACATCCTTTTTACAGACAGTTCACCGAAGTGACGAAGGGTTTCATTGAGTTCGAAAGCGAAGCCCTGCAGGATCTCTCCGACGAGGCGGAAGAGGGCAACAGACTCTCTGCATAATCTCTTTGGGCTGTTATAAGGGCCTATGATTTACGTTCGAATTTTCCTGATTTTTTCGGTTTTTCTGCTGCCCCAGTTGTTATCATTGCGGGCCGCCCTTGCCTGCGGCTGGTGGGGTGATAGCGAGATGTCCAGCAGAAGAGATAACGCCTTTACCTCCGCCGACGGACGTCCACTGGCACATACCCTTAATATTCAGTCCATGAAGCTGCCAGGACGAATGGGTTTCGGAATCGCCGTGCCTGAGCCCGGCCGGGCAATACCTTATTTACTGGCAACCTTCGGCCAGCCACTTACCCGCATTGGGGAATTAAAGATTTTCGGGTTTCGCACCGTCATTGACCTTGGAACACCGGCAATAACGGCGCATCTCCACCGCGCCGAAACCGAAGAAGCAGGCATGCAATACTTCAGCATCCCAATCAAAGGCGATATACCCAACCCGCAACAGATCAGTTTCTATAATCGGATTGTCATCAATGCCAATAACGGCCCGTTACTGGTATACGCGCCAAAAGCCGAATTGCTGGCAATCATGTGGGCATCCTATCGCATCAGCCTGGGCTCGCCACTGGAGTTTGCCCTCGCGGAGGGAAAGGCTTTGGGGTTGACGAGGGAACAGGAAACGGAGTTGCGAAACCGGGTAGGTCGTTCAAATTAAAAATGACGTGTGCGCAGCCAATATATCTCATTCGGGTCAACAGTTCCTGTTCTGGACCAGGGAAAGTCAGTTCCGCTTCTGTTAAGGGTTGTCGGACATCTGCCGTATCTCGGTGCTGGCCCTGGGCACGGTTCGGCAGGTGTCGGACAAGCCTCAGGGGAGGAAACTGCGGG
>JAJFIJ010000085.1 GCA_021775105.1 Rhodospirillales bacterium | reverse complement strand
TTGTTCTCAATCAGGATCGCACTCTGGCTTCCGTGTCGATGGACAGGGATGCGGTCATCGAGACACTAACCCATATCTGGAAACGGGGCATGAGCGCATGACCTTGATAGCGGACGCAGAATTTGTCGGCCTGGCTGATCTACAAATCCTTCAGCAAAATTCGTGGCAACGCCAGCGCCAGTACGTTGCCGGGAGCTCGGTTTTCTACCAGCACCTTTGGAACGGTCGACCTCTGCCCGAAGACCTTGGTGATCTTGCAACGCTACCACTGTCTACCAAGGTACAGTTGCGGAATTCACAGGAGAATCATTCGCCCTTCGGCAATTATATCGCCGCTCCGCAATCCAGAGTCGTGCGCCTGCACCGGACATCGGGAACATCGGGACAGGCCATGAATCTGGCGCTCTCGGCGCGTGACTGTGAAATAATGGAAACTGTTGGCGGTCGCAGCCACAGGGCTGCCGGACTGACATCAGCACATACAGTTGTCCATTGCCTGAATTATCAGATGTGGATGGGAGGCGTGACGGATCATCTGACGCTGGAGAAAACCTCGGCGACGGTCGTTCCGTTCGGCACAGGTGGCACTGAACTTCTGATCCGGACCATCCGCGAAATCGGCATCAACGCGATATCATGCACGCCTTCTTATCCGGCCGTCCTTGAACGGGTTCTGAAAGAAAAATTTCCGGACCTGCACCCCCGCGACCTTGGATTGAAACTCGGCCTGTTCGGAGGCGAAGCCGGTCTTGATGATCCGTCTTTGCGCGAACGCCTGCGCGAAACATGGGGCATGGAGCCTCGCAATGCCAATTATGGCGTATCGGATGTGTTTTCGAACTTTGCCGCACAATGCGAACACGACACCCGGCTTCATTTCCTCGCTGGCGATGTTCTTTATCCCGAACTGATCGACCCCGATACTGAAACGCCGCTACCGGTTGAGGCCGGGCAGCAAGGCGAGTTGGTTCTCACCCATCTTGAACGCGACTGTCAGCCGCTGGTGCGGTTCAGGACCGGCGACATTCTTGCCATTGACGAAACCGATCCCTGTCCGTGTGGCCGAACGGGGATGCGGTTTCGGGTGATTGGGCGAAGCGATGACATGGTCGTGGTTCGCGGCCTGAACCTGTTCCCGACAATGATTGCAGCCGTGATTAACGAATTTTCCGAGCTGTCGGGTGACTACCGGATCGTTCTGCAGCAAAAACCGCCGCATGATATGCTGCCGGTGCAGGTCGAATTGGCGAAAGGTCAACAGGCGTCCGATGCGCTGGGTCAGAATATTGAGCGGGCCATCAAATCAAAACTCGGGGCCCGTGCAGCGGTTACGTTTTTGCCTGAAAACAGCTTTCCGGTCACCGAAGGGAAAACCAGTCGGGTTGTCAGGACCTACACATGAGCAGTTTTCAATATGCCAGCGTTCTCAGCCGGGTCAACGACGACGGTGTGCGCACGATCTCGCTTAACCGATCGGATTGCCTGAATGCCATGAACCGTCAATTGATCGATGACGTTGCAAAGGCCTTCGAAGATGCGAACGCCGATCAGGCGACCCGGGCAATTATCTTCACAGGTGAGGGGCGGGCGTTTTGTGCAGGTGATGATCGCCGTGAACATATTCATCCTGAAAACGAAGCAGAGGCCCGCGAACTGGTGACCGCAATCCAGCGCGCAACACAAGCGATTATCTTTGGCGACAAACCTGTTGTAGGGGCGATTAACGGTTGGGCGGTTGGTGGCGGGTTCGAATGGGCCATCAATTGTGATTTTCCGATCTGGGCGGAAACCGCAAAGGGATTTTTCCCGGAAGTCTCTCTTAATCTGTTCGTTACCGGTGCCGTCACGTCGCTTTTACCGGCGCTGGCAGGGCTGAACAAAGCCCGTGAAATGCTGTTCCTCGGCGACCAATATAGCGCCGCGGAACTTCAGGACCTCGGTGTCGCCTGGCGGACGGTTGGTGATGACCACCTGATGGAAGAGGCGCTGGGTGTTGCGACCCGGCTAAGTCGATTGCCGCCGCTGTCGGTCAGGGCCATGAAACGGGTCCTCAACCAGTGTGCCGTTGCTGACCTCGAAAGAGCGTTGCATCTGGAAACAGAGGCGACGGTAACCGGGTTTCTCGATCCGGAAACGACCGAGCGGCTGAAGGATTTTTGACCCTATCTCGCTTGACGCAAGCGCCGGGGCAGTTATGATTGGCGGATTATGACAGACATAAGCTTTTCAGTGGTGATCGTCGCACGGCGAATTACAGGCCCGGCCTCTTAAAGTAGAGGACCGGGGAACCGTGTCGCATATAGATCACCCACTTGATAAGGCTTGTTATCATGACCGCTTATTCCGGGCCGATGCCCGTTTCAACTTCTTCACCTCCAAAACCGTCTCCTACACAGTGCTTTTCCGTGATCGCGGATACAGATCCGGCGGCCCTGCCGCGTGTGCTGGAAGTGTTTGCCAAACTGACTCTGGTGCCGTCACAGTGCCATTCGACCCGCGTCGGGTCCGTCGGACAGGAACTTCATATCGACCTGCAATTTGCCGATATGGATATGTCGATGGCCGAACATCTGGCGCGAACGCTGCGCGGTATCTATCTGGTCAATTCGGTACTGACGTCGGAGAAGCGGGAACGGTTGTCGGCGTAAACCCGTTCAGCCGCACCCCCTGATGAGCTACATCGACCGCATTCGCGCCTGCGCCCGATATGACCCGTCGCTTTATCTTCCGTTCCGGGTTGGAGATGCCCGGGTCGGGGCCATTACGCGTGACTTCGCCGTGCACCTTGAGACCTTCACTGAGGTATTTTCCGTCAGCGCGGATACGATTTCCCTGACCGACCGGCTTGACAGCTATGCAGCGCGAACCGAAGCGATGGCTGCGGTTCTCGGTGAACTGAAAACCCGTGATCTGATTCCGGGCTGGCGCGACGAACCGTATCCAGCCGGTGTCTCGTTCACTACACCTGCTTTATTCGAAATGGAACGCGCTGCCGTTTCGCTGTTCGGGGTAAAGGGGTATGGCGTGCATCTCAATGGCTTCGTGCACGATGGCGAACAGACAAAACTCTGGGTCGGCAAACGCAGTCTGAGCAAACCGACAGGCCCTGGCAAGCTGGATCAATTAGTCGCTGGCGGGCAACCGGCGGGCATGTCACTTAAAGAAAATCTGATCAAGGAATGTGCCGAAGAGGCGAATATTCCGGCTGACATCGCGGCGCGGGCCAAACCGACAGGTACCGTTTCCTATCTGACCAGCCGCCCCGAAGGACTACGCGACGATCTTCTGTTCATTTTTGATCTCGAACTGCCCGCCGATTTTTTGCCCAACAATACGGATGGTGAAGTTGATGCGTTTTATCTCTGGCCGATTGAGGAAATTTGCGAGAAAATTCAGCAGACTGACGAATTCAAGTTCAACTGTGGCCTGGTGGTGATTGATTTTCTGGTCCGCCACGGCCATATCGAGGCAGACCATCCGGATTACGCCGACATCGTCGCCGGATTGCACCAAGGCTCATAAGTCTGGGCTCATAACTCTGGAGATTAGGATGACATCACAAATCTGGTCGATTTATCTGTCCGGCGAAATTCACACAGACTGGCGTGAACGCATTGAAGCCGGCATCAAGGCGCGCGACCTGCCCGTCGAAACGCTGTCTCCTGTAACGGATCATGCCAGCAGCGATGATTGCGGGGTCAATATTCTGGGGCCGGAAGACAACGATTTCTGGAAAGACAAAAAAGGTTCCGGCATTAACGCCATCCGCACCCGCACCCTGATCGAAGCTGCCGACGTGGTGATTGTCCGTTTCGGCGACAAATACAAACAATGGAATGCCGCCTTTGATGCCGGATATGCCGCAGCTCTCGGCACACCGATCATCACGCTTCACGACCCGGCAATCAACCATGCGCTCAAGGAAGTCGACGGCGCGGCGATGGCGGTTGCTGAAACGCCCGAACAGATTGTCGATATCCTTACCTACGTGATTGAGGGCAAGCTTTAATGGACGCCTCCAGCCAGCGTCGTGAATTTTACCCGTCGATCAACCCCTATGATCACGGCATGCTGGCGGTCGATGACCAGCATCAACTTTACTGGGAACAGTCGGGCAACCCGGACGGCGTTCCGGTGGTCTTTCTGCATGGCGGGCCGGGCGGCGGATGCAACGGATCGCACCGCCGGTTTTTTGACCCCGGACATTATCGTATCATTCTGTTTGATCAGCGCGGGTGCGGACGTTCCAAACCGTTCGCCGGGACGACCGATAACACGACGGATCATCTGATTGCCGATCTGGAAATACTGCGCCGGCATCTGGACATAAACCGCTGGATGGTATTTGGCGGATCATGGGGGTCAACGCTGGCCATCGCTTATGGGGTTACCCATCCTGACCGCTGCCTCGCGTTTATCCTGCGCGGCGTGTTCCTCGCCCGCCAGCAGGAACTGGACTGGTTTCTGTCCGGGATCCGCACGGTCTTCCCGGATGCCTACGCGGCGCTCGAAGCGGCATTGCCGGAAAATGAACGCGGTGCCCTTTTACAAAACTATCACCGCCGCCTGACAGATCAGGAAGCGGCGACCAATCTGCCCGCGGCCAACGCCTGGAATCGTTATGAATCGGATTGTTCGCAATTGATTCCTGCAAAATCATCCGGTGCAATAGGGACGGCGGGGCTGGCGCTTGCCAGAATCGAAGCCCACTACTTCATCAATGACATGTTTCTTGCCGATAAACCGTTACTGGAACGACTTGACGCCATTACCCATTTGCCCGCCGCCATCATACAGGGGCGCTATGATATGGTTTGTCCGATGACAACCGCCTATGAACTGGCAGAAATGTGGCCGAACGCGACATTGAATATCGTCCCTGATGCCGGGCATTCGGCGATGGAACCGGGAACCCGCTCTGCCCTGGTCGGAGCGATGGAAGGGTTCAAGTCGCTTTCCGCGTGAAAATCCGTGGCAAATTCCGGAAAGCCCTTATCTTGCAACGCTTTCAATTATGCGTATGATGCCGGGAACCATATAAACAAGTGCTCAAGGGTCCAAGAGGGATAGATCAAGATGTTTTCGCCACGAAAATTTGCCGCTGTTTTGATGGCAGCCCTGATTGTAATGACCGCGCCTGACGCGCGGGCGGGCGAACCTGATTTCATAAGCCTGTCTGCCGGTTGGTTTGATCTGAACCGCCAGAAAGACCAGGGCGGTGAATTCCGGCTGGAATATCGCTCTGACTATAAACTATGGCATTTCAAACCCTTCCTGACGGCATCGGGTGTCAGCAACGGCATGACCTTTTTTGGCGCGGGTGTATTGATTGACATCTATCTCGGGCGGCGCTGGGTGATCACCCCGAGCTTCGCACCGACCTGGTGGCGCGGCAAAACCGATGATCTGGATCTCGGGCACGCGGTCGAGTTCCGCTCGCAGGTGGAAGTCGCCTACCGTTTCGATGACCGTTCACGTCTCGGCCTGTCGCTGTCGCACTATTCCAATGCCAGCCTTGGCGACGACAACCCCGGCACGGAATCGCTGATGGTCAACTATTCGATCCCCCTCACCAAAATAAAGAAAATGTTCTAGTATATAGTGATGGGCGCAAATTCGTTGTCGCGAAAGAGTCCTTTTGCTCGGGATTTGCTTTGGTCCCTACCTGCGTTCTCGGGGCCCCGTAGCTCAGTAGGATAGAGCGACAGATTCCTAATCTGTAGGTCAGTGGTTCGAATCCACTCGGGGTCACCATAAATCACATTACCACATTAAACGCGATGCTGATGCGGTCGTCGTCGATGTCACTTGGCAATACGCTATGACGTAACCAACTTCTGAACAGCAGCATCCTGCCGGGCACCGGCTGAATTCGAAACGACGACGTGTTCAGGGGTGATATTTCGGTAACCGGCGGCTCAAGCATCTGGTCGGCAAGGGGGGAGTGAAACACCACCTCGCCACATCCTTCCGGTGCCTTCGGATAGTAAATCCCGCTGAAAACATGATTACGATGACAATGAATGTCCTGTGAGTGACCCTTACCATAAACGTTTAACCAACATTCATTGATCTGCGGTGGATAGTGGTCAACGTCGTACTTCAGCTCACGTGCGAATTTTCCCACTCCCTCCTCCATCACGGTTTTCAACACGCTAAAAGGCTCGAGATCGGTCAGGCACTGACCGCTCAAAATGGTTGTGTAGAGATTACACGCCCAAGACCCAGGTTTGGTGTTGGGCTGGGTTTTTACCAACCCGTAGGCCCCTTTACAGATTTTTTCATTAAGTGCCTTCGCATTTTCAATTTCCGAAACCTGAATTACGGTTGGAAAGTTCATGATGATATTTGACGGATTTGACATTTTCTGCGCACGCCTTTCAAACTAAGCTGAAATCAAGGCTTCTTGATGAGATGCCCGGAAAAATTACCGGGTTCGTCTCCAAATCTTGTGGTGCACCCGAAAAAGGATGGATACCTTGCCCATTATTCACACGCCCATGCAAATGACCCAAATCAAATGAAGTTGATATCGAATAATATAGTATGCCTTTTGTCATTCCGGTTGAGCGGCAGAGTACAAAACTGATGAACAGAGCATTACTGGGCTTTCTCAAGCTCATCAGCGACGCACTTCGGGATTTGCTGCCGATCATTTTTGTCATCGCCTTTTTCCAGATCATCGTTCTTCAGCAACCGTTCCCCAATATCGGCGGAATTCTGGTGGGTTTGGTCTGTGTTGTCCTGGGCCTTGCGCTTTTTGTGCAGGGGTTGGAAATGGGCCTGTTTCCAATCGGCGAGGCGATGGCCACCGCGATGACCCGCAAGGGCAGCCTGACCGGATTACTGGCTTTCGCTTTCATGCTGGGGTTCGGGACCACGGTCGCCGAACCGGCACTGATCGCGGTCGCCGCCGAGGCTGCCGACATTGCCGGTCAGGCCGGGGCCATTGAAAATAATGATGAAGCGAAAGCATCTTATGCTTTCGGTCTTCGCATGACGGTCGCCGTGTCCGTTGGTGCTGCACTGGTGCTCGGCGTTTTCAGGATACTGATCGGCTGGCCAATCCAGTATTTCATCATCGGCGGCTACATTCTGGTGGTCGTTATTACCCTGTTCGCACCGCCCGAAATCGTCGGCATTGCCTACGATTCCGGTGGCGTCACCACATCAACCATCACGGTGCCGCTGGTCACCGCTCTTGGAGTTGGCCTTGCCAGTACCATCAAGGGCCGCAATCCGCTGCTTGACGGGTTCGGGCTGATTGCCTTTGCCAGCCTGACGCCGATGATTTTTGTGATGATTTTCGGGATGGTCGCATGAACGCATTTTTCATTCACCTTCTCAACGTGACGGCGGGAACGGTGCTTGATGTATTGCCGATTGCCATCATCCTGTTTGTTTTTCAGGCATTGGTCATTCGCCAGAAACCGGCAAACCTGAAGCGTGTGCTGATCGGGTTTTTATATGTGCTGATGGGGCTCAGCCTGTTTCTCGTAGGTCTGGAAGAAGCCCTGTTTCCGTTGGGCAAGACGATGGCCAGGATGTTGACCAATCCCGATTTTCTCGGCATTCGACCCGGAGATCCGGTGCGCTGGGAAGATTACACCTGGGTCTACGTCTTTGCCGCGACCATCGGGTTTGCAACGACCGTCGCCGAACCTTCGCTGATCGCCGTGTCGCTGAAAGCCCAGGAAGTTTCTGGGGGTACGCTGCGCGCTTTCGAGCTTCGCATTGCCGTAGCCATCGGTGTTGCCGTCGGCGTCAGCGTTGGTGCCTACAGAATCGTTTCGGGGACACCGCTGCCCTATTACATCATGGTTGGTTATGCGCTTGTTATTGTCCAGACCTTCGTCGCGTCCAAATCCATCATCCCGCTCGCCTACGATTCAGGCGGCGTGACCACCTCTACCGTAACAGTCCCCGTCGTTGCAGCTCTGGGCCTTGGATTGGCAACAGCCATTCCCGGACGCAGCCCGCTGCTCGACGGATTCGGATTAATAGCCTTTGCCAGCGTGTTTCCAATTGTCTCCGTTTTGGGATACGACATGCTGATCAGCTGGTTAAGAGGCCATAACAAAACGACCAACAAGGAGAAGATCTCATGAATCTCAAGATGATCATGGCCTTTGTGGCTGACGATAAAACCGATATCGTGCTGGAGGCCGCCCGCGATGCCGGATGCACCGGGGCGACGGTGATTACCAGTGTCCGCGGCGAGGGTCTGGTTCCGGAAAAAACATTTCTCGGTCTGGATCTGTCGGCGCAACGTGATGTGCTGATGTTTCTTGTCGCCGCGCCGAAGGCTCGGGAAATTCTTGAAACCATTTCAGCGGCCGGACGTTTCGATGAAGAACCGGGAACGGGGATTGCGATCCAGATCGAAATTGAAGATGCCGTTGGCCTGAAAAGCCAGGAAGAAACCCTGATACACGAAATCGAGGACGCATTATGACCGAAAAAATCCATACCATTGTATCCGAGGTGATGACCACCGACATCATCACCATTGATGCCACCGCCACCGTTCATGACGCAACCGAACTCATGCGACAACATCATACCAGTTCGATTATCGTCAATCGACGCAACGAAGCTGACGAATTTGGCCTGATCGTCGTTTCCGATATCGCCAGCAAGGTGCTGGCCGAAAACCTGTCGCTGAAACGGGTAAACGTCTATGAGATCATGTCGAAACCGGTTCTCACGGTGCCCCAGGAAATGAACATCGTATATGCCGGGCGGATGTTGTCGCGTTTCAAATTAAGCCGCGCACTGGTTATCGACCATGACCGCAATCCACTGGGAATCGTTACGTTGCGCGATATGGTTCTGCGCAACATCAGGGACATTGAAGAAGAGTAACCGCAGCTCCAATGACTTCTTGTTGTCAATGTCGGCTGGTGGAATGATGGGACATGGCCGACAACGACTTAAGGTTTTCAAAGCAGGTAGGCATTCTCACGCTTGGCATGAGCGGCCTTGTCGCCGTCGCGATTATACTTGGTGCCTGGCTCAATTATCACACCTATAAATCGGTGCTGCTCGATCTGACGCAAACACGCCTGCAAATTATCGCTACCGATTTACAGCGTCACGCCAGAAACACATTCTCCCCAGGATTGCGCTTTGATGACCTGATCGACCGGCTACTGAAAGCCAATCCGCAAATTCAGTCGATTGATCTGTTCAGGATTTCCGAAGATGCCGTCGTCCCGGAGGGGCGCTCCTCAAGAGATCAGGCCGTGACCCCGCTGATCGCCGACGGAACCATGATTGTCGAGATCCGGTTTGCACGCGACGCCGATCAGATTTTGTCCGTGGCGCTGCACTACTCGCTTGAAAACGAACACCTTCTGCTGGCCGCCAAAGGCAAAAGCCTGCTCACCCGGTCACTGATCGGGTTTGTGATTTTATCCAGCCTTTCCTGGTTGGGTATTTCCCGGATTTTGCATCCCTCACGGTCTTTTGGCCGCTGGATGACTGATGATTTCAGGGCTTTGATGAATGCCGGAAAAACACCTTCTCATGCCCCCTCTACTCCCTGTCAGGAAGAAACCGGATACCTTGAATTCCGCAAACAGGCCATTGCCGTTCTGGGTGTTCTGAAAGAAGCCGAAGATTATGGCCTGACTGACGGCCCCGAATCAGGGGAACAGGTATGAGATTGGCGAAAAAGGCCCTGACCATTGCAATCCCGCGCAAGGTTTATCTCCTGCTGACGCTGTTTATCATCATCAGTTTTGCAGGGATTACCGGTCTCTCGTTAGTGCGGGACGCAAGCAGTCTGAAACCTCTTCTAGATGCCAAGATCGAGACCGCCCGATCATCGCTTTTACAAAAAATCAATTCACCGCAACGCCCGAACCGCTCGTTTCGAAACCTTGGCGCGCTGTTCAGTCAAACCCTGACCCAAGTACCAGAATTTACCTATCTTGCGATTATCGATGGCAACCAGAAATTACGGGTTGAAGCGGGCAGTCGACCGCCCGGTCTGGTCAATCTTGATCTCCGGCGCGCAACGCAGGAAATCAGCAACCTGACTGTTCACACCGCAAAAATTGAAGCGCTGGCGGAGCACGGCGATCTACGTATCCTGATCGGCGTTGACGGAAACATATTGCACCACCGCCTTCTGCGCAGTTTGCCGGCGCTCCTGACGGCGTTGATGGTGATCGTCGGGATCGGGTTTGTCATCTTCCGGGGCCTGCTGGATGTTCAGGTATTTTCCTCTCTCCGTGCGGTTCAGGCCCTGATGGATCGCATTGGTGCCGGTGATTTTCGCGCCGGACTCTCCCCGGTTCCGGGAAAATTCCTGACCGAAATGACTGATATGCTGAACAGTTTTGTCAGTCAGGTTAACGGGCATTTTGTGATTATGGGAATTCTCGCAAAGGATATTGAGGCAGAACCCGGTCCGGGCAATCAACAAACCCGCAAGCGGCTGAGCGCACATATAGCCCAACTTCTGAACCGGTTCCATTTTGCAGAAGGCGATTCAATTCCGGCGTTGTCGGCAGCATCACCAACCGCGATCCGGCTACCGCTGTTGCTGATCACTTTTGCCGAGACTCTATCCTATGTTTTCTTGCCAGAGCACATCGCCGGAATTCACACTCTGCAAAGTGAACTTGCAACAAACCTGTTTATAGCGACCCCCATCACCACAACGATCGCAGCCACCCTGATAGGTTGGGCGATCTCCAGCTACTGGAGCAACCGCACATCCCTGAAATCGGTTTTGGTTGTGTCGGCGATTATGTCATCACTGGGTTTTGCCGGAGCAGCCTATAGCGCTTCTTATGAAAGCCTGATGATCTGGCGAGCGCTCTCAGGGCTGGCGCTTGGTAACGTCTTCGGAAGTTGCCAGAATTACGTCTCTCGTTTTGCTTCCGAAGAAAATTTTGCGGAAAGTCAGAATGTCTTTTTTCTGCCGCTGCTGGCAGGCGGTCTTTTGGGTTTCACCCTTGGCGGCCTGTTTGCTGATGTCATGGAGCTTTCGGAGATTTTTGCAGTCTCCGCATCACTCGCTCTGCTGATGGCGCTATTAACGATTTCGACGCTGCACAACATTCCCGAATTTCAAATCCGTCAGGAGCCAACAGAAGCGCCGGGCCTCTTTCCGAACCTACTCACCAATCTCCGATTTATCCTGTTCATCGCTCTGGGTGTGCTGCCGTCACGGATCGTGTTGAGCGGGTTTCTGCTGTTTCTGGCACCGGTGTATCTGTTCAATCTTGAAATCGGGGCTTTGCCAACGGGCTGGATTCTAGCGTCGGCGGTGCTGTTTATCATCCTGTTAACTCCGGTGATGTCACGGCTGGCAGACAAATACGGCCTGATCATACTGGCGATATTCGCCGGATTCATCATTTTCGGTGCCGTCGCCATGGCGATGACCCAGTGGCAGAATGCCCTGACCGTCATTTCGGTGACATTCGCCATCGGTTTCGGTCATGCCCTTGTTCTGGCACCGTCCCTGTCAGCATTGCCCCGGCTCTGTGAGCAGGAATTTTCCGTTGGCGGTCCGGCCCCCGTATTAAAAGTCTATCGGCTGACAGAGGGGTTCGGTGTAATGGCGGGACCCGTGATCGCAGCGATACTCGCCGACAGGTTCGGTTACGCACAAACCATTTTTTATCTCGGTTGCGCAATTCTGATTTCCGCAATCCTGTTCGGTCTGGCCTTTGTCATCTTGCGCCTGCAACCCGAAGACGCCGGGCAACCACCTGCCGGTTAAACCGGGTCATCCGCTTCAATCGCCCAGATGCGCGCGTGCAGATCATCATTGTTCTGGGAAATCACATTGATCCGTTCGGCGATACCATCGTCTGTCAGTTCACGCTCTATCGACAACAGCGTGCCCGGCGGATGATCGCAGATATCGCGGGCATCCAATACTTCCACCCGGGCCGCATTGAGGGCTGCCAGCATGTCCGGCGCGCCATAATGCTGATGAAGATGGCCCGCCAGAGCACGAACAGCGTCTTCAAATTCCTGGTCATTGACACTCACCACCTGCACCAGCGACGCCCGCCCAAAACTTGAAAGTCCAAGCCAACCGTTGCGAAAAGCCAATTGCTGTTTGTTGTCCATGCTGGCGGGGTCCATATCTGCAAAGGCAAACGTCCCCGCAACGGCCCATTCTCCGGGTTCCGCCGCCAGCGCGAATGTGTTCTGGTCCGAAATATCGAGACGGATGGTTTTTGCTAACTTCACGGAAATATGCTCCGGACATAATTTCGACAGGTGAGCTGTCAAGACTACCCAAACAGGGCGTTGCACACTACCATCCATTTCCCTGTCCCGAGATTGATCGAGAATAAAATTGACCCTGCGTACCCTTGTTTCCGCCCTCCTGATTGGCAGTGTTCTTGGTGGTGTCAATCCACCTGCCGCGCTGGCGTTTAATCAGAAAGCAATGAGTTCGGTTGTCAGCGTGTTGCCAAACTGGCTGCGCTGGAAACAGCAAAGCAGCGACGCCAAAATGCCGGACGCACCGGAAGGAACGGCAATCGCAATTCTTGAAGGCGGATACCTGATGACCAATGCCCATGTTCTGGGGACGGCAAAAGAGGTCGATATTCGTCTGAACGACGGCAAGCTGCTGGCTGTCGAGATTATCGGACGTGATCGGGCAACTGATCTTGCCCTGTTAAAAGCACCGATTGAATTTCCGGTGTTTGAACCGGCAGCGGAATCCCGTTTGGCTGAAAATGTCTGCGCGATCGGCAATCAGTTCGGTCTTGGGCTTTCGGTGACCTGCGGGGTGATTTCCGCTATCCACCGCACCGGAACGGGATTTAACGTTATCGAAGATTTCATCCAGACGGACACCGTCATCAATCCGGGCGGATCGGGTGGGGCCCTGGTTAACCGCGACGGGCAACTGGTTGGGATGGTATCAGCCATTTTCACCAAAGAAAGCGATTCCAACATTGGCATCAATTTTGCCGCATCGACCCGCTTGCTTGCACGGGTTGCCACTGATCTTCGCGATCACGGACGGGTAATTTGGGGACGTTCCGGTCTTCGCGCTGGCACGCTGACAACGGATGAGCGTCGCAAATGGAGCGGAGCCAAGATCATCCACATTGAACCGGGCGGTGCTGCGGAAATCGCCGGCCTTGGCAAAAACGACATTCTGATTGAGATAGGCGGGCGTCCGATTATCAAGCCTACCGATGTGAAAAGTGTGTTCGGTCTCCACCGGCCCGGCGACAAAATCGCCATCGCCTTCTTGCGTGATGGCGAACGCTCGACAACAACCCTGACTTTAAGGCCTTGAACTCACACATTCGTCATTTGTCTGACTTAGGACCTGCCACTAGGCTTTACCCATGACCATCCAGCGCCTCTACCTGCTTGTCGCCGTTGCTGCCATCGGCCTGTTGGAAATCTATTTTCTCAATATCAGCGGCAAGCTCAGGCTTCTGTTTCCCATCGGGGTCGGCATGGGATTGGCTCTTTATCATGCGGCCTTCGGCTTCACTGCCTCTTACCGCCGGGCTTTCGTTGACAAGGACCTGACCGGAATATCCGCACAAATGATCATGCTGGCTGTCGCAATGATTCTGTTTGCACCGGTTCTGGCAAAGGGTGAAATCTTTGGTTACGGCGTTGGCGGTGCCGTCGCTCCGGTCGGGGTCTCAATGGTGACCGGCGCCTTTATCTTTGGCCTTGGCATGCAACTCGCCAGCGGTTGCGGATCCGGAACCCTGTTTACAGCGGGTGGTGGAAACCTTCGGATGATGATTGTTCTGGTGTTTTTTTGTGTCGGCGGGTTTTGGGGCAGTCTTGATCTGGCAAGCTGGCAAAAACTTCCGGGATTCGGCGCTCTCTCGCTTGGTGAAACACTGGGCTGGAACCGGGCGATCATCCTTCAGCTTGGCGTATTGCTGGCGATCTATCTCGGCCTCAGATGGCTGGGGGCAACCAACCGGCGATCTTTGTGGTTCGATGGAAAGTTTCAACCCAAACAGCTTCTCGTCGGTCCGTGGCCGTTGCTGTTAAGCGCGCTTCTGTTGGCTTTGTTTAACTGGTTGACCCTGATCGTTGCCGGGCACCCGTGGTCGGTGACCTGGGCGTTTGCACTATGGGCAGCAAAAGCAGCTGTCGTGCTGGGCTGGGATCCGGCAAGCAGCGGATTCTGGACCGGCGGGTTTCAGGAACGTGCCCTTAACCGATCCGTTCTGGACGATGTCACCTCTGTGATGAATTTCGGTATCATGTTGGGTGCCTTTCTGGCCGCATCGCTAAGCGGAAAAATTTCCCCGCGCCTAGATATTGGCTGGCGGTCACTTGTCAGTGCGATCATCGGCGGATTGTTACTGGGATATGGCGCACGTCTGGCCTACGGTTGCAATATAGGTGCGTTTTTCAGTGGTGTCGCTTCGACCAGCCTGCATGGCTGGGTCTGGATCATCGCAGCGCTGATCGGAAACTGGCTGGGCATTAAACTGAGACCGGTCTTTCATCTGCCCAACGCCGAACTGCGATGACATCTGCTTCACGTCTTGTTGATTTGCCGAATGGCCCCCTGACATCCTATTTGAAAGGAACAGTTCAGATTGCCAATTTGGAGACCCGACCATGCCCTCAATTCGAGACACTGCCCTTATCGCCATCACCGCAGGTGCGCTTGTTTCCGTATCTTCAGGCAACGTCATTGCTGCCGAGATGATCGAGTTGACCCAGACCCCCTGTCAGTTCCTTGAACCGGAAATAAAAAACCACCAGTTCAAATCAACAAAAAAGGCGGATTGTGATGCCGAAAACAGCCGTTCGGAAAAAGCCCGGCTGGCGCAATCAAAAACCATTACGCTAAAACCCGGAAGTTACGTTTTCCGGGTGACCAACAAAAACGTGAGCTATCCGCTCGGGTTCTGGCTCAGGGGCGACGGGTTACTTAACCGGGCGAAGCTGCCAAGTGTTTCAGGAGGCGGACTGACAACCGGGAAATCAAGAGACTATAAAATCACCCTGAAACCGGGCGAATATGTTTATTCCTGCCCGCTTAATACCACACCCGATTACAAACTGGTGGTTACGGAAGGTTAACCCGGACCAGACGAAACCCGATTAGAATATGTTTCAGGTTTGCCGGTCTTGAATGGCGGGCGGCCGGACGACATATGCCGCACCCGCTGTCATCCCAGGACCCACCCTTGACGATGTATCGCCTTGCCTTGGTTGATGTCGCCGATCCGGCGGGCGTTGATGTCCACTCAAACACCTGTCCGGCGGCATCGACCAGTCCGAAAGGACTGTTACCATCCGCAAACGTATTGACAGGCAGCGTATCGAACGGCCCCTTGTCATGACTGTTCAGGCGTGACGGATCATACCCGTTTCCCCACGGGAACTGGCGGCCATCGGTTCCGCGCGCTGCTTTTTCCCACTCTTCTTCGGTTGGCAACCGCCAACGCCATGGGGTTACCGCTGATAACCAGTCGGCATAGGCACGGGCATCATCATGACTGATCAGAACCACCGGATGTGCGGCCCGGCTTTTCGGATAAGCATCCGCCTTCCATGCATGACGGCGGGTTCTCTGGTAAGGGTGGATAAGGCCATATTCCGCCCACGTCTTTCTACTGACATCGGGGGCCGGGTAGCCTGTCAATGTGATGAAGGATTGATACTGCCGATTGGTGATCAGGGTTCTGGTGATTTGAAAGGCGGGTAACGTCGGTTGTTTCTGCGTCTCGCCTTCGTACCATTTCCATTCACGTGTCCGCTTGTGACCATAAGCCGCTTCATCCAGCTGATACGCCGCTTCACGTTCGTTTGGCTTTGATCCCATAATAAAGGGGCCTGCGGGTATGGTTATGATCTCAGGCGATACCAGTTGATCGCCAGCTTCAACCCGAAGGGCGATCAGCAACAAGAAACCGAAAGCTAATATTCTGATTGTCATCTGCATATCCTGACAATGAATGGCAACAAGGAGGACTCACAATTATGTGAAGACGCTTGATTCGATCCAGCTTCATGGTTCTGCCAGTTTAACCAACGAGAACGAGAATAATTCTCGATAACAGAATTCATAAGGAGGCTCCACCGTGCGGCACTTGAAAATCCGTTTATTATCATCAACCGTTATACCCGCTTTTATTGGCGTGGGAATTGCCATTGGCGGATTCGCCGCAGTGCCAGCCAATGCCGGGGCCAGTGAAAGTCGTTCCGGCTTGCTTCCAACAGCCAAGCCGCGCAACCGGATTATTGAGCTCGCGGCCAGTCACAATCCATGTAATCCATGTGCCGCAAAAAAGGCCTGTAATCCATGCAATCCTTGTGCAGCAAAGAAGGCGTGCAATCCATGCAACCCGTGCGCAGCAAAAAAAGCATGCAACCCCTGCAATCCTTGTGCAGCAAAGAAGGCGTGCAACCCATGCAACCCGTGCGCAGCAAAGAACGCATGTAACCCCTGCAATCCATGTGCAGCAAAAAAAGCGTGTAACCCCTGCAACCCGTGCGCAGCAAAGAAAGCATGCAATCCCTGCAATCCATGTGCGGCAAAAAATCCGTGCAATCCTTGCAACCCGTGCGCCGGAGCAAAAGCCGCCGCCTATTCAGCTAAATGTGAAATCCCGCGCCTGACGGCGGCTTGGGCCAAAAGCCCGTGCAACCCGTGCAATCCATGTGCACCGAAAAAAGCATGCAACCCATGTAATCCATGTGCGGCAAAAAATCCGTGCAATCCTTGCAACCCGTGCGCTGCAAAGAAGGCGTGCAACCCCTGCAACCCATGCGCCGCAAAGAAAGCATGTAACCCGTGCAATCCTTGTGCGGCAAAAAATCCGTGCAATCCCTGCAATCCGTGTAACCCTTGCGGCGCAGCGGCCGAGGCACCGGAAATCAGTCCTGCCGAAGCCAAGGCTGTCTATAACTGCCTGAAACCGGAAATGACCAAAGCCTACAAAAAGGCCGGCGTCAAAGAGGTGCACGGTTATGATTCCTGGCTGAATGTGACAAGCTCGCCCTACGCGGCGGCAACCCATGGCGGGCGTTATGTCAACAACTACGCTGATGCTCATGGAGATTATCGATACAAAAAATATGAAAATGCCGGGGTTATGCCTCTCGGATCAACAATCGCCAAAGACAGTTTTGTCGTTCATGCAAACGGCAAGGTCTCGGTCGGTCCGTTATTCGTGATGGAGAAAATGGACAAGGGATGGCGCAAGTCAACAGGCGACTGGCGCTACTCCATGATCATGCCCAACGGAACGGTTGCCGGTAAAACGGGTATGAAAGGCATGAGCATGAAATTCTGTGCTGAATGTCATTCCAGCGTGGCACCTGATCAGGATCACATCATGCTGTTGCCCGAAGAAAACCGGGTCAAGTTCTAGGCTATCCTCCAGACCCGGCCTGACGGGTCTAACTCTCCTGGAGGGCGGCGACTTTCGAGTCGCCGCCCTTTTTGGTGCCTGAACGTATGCGCTCACAGGTTGATCACACAAACTTGAAACGGGTTTACTCCACCCTTCTGCCGAGCCGGTCTAAGGTGCAGTCATTGAGTTTCAACCAGCCATATTTGGAGGCAAATAAAATGTTCAGAAAAACAATCAGCGCTGTCAGCGTCGCCGCTCTAACCGGGGTCGGAGCCATGAGCGTGCTGCCGGATGCCCAGGCCGCACCAGGCACGCCGAGCTCAGAAATTATCGAATTGGCAGCGGCGGACGGCAACCCGTGCAATCCTTGTGCCGCAAAGAAAGCATGTAACCCCTGCAACCCATGTGCAGCCAAAAAAGCATGCAATCCGTGTAATCCATGCGCCGCCAAAAAAGCATGCAATCCATGCAATCCATGCAATCCATGCGCCGCCAAAAAAGCCACGACCAACTAGGCCACCTGAATTCAGAAAAGCCGCAGGCCTGAACAGGGCCTGCGGCTTTTTCGTGTCAGATCAGGAATTTCACGCTAGATTGTTAAACAGGACCATTTTTTGGGAGAAGCACTAACCATGGGTCATCTCGACACGCTCAGTCGGGCACAACTCCAGTCGATGGCGGAGGCCGGGAACACTATCCTCGAATGTTATCGGGTGTTGCAGAAAAGTTCATCAAATGTGGTCGGGGAGGTCCTGCGTCATCAGGGCGATTTCTTTGAATGGGATCATTACCCAAGCGGCGATGTCTATGACCACGAAACCCATTCACAGTTCTATTATCACTCCCATCCACCGGAAAACCGGGCCAACAAATGGGGTGAAGAGCACGGCCATTTCCATACGTTCCTGCGCCCAAAAGGTATGCCCAAAGGCATCAAGCCCGCCAGCCTCGCAGACTATGTAAAACCGGAAGGTGACAACGACGCGTTGACCCATTTTGTCGGCATTTCCATGGATCAGGCTGGCTACCCCATACGCATTTTTACAACCAATCGCTGGGTGACCGGTGAAATCTGGTATACCGCAGACAGCGTCAAACAGATGTTATCCCTGTTCAACATGGATATTGCCGATCCGTCCTGGCCAACCAGCATCTGGATTACCAACTTGATCACCCTGTTTCGCCCGACGATTGAAAACCTGCTGGATCAGCGCGATTTAACGGTGGCGGAATGGGAAGCCAACCATCCGGGCATCAACGCCTATGAGGATCGCAATCTGGAGATTACTTCAATTACCGATATATCTGTCGAAAGACAGATCAGGGAAGTCGAAAAGGCATTGAAGAAAAAACGGTCTTGATTTAACGGGCCGCAATTGCGCTTTCTTCAATCATCGCCTTGATGTCATCATCGGCGTAACCATATTCGGCCATCACTTCTTTTGTATGCTCACCATAAACGGGCGCGCCGTGAACAACGCCGCCCGGGGTTTCGGAAAACTTGATCGGGCTACCGATAGTTTTGACCGGGCCGAGTTTCGAGTGTTCGGGGGCTGGCACCATGTCACGGGCGATGGCGTGGGGATCTTCATGCATTTCGGTAATATTGAGAACCGGTCCGGCGGGGACGCCCTTGGCTTCAAACCGCTCAAGCCAGTCAGCCTGACTGCGCCTGGCAATTACCTCGCCAAGGATTGCGCTCAGAGTGTCAAGATTTTCCATCCGCGACGGATTGTCTTGAAAGCGCGGATCATCAGCGAGATCGGGGCGGTCCAGCGCCTCCAGCATCCGCACCCAGTTGGCCTGATTGGCAGCACCAACCGTCAACCAGCCGTCGCTGGCTTCAAAAGCCTGATAGGGCGCATTCAGGGGGTGCGCGGAGCCCATTGGACCCGGCGCGTTCCCGGTCGCAAAGCCGATCGCCGATTGCCAGTAGGTATGGATGATCCCGGCTTCAAACAGCGACGTGTCGACGCGCTGTCCCTGGCCGGTTTTCAAACGATGCGTATAAGCTGCCAATACGCCAAGCGCACCCAGAATACCGCCGGTGATATCAGTGACCGGTGCGCCGACTTTAACCAGCGGGTGATCCCCACCTTCGCCAGTGATACTCATCAAGCCACTCATGCCCTGGGCGATCAAATCGAATCCGCCGCGATCCTTATAAGGCCCGGTGCGCCCGAACCCGGAAATTTCACAATAGACCAGACCGGGATTAATCTCGCGAAGGCTGTCGTACCCCAGCCCTAACCGCTCCATGGTTCCGGCACGGTAGTTCTCGATCACGACGTCCGCCGTCTCCAGCATTTTACGCACCAGCTGCTGACTGGATTTTTTCTTTAGATTTACGGCGATACCGCGCTTGTTGCGGTTCATCATCATAAACGCAGCGGACTCGCCCTCAATATCGGGAGGAAGGAAGCGCCGGGAATCATCGCCGCCCGGATACTTTTCGACCTTGATCACGTCGGCTCCCATATCGGCCAGCATCATGCCGCAGACCGGCCCGGCCATAATGTGCGCCAACTCGATAACCCTGACGCCTTTCAAGGGGCCGCTGCGTTCTACCATGCTATCGTCCTTTGAATTCGGGTTTACGTTTGTCAAGAAATGCCCGGTACCCTTCGGTAAAATCTTCGGTGTCGTAACATTCGAACCCTTCGCGGTTTTCTTCTTCGCTAACGGGACGGCCTTCGGCCAGCCGGTTGAGGAATTTGCGATGCCAGCGATGGACAAGCGGTGCGCCATCGGCAATACGCCGGGCGGTGGCCAAGGCTTCCTCTGTGACCTGATCGGCCGGAACAATGCGCGACACAATACCTTTCTGCATTGCCTCGTCTGCGTCGAAAACCCTGCCTTCAAGAAGGATTTCATAAGCCACGGACGGGCCGACCAGATCGGCCAGCGCGCCGATTTCCGGATAGGCCATGACCAGACCAAGTTTGGCGATCGGCGCACCGAAACGACTGTTGTCGGCACAGATGCGGATGTCGCAAAGCCCGGCAATTTCCAATCCGCCACCAACGCAAATCCCATGGATCATTGCGACTTTCGGATGCGGGCAATCACTGATCGCACGGATCGTCGCATGCATCAACTGGCCATACTCTTCAGCCTGCTGGGCGTTTGAACGCACGGTCTCAAACTCCGAAATATCGTTTCCCGGACTGAACGCCTTTTCCCCGGCACCGCGAACAACGATACAGCGCACGCTATCATCGCCGGAGAGCGCGATGAACGTATCGCCCAACAGCTTCCACATCGGTTTGGTGAAGGCGTTAATCTTGTGTGGGCGGTTGAGGGTCAGCGTGACGATATCCTGATCACGCTGGACAAGTATGGTCGGTTCTGAATCCCTCATGATGATCAGGTGTTTTCCGTGAGGTACGTCATGGCCTTGTCGACGCCGCCCTTCTGGTGCGGTACGTCGGCCAGTGACAAACCCATTTCAACGCCGGCCAGCGTGCCCATCAATGTCAGATCATTCATGTCGCCCAGATGCCCGATGCGGAAAACCTTGCCTTTGACTTTGCCAAGGCCAGTGCCGAGCGACATATCGAACGCATCGAGGATTTTTGCCCGCACGTAATCAGCGTCCAATCCGTCCGGGACCAGTACAGCCGTCAGAACGCTGGAATATTCATCCGGATTCTGACAGAGGATTTTCAGCCCCCAGGCCTGAACCGCAAGGCGCGTTGCTTCGGCCATACGGTCGTGGCGGGCAAACACCTGATCGAGGCCCTCTTCCATCAGCATATCAATGGCTTCGCGCAGACCATACAGAAGATTGGTCGATGGCGTGTAGGGATAGAAACCCGTTTCATTATTGGCGAGCATGGGCCCCCAGTCCCAGTACGATTTCTGGAAACGACTGGTTTTCGATGCCGCCAGCGCCTTTTCACTGACCGCGTTGAACCCCAGACCCGGCGGCAACATCAGGCCTTTTTGCGAACAGCTGACGGTAACATCGACACC
>JAJFIJ010000084.1 GCA_021775105.1 Rhodospirillales bacterium | reverse complement strand
CCGAGTTGCTGGGCGGAAGTGCGGGAACGCTCCGGGCCTACGCATCATCGATGAAACGCGATATCACACCCGCCGATGAAGCCGAACGCTTCCGGAAACTTCAAGGCGAGTTTGGTTTCGATGCGTTCAAGTTTCGGGTCGGTGCAGAGTGCGGTCATGATCAGGACGAATGGCCGGGCCGTTCGGAAGAAATTGTTCCGACGGTGCGTAAAGCTCTTGGTGATGATGTCTCCCTGCTGGTCGATGCCAATTCGTGTTATTCACCTGCCAAGGCCATCGAGCTGGGTCAGGTTCTTGAAGCCAGCGGGGTCGAACATTTCGAGGAACCGTGCCCGTACTGGGAAATGGAGCAAACCAAACAGGTGACAGACACCTTGTCACTTGATGTTACGGGTGGCGAGCAGGATTGGGATATGCAGCACTGGAAACGCATGATTGCCATGCGCGCGGTCAACATTCTGCAACCCGACGTGATGTATATGGGGGGCATTAACCGGACCCTGAAGGTGGCGCGCCTCGGGGCCGAGGCCGGGTTCACGATTACACCCCATTGCGCCAACCTGTCGATGGTGACCCTGTTCACCATGCACCTGCTGCGGGCCATTCCCAACGCCGGAAAGTACCTCGAATTTTCCATCGAAGGGGCGGATTACTACCCCTGGCAACAGGATCTGTTTGTCGAAACCCCGTACATCATTCAGGACGGACAGGCGACGATAACCGAGCGACCGGGATGGGGAGTCGAGATCAATCCGGAATGGCTGGCCCAGTCAATCTACCAGCGGAGCGAATATTCCGTGTAGGTGAGCGAAATATTGTTCATTCACATCAATTCCAATATTTCCTTTCCTGCTCGGGCACCCTATACAATCCCCCATGTTTAAACCTGATTATCCTTTTGAAGGCGTGCCGGAAACCGGCACAACCATGGAAGTGGCACCCGGCGTATTCTGGTTGCGCATGCCTTTACCGTTCGCGCTTAATCACATCAATCTCTGGCTACTGGAAGATGATGATGGCTGGACAATTGTTGATACCGGAATAGCTACCGATGATGTAAAGGCGGCGTGGCAGCAGATTGAAAGCCTGCATTTTTCGGAGGACAAACCGGTCAAGCGCGTCATCGTCACGCATTTCCACCCCGATCACATGGGGCTGGCGGGCTGGTTGACGGAACGCTATGGCGTGATGATGACGGCGACGTTGTCGGAATGGACCTATGCCCGGATGCTGCATTCCGATACGCCGGAAGTTTTGTTACCGGGGTTTGGCAAGTTCTATCACGCGGCCGGGTTCGATGAGGAACTGATCAAGGAAGTCAGCGGCAGGGCGGGGCGCTATCCGAAAGCCGTCAGCCCAATCCCGACCAGCTTCTTTCGTGTACTGGAAGGGGATGAAATTTCCATCAATGGCCGTAACTGGAAGGTCATCATTGGCCGCGGCCATGCGCCGGAACACATGTGCCTTTATTGCGACGACCTGAAGGTGCTTATTTCCGGCGATCAGATTTTACCGCGGATCAGTCCCAACGTCAGCATCTGGCCGCAGGAACCGGAAGCTGACCCGCTGGCGCTTTATCTTGAGAGCATGAACGCGTTCCGCCATTTACCCGCCAGCACGCTGGTATTGCCCAGCCATGACTGGCCGTTTCGCGGAATTCTCGAGCGCCTTGATGACCTTGAGCACCATCATCGGGAGCGCCTTGATGAGACCCTGACGGCGTGCACCGAGCCGGCCAGCGGTGTTGATATCCTGAAGGTCCTGTTTACCCGAGAACTTGATAGCCACCAGCTATTTTTCGCGGTTGGTGAATCGCTCGCCCACGCCCACCACCTGGTGACACAAGGCCGAGCCGAACGGATTACCGGTGAAGATGGTGTACATCGTTTCAAGGCGGCTTGATGACCCGGGCTGAATTTGATTATTCGCCGTCGTCACCAGCAATACCGTCTGATGCGTCGCCTTTGCCCTGAACGGTTTGTACCTTGCGTTTGCTCGTCGGTTTGGTTGGCGAGCGGGTGTGTTTTGTTTGGTTTTCGACGACAACACGTCCAGCGACAGCATTTCCTTTTTTGTCTTCACCAAAGGTAATGGCCCGTTGGGGGAACGGAATTTCTATACCCAACTCATCGAAGCGGTTTTTCATGCGGCGATTGAATTCGCGTTTCAAACCCCATTGGGTGCCAGGCTTGACCCTGATACGGGCGCGAATAACGACGGCGGAATCATCAAGGCTTTGAAGTCCCTGGACCTCAAGCGGTGCCATGATGTCTGAAGCAAGGGACGGGTCTTCGGACATTTCATGACCAAGGTCTTCAATGACCTTCATCACCTCATCGACATTTTCCCTGTAGGCGATACCGATATCCAGCACGACATGGGAATAATCCTTGGTGTAATTAAGCACCGTGCCAACATCGCTGAAGGGAACGGTATGCACACTACCGGCCGGGTCCCGCAGGCGGATGGTCCGAATGGACAGCGATTCAACCGTGCCCTCATGGCCGCCGACATCGACGTAATCACCAACTGCAATCGTATCTTCAACGAGGATGAACAGTCCGGTAATCACATCCTTGACCAAAGTCTGGGCACCGAACCCGACGGCCAGTCCGACGACACCGGCACCGGCCAGCAGAGGACCGATTTCAATACCGATTTCGGACAGGACGATCAGCGACACCATTACCGCCAGTATGGTGAACACGACCTTTCGAAGCAGCGGCAACAGGGTGCGAATGCGCGCACTTCGTTCGACGACATTGCCTTCAGTGTCGGTCTTGGTCAGGTAAAGCTCGACCCCGCTATTAACGGCTTCCCAGAACACCAGCGCCAGAATGACCACGGCGATAACGCTGAAGGTATTTTCCATAATCTGCATGCCAAGTGGTGTGCCCAGCCAACCAAAAGCGTTCACTCCCCAGGTTTCCAGTAACGCCAGAATGGTCGCCAGACCGACCGCCCATCGCATCAACAAGCGCATGACCGGAACGTACCGGTTAGCCCTTTTTTCCAGTGTCGGAAAACGGTCGCGAATATCATGACTGATCGTAAAACCGCGTGTTACCAGCCGGTCCATACCGGTTGTAACCAGTCGTGAGGCGATCAGAATGACAATGGTCAATGCTGTTGCCCGAGCCAGATATTCGAAGCCGCCTGAGACACCCAGCACCCAGACCCCGAAAATGGCTACCGTATAAATGACCGCCAGAACATGCCAGATATCGGCGAAGCGATCACGCAGGAGCCCGGCCCGAAGCGACTTTTCTTCGCCCCGGATCCAGATCGCCACTGATTCCCGGTTTTGCAGGAAGAACACCACAGCCAGGCAGGTGATCGACAGCCCCAGAAACCGCATCAGGGCCGTATGCCCGCCCGCAGGCAATCCCAACAGCAGTGCCGCTTCAGCAAAAAAGAAACCGAAAATGGAAAAGCCCGCCAGTCGCCGGGTCCAGATAAACAGATAATTCGCAGTGACATCGCTAAGCGGAAGAATACGAAGGCTGCCAACCGCTGGTGCCAGCAACATGCGCACCATAGCCATGATGAAGGAGACCATCAGATAGGCGTTGATAAGCGTCAGGGAGACGATATGAATCTGGGGATTTGGTTTGACCATCGACGCGCCAGCGTAGGCGGCTGCGGCAAAGGCGATGATGGGAACGATATCCAACCCTGTGCGTCCCGCCAGCAAAGGCAGACGTACCCAGTTGGTGTCGGCATCCCTCTCCTCTAATGCCTGACGGGGACGCCTGAGTACACGACGAACCAATCGTTCCAGCAATCCGCCTGCAAGCAGGACCAACGCTATCTTGATAACCAGATCAATCCAGCGTTGGCGAATTTCTGAATTGGTTAGTTCGTTTGCGATTGCAGCGAACAGGTCCGGCAGGTTTTTGAGCGCTTCGGCAGCCGAGACCAGTTGGCGACTGGTTTCTCTGACATTTTCCGCCAGATCAGCGATCAGGCGCGCACCAGCACTTTCGATTGGTGGTTTCTGTTCGGTGTTCTTGCTGGCGGCGATCAGGGCCTGAATACGTGACAGGAGTTGTTTGCGGGCAGTTTCATCCTTAATTACCGCTGTCAGGTCTTCCAGTTGCTGGGTCGTAACGGCGGAACTGGGAGGTGGAGTAGGCGTAGATTGTTGTGCTGCGACGGAGAAGGGGGCCGACAGTAAAAGTAGGGCCAAGAGACCAACCCCAAAATACGATGGCAGGCGAAAATTCCATTGATTGGCGTTCTTGTTCATGGTCGCCTTGTTGAATAAAATTCAATAATACAAATGAGTCAGGAGTGTATTTCAACACCATGGAAATTTCAAACCGGTGTTTCGCCGGTTTCGAGAAAATTCCCAAACTTTAGAAGGTATGGATAAATTGAGGGATGATAAGGATTAGCCGTGTGATATTTGCTTTGTGAAAATTTTGCGCTATCATTGGTGTACTTCTAATAGAGGCCTATTATGACTAGACAAATCGTTGAAATCAGAGCTGATGAGCTAGGCGAAAGCCTCGTATCACACCTTTCCGAAAAACCGGTTCCCAGTGAGCGCGTTCGGGTTACGGTTGAGAGTGTCCCCGACTACTCAGAAGTTTCTGATGATGTTTTGAAAAGCCAGAAAAGCGGACTTAAATCCCGAATGGTCGCTGATGGTCGTGCGACAGATGAAGAGGTAGATGGTCTTCGTGCTAAGTGGGCTTAATGCAAGTATTCTGGAAACGCCGCGCCCTCGCAGACCTTGATCGTATTGCTACCTTCATCGCCAAAGAAAATCCCCAAGCCGCTCAGAATTTAGTCGAACATTTTTTAAACATACCTGAAAAACTTTCCGCGCACCCGCGCATGGGGCGCATTGGTCGTTTGGAGGGAACGCGAGAATTACCCGTTCCATCTTTTCCGTATGTTCTGGCGTACCAAATCGACAATGAAGCACAGGAAATCGAAATTCTTGCCGTATTCCATGACCGTCAAAAGTGGCCGGAAGAACCGATTGAAGATTAGGGCATACTCTTCCTTTCATATTAAAATATGTTGCGTATAGATTTGGAGAGTTCGGCAAACAAAGAGATAATAGAATTGATTTAATAGCCCTGCTCTTATGCCGCACCCCGAACCGACACCGGAACAGTTTATGTATATAGAGGTGGCTCGGTTCTATGGCACGGCCAGCCTGATTGACTGGTGCCAGTTTATGGGGCTACCGCATCCGCCTCAAAGGCAACCTGACCTTGAGCCACGCAGGCGGTGAGGTGACAACCGGAGAAGCCGTTTCCCTTCTGCCCGATGGTCTTGTGGACGCGGAACTTTATGGTTCTGCCGTCCGCACGAATATCGGGGTGCTGCATGAGAAAGGCCATCCCGAGCCATGGATTATTGCCATGGACGCCAAACCGGGCAGGTACACGGTTCTTGACTATGGAATGCGCTGGGGCATTGAGGCGATGTTCTCTGATTTCAAGTCGCGTGGATTTGGCCTGATGAAAAGTCAAATCCAGAAACCGGAGCGTCTGGAACGATTGATCCTGGTGATGAGCATGGCAATGTATTGGGCGGTATCTTGCGGCGCAGCCCAGGAGCGCAAAGAGGCCGGACGCGCCGAAAAAAAAGCTCGCGCAAACGACTGAGATCCCTGTGTTCCTTGTTCAAACAGGGCTTACACTTCCTGTCCTGGTGTTTCGCCGGTTTCGAGAAAATTTCCAAACTTTGGAAGGTATGGATAAATTGAGAGGTGGTAAGCCGGGGGTTGAATTTTGGCAGACTTACATAGTTGATTCCCATCCTGGTCTGACAGTAGAAAATTTCAGAGGAGTGCTAAACCGAAGGTAGCATGCAAATATTTGACTTCCCGAATATGGATAATATACTCTGTTTTCGGGAAAGACTGGGGATATCCACCAATACAAATTCTACTGAAATGATAAACATTTCAAGCTACCTGATTCTTAGAGCATAATTTACTTGGGTGGAGTTGGATGAAGGATTCCAATCTATTTGCCACAACCCTGGAATTTGTGGATCAGGGCGTCTGTGTCGTTGATGCTGAACTAAACGTCATCTTTTTTAATCATCGGTATATGGAACTTCTGGGCTTTCCGACAGAAAGGTTTGAGCAGGGAGAGCCACTTGAGAAATTTATCCGGTTCAATGCCGAGCGCGGCGAATACGGTGCCGGAGATATTGACGATTTGGTGAACGCGCGTATCGGGCAAGCTCGTACTTTTGAATCGATAACCTCTGAACGCACCCGACCTGACGGCACGGTTCTCAAACTTTGCGGGAAACCCGTACCGGGCGGGGGTTTCATTGAGACCTATACCGATATTACAGATTCAAGACGTAATGAGACGGCACTTCGCAATAATAAATTCAGACTGAAGGATGTCGCCGAGACATCTTATGACCGGCTTTGGGAAACGGACAGGGAATTTCGTTATACGTCGATTACGGACCGCCGCGGAGCCAAAACAGCTCCGGTAATTGAGAGTGCGATCGGGCAAACGCGCTGGGAACTGGCAGGCGTTGATGTTGACGACAATGAATATTGGCGACGTCATTATGAGCGCCTTGTTTCACACCGCCCGTTTCATGATTTCGAATATTCGGTTGTCGATGATGCCGGTAAGCGGCAGTTTTGGCGTGTCAGCGGTATTCCCTATTTTGATGCTGCCGGAAATTTTTCCGGGTACCGGGGAAGTTCTTCCGACATCACAGCCAGAAAAGATTCAGAGGAGAAATCTGAATGGCTGGTAAACGCATTCGATTATTTGTCCGAGGCCGTTGCAATTTATGACAAAGAAGACAGACTGGTTTTTTGTAATCAGTCATTTCGGGATCGCAACCGGGTGGTTGCCGATCTGGTTGTTCCGGGTGTCAAATTTGAAAGTTTCCTGCGCGCGGTTGTCGCAGAAGGGTTGGTACTGGATGCGGTTGGCAAGGAAGAGGAATGGATTTCTGATCGGTTAATAAAGCATCAGGCTTGCGGCAAACCATTCGAGGCCGTTCGCAGAGACAGGCACGTCCTGATAAATGAACGGCGATTGCCTGACGGTGGTATTGCACTGATTTCGGTTAACCTCAGTGATTTAAAGAAGGCTGAAAAATCGGCACAATCTGCAAAAGCCCGGATGGAAGAGATCATTGCCATCGCACCGGAAGCGGTCATCACCTGCGGCGGAGATATGAAAATTCAGATGTTTAACCTGGGGGCGGAACGCATTTTTGGCTACAGTGCTGCGGAGATTATCGGACAGCCGATGGAAATCCTGATGCCGGAAAGTCTGCGCAAGAGACATAACAAGCATATTGAAGGGTTTGAAAAATCCCCGGAATCCTATCGGTTCATGGACCAGCGTGACGATATTGCCGGACTTCGAAAGGACGGCTCTGAATTTCCGGCTTCGGCTTCGGTTTCCAAACTCGAGATCGGTGATGACAAGATTTATACTGTTATGCTGCACGACATTACTGAACGTCGGCGGGTTGAAGCGGAACGTCGCGCGGCCCTGATTGAAGCCGAGAAAGCAAACAAAGCCAAATCCGAATTCATGGCCAGTATGAGTCACGAATTGCGTACCCCCCTGAATTCGATGCTCGGGTTCGCAGATATGATCAGCAATCAGTATTTTGGCACAATCGAAGAAAATAAGTATCTGGATTATGCTGAAAACATAAGCGTAAGTGGCCGCCATTTACTCGACCTGGTAAATCAAATTCTTGATATTGAACGGATAGAAGCGGGAGAATATACCCTCAGCAAGGAAAATATCGACGTCGTCGAGCTGTTCGGAGATTGCCAGAAAATCCTGAAAAAACGGGCTATGGATCGCAATATATCGCTGTCGTTCGACGCGTCCGGAAATCTCCAGACTCTTTACGCCGACCGGAGTGCGATCTTTCAAATCCTGATAAATCTCATCACCAACGCCGTCAAATTCACACCGGAAGGCGGCAAGGTAAAGGTGAAGGCGTCTGATTCACAAGATCGACTTACTTTCCAAATCTCGGATACGGGTGTTGGCATCCCGAAGGAAAAGCTGTTGACGATTAAGGACCCTTTCACAAGACATGAAAGCGACCCTCACAAACCGCAGGATGGTGTGGGATTGGGATTGGCAATAAGCAGTTCTCTGGTTGAACTTCACGAGGGAAGTCTCGAAATAAATTCAGAGATCCAAAAGGGGACGACTGTCACGGTCGGTCTGCCGATTCAGTCCGATAACTGAGTCCGGAAAAATTTTAGTTCAAACCCGTCGCCACTCCAGGGTATTGGTCGACGAAATTTGATGTCAGGGTTTAGCCACTTTCCCGCCATGTTTTTTCCAGGCATCCATTCCACCGCCGAGATGGCAGGCGTTCTCAATCCCCGCTTCCTTCAAAGCTTTCAGCGCCAGTGCTGACCGTTCACCGTAGGCACAATAGAGCAGCAGGGATTTACCGGTCTGTTTCGCCATGGCGTTGAGCAGGCCGCCCGGTTTGATCACGTCCTGAAGAGACGGGTAGGGAGCATGGAGGGAGTTCTTGATAATACCTTCCTTCTGGCGTTCGCTGTCTTCGCGAAGGTCAACAAACAGAGTGTCCTGATCTTCAGCCCGCTGCTTTGCCTGCTCAACTGATAAAGTGCAGTCCGAAATTACCGGATCGTCAGGCTGGTACCCGATGCTCAGGTTGGCGGGAACGGCTTCGTCCATCATTTTTGGATTGGGCAGATTCAGGTTATCCATGATTTCCGCATATTGATCGGCAGAGTTTACCTGCAATCTCGGATTAAAAGCGCGCTCCTCGGCAATGGTGCTTGTCGTGTTACCGTTATAATCATGGCCGGGGTAAACGAAGGTTTCGCCCGGCAGTTTCAGAACCTTGTCGAACAGGGAGCGATAGGCGGCTCTGGCGTCACCGTTCTGGAAATCCGTCCGCCCGGTTCCGCGTATCAGCAGGGTGTCACCGGTAAAAATCCTGTCGGGCAGGAAAAAACAATATGAATCATCGGTATGACCTGGCGTATAGAGGACGCCCAATGAGATGTTTTCAATATCAATGCTGTCCCCTTCATCAACCCGCATGGAGACCACATCGACGGACGTGTTCTTGCCCATAACGGTTACGCAGTGCGTGGTATCACGAAGTTTTCCAAGGCCGGTGATGTGGTCCGCATGACAATGGGTGTCCACTGCCTTGACCAGTTTGATACCCAATTCTTCCATCAGTTTCAGATAACCGCCAACCTTTTCGATCACCGGATCGATAATCAGGGCTTCACCGCCTTCCCGGCTGGCGAGGAGGTAGGTGTAGGTGGACGAGACGCTGTCGAAGAGTTGTCTGAAAATCATGAGCGGGTTCCGATCTGGTAGGGCCAGCGAATACTATTGTGAGTGATGGCGCGGGACTTGGTCAATTCTTTCGGTCTGTGGATAACTCTTGAAACATCTACTTGCCCAACCCCGTTGAACCATTAGATAGTAGAGACAATGTTAACAACTGGGGGGAAGCTGCATGGACAGAACCGTACTCGATCTGAAGGGATTAAGCTGCCCGCTACCGGTCCTGAAAGCCAATAAAACGATGAAAGAACTTATCGCCGGAGAAGTTCTGGAAATTATTGCAACCGACCCTGCCGCACCCAAGGATTTTGAAGTGTTCTGTGAAAATACCGGTCATCAGTTGACCGAGAGTTTGGAAGATGATGGTGTTTTCACCATCGTTCTGACCAAAGTGGATTGAACCAAACGGGTTGAAAATCGCGTACAGCGCTTTCATTCAGCAGGCGTTTCTTTCAAGGCAGTCGTTACAGGCTGCTTTTTTGTTTTGTTGCCTTCAATCAAACCAACGAACAGGGTGAGCAGAGGCGGAACGATGGCTAATGTCAGCACCGCCGAAAGAGCCAGTCCACCAAGTACGACGGACCCCAGCCCGCGATAAAGTTCCGATCCCGCGCCCGGAAACAGAACCAGCGGCAGCATGCCAAAAACACTGGTCAGCGTTGACATGAAAATTGGACGAATGCGGTTGCGTGTGGCTTCCAGCGTTGCCGTCGCAACATCCAAGCCTTCTTCTCGAACATGAAACAGGGTTTGGTGAACCAGCAAAATCGCATTATTGACGACGATACCAATCAGGATAACGAAGCCGAGCAGGGTCAGCATATCGAGGGGCTGATAGGCGATGTTATTGACGAGCGCCAGCCCGATCACGCCTCCCGCCGTCGCCAGTGGAACGGACAGCATGATGATGAGCGGGTAAATGAAACTTTCGAACAGCACAGCCATGACCAGATAGACAATTATAATAGCCATCAACAGGTCGATAATCATGGCGTTCCAGGTTTCTGTCAGCTTGTCTGCCGTCCCGCTAAGCGATAACCGGACTTGGGGGGGTAGACCATCGGCTTTCAGATTTTCGATGACATTGTTGTTGATGGTATCGAGTATGACTTCCAGTGGAATTTGTTCAGGTGGTCGAATGACCAGTGTCACTGTGCGCTCGCGTTCGATGTGGCGAATTTGGGTTGGCCCGGAGGTGACGATAATATCTGCCAGCGATGAAGCCGGAAGGATTTTTCCGGATTTTGTGACAACCGGCAGGAAATTGATGCCCTGCGTTTCGGTAATGTCATTGTTGGGGCCTTTCAGCACCAGATCAATGCGGCTGGAGCCAACTGTTATTTCAGCCACCCGCAACCCGTCGTTAAACGCATCCAGCGTATCACCGAGTTCTCGTGCCGTGACACCGTTGTCAGCCAGTTTGACCCTGTTGGGGATGACGCGGATTTCCGGTGCCCCCAGTTCAAGCCCCGGTTTTGGCCTGATCTGCATATCCTGGCCTTCCGGTAATGACTTGATCAGACCGACGGATTTTAGAGCGACGCCCAGAATATCCTCAAGGTCCGGTCCGGAAATATTCAGCTCAATAGCGCGTTGCCCACCGACACCGCGACCGAATAATGAACGTTGGGTGACCAGACCAAAGGTTCCGGGTTCACGGAACGCAGCTTCTCGAAGGACCGGAATCAATTCAGCGACGCGTTTTGGTTCAACAGCTGCCGCCCCCAAAAACGTCCGCCCGCGAGAGGCTACGAAAAAGAACCGTTTGATCTTTGGTGGCTGAGAGGGGTCTGATTTTTCGTTTGAATCAGTGGCGAGAAGGGGCGCAATTTCGGCTTCAAATTCTTCGGCTATGTCTTCCGTCGTTTTCAGGTTATAACCGGGTGGCGGGACGATCATGCCGAATATCAGATTGCGATTGCCGTCTGGCAGGTATTCAAGTTTCGGCAGCAATGCCCAGGTGATAAATGCACCGGCACCGCAAATCAGAAACACAACCGTCAGCGCCAGTGTTTTTGATCGGGTCACACGTTTCGTGAAGCCAACCGTCATCCTGACGAAAAATTCGGCAAAGTCGTCGATAATCGGCAGGCGAATTCTGGTTGTGCTTTGATCTCCGGTTTCGCCGAGCAACCGGTTGGAAAGAGCGGGAATAACGGTGATTGCAACCAGCAGCGAAAGCAGAACGGACACCGACAGGGCGACTGCAATATCACGGAACAACTGACCGACTTCCAGTTCCATGACAAGGATCGGGATGAACACCATGACCGTTGTCAACGCTGACACAAGCACAGCGGACCAGACCTGCGCGGCCCCCAGATAGGCGGCCTCGCTTCTGGACTTCCCCTGTTCGCGAAGGCGGTAAATATTTTCAAGCACGACAATGGCTGCATCGACGACCATACCGACGGCAAAGGCGATACCGGCCAGGGAAATGACATTCAGTGACCGGCCAAGTGCCGCCATGGCAACGAATGCGCCGATGATGGAAACCGGGATTGCCAGAGAGACAACCAGCGTTGCGCTGCCCGAGCGCAGGAATATCAACAGCATCAGGGCAGCCAGAGAGCCGCCAATCATTATGTTTTGCTGAACCAGATTGATCGACGAGTCAATATAGACCGTTTCGTCATAGACTTGCTGCATTTGCAGACCACTATCTGGAAGCGGCCCTGCATTGAGTTCCCGAATCGCGGCCCGGATACCTGTCATGACTTCAATAACGTTGGCACCGGATTCGCGGATGGCATTGACGGCGATCGCCGGGGTGCCATTGAAACGGATGCGGGCGGTCGGGTCCTTGCTTTTAAACTGGACGGTCGCAATATCGCCGACGGTAACCCGACCGAATCGTCCGGTGTCGGCATCGTTTTCGGATCTCAGCAAGACCGAGCGTACATCTTCTAGGGCGGAAAACTCTCCCTCGGTACGGACAACGTAGCGGCGTTTGCCCTCATCGACGTCACCTGCGGTGATCGAGGCGTTGGCGCCGCGGAGCGTCTGAACCACGCCTGTTACTGTCAAGCCGAACTGGGCCATCAGCTCAGGATTGATAATAATTTCCATCTGGGTCTTTGATCCGCCATAGACGTTGACCCGGGAGACACCCGGAACACGTTCCAGCCGGTCCTGAATGGTATCTTCAGCAAAATCTCCGTAGGTATGTATCTCCCTGTCGTTGCCGGGCAGGTGGTATATAACGGCCCAGGCAATGGCGTTGTCTTCCGAACTGGAGGTCCGCATGGTCGGTTGCTTGACTTCATCAGGGTAGCCATCAACCCGATCCAGCCGGTTGGCGACAAGCAACAGGGCCTTGTCCATATTGCTGCCGATCTTGAATTCCAGGGTGACGTTGGCCCGCCCGTCCTGGGATTCACTGATAATTTTCTCCAACCCTTCCATGCCGCGCAGGACGTCTTCCTGACGGTTGATAATTTCCCGCTCGATCTCTGCAGGGGCGGCACCCGACCAGATGGTTTGCAGGCTGATAACGGGTTTGCGGACGTCGGGTGTCAGCTGAATGGGAATTGCATTCAGCGCCACCAGCCCGAACATGACGATCATCAGGACGGCTGCCATGACGGCGACCGGGCGTTCGATGGAAAGGCGGATAATGTTCATGAAGGGCTATCCTTCACTCTTTTTCTCAGGCGTGTTTTCGGCCTTTGGCTGGCCTCCCGGAGAGTCCTCAGCTGGTTCGGGCATGCCGTCGTAGCTGATTGCCTGTTTCGGGCGCAAACGTTCGTTGCCCCGAATGACCACCATTTCCCCGTCTTTCAAACCTGAAAGCACAACAAACCTATTGCCGACGGCTTCGCCCAATGTCACCGGGCGAAACGCGACACGTCCGTCTGTCGGGACGATCACCAACTTCATGCCGCGCCGGTTCAGAATTGCGTCCTTATGGACGGAAAGAACATTCTTCAGTTCGCCATGTGGCAAATACAGCGTGACAGACTGGTTGGCTGCCAGACCTTTTTGACCATTTGGCAGAATTGGTGTGAAACGGACGGCTCGGGTTCTGGTTTGCGGGTTTTCTTCGGGAACGATGGCGCGAACTTTTGTTTCGATACGGTCTGCCTGATCAAAAATGCCGGCAACGTCGGTGCCCGGGGTTAGTCCCGCGACGCGCATTGAAGGTACGTCTGCTTCTATTTCCAGAGTGCGGTCATCAATCAGGGTCACAATCTTGCTGCCGACATTGAGGTATGATCCGGCAGAGGTGTGTTTTTGCGCAACAACACCGTTAAAGGGTGCCAGAATTTTGGCATCCTTGAAATCGATCTCGGTCAATTTCAGGGTCGCTCGCGCCTTGCGGACACTGGCCTCAGCTTCAACAAGCTCACTTTTGGCAACAAGAATCTGTTGTTCCTTGTCGTCGAGACGCGCCTGCGAAAAGGCAGGTGATTTTTTAAGAGAGGTGATGCGCTGCATTTCTTTTTGCAGCAAGGCGACTGAGGCCTTCTTGGTTTCCGCCCGGGCGGTATAGTTGGAAACTTCGGCACGTTGCAGATTGAGTTGCCATTCCAGGCGATCGCGAACGAGGGTCGCGATAACGTCGCCTGTGTTGACCCGGTCGCCAACGTCAACATTGATCTTGCTGACAGCGCCACTTACGCGAGTCGCAACATCACCGCGCTGGCGGGCGACAAATCGTCCAATGAGCGGTATCGTCTGTGTGTACGGGCTCATGCGAACAGGGTCGACTTTGACCGGTGTCGCATTGTCCGGCTTGTTTTTCTGCTGGGCAATCGCCGGTGAGAGGCTTAGCAACAGGATAATCAATCCTGCAAAAGCTGTAGTGATATCCCTCAACCAGTGGCGGTTAGGCAGTCTTCGTATTTCAGTTTTTTTTATTGTCTTCACGTCCACACCCGGTATTTGCCATTTGGCCTAATTGGCCAAAATTCAATTATATGCTTTGAATTCAGTTTCTTAGCAGCTTAATCGTGCATATTTAATGCACTTGCAACAATCTTCTGTCGACGAGCTGTCCTGTCATGCACGATCATCCGGTTTCATACGGAAAGAAGTAAATTCGTTACAGGCTCACGCCATTCCGGCAAATCTAGTTTGTCGCAGACCGGCGTTCAATGGGAATCGATGATTTGCCGACAAAATGAAACAACCTGAGCTCACAGCAAATAGCAAGTCGTAACAACCAATGGTGGTTTATACGGATAAAAGACGGTTGGCAACAGACATCGTTTTCGGCAACAATATCCAGATTATGTGCTGGAACCAATTTCTGATGAAGTTTGTTTTCTTCGGCGTCGCCGTTGTGTTGGCAAGTGGTTCGGCACGGGCCGATCTGGTCGGTCATGGCGGCATGATCCGCGCCGTCGATATGTCAGCCGATGGAAAGTATGTGCTGACCGGCAGTTTTGATTATTCAGCAATCGTCTGGAATTTCGGTGACCAGCGTGAATTATATCGTCTTGAAGGTCACGAAGGGCCGGTTACCAGCGTCAGGTTTCTCAATAACGCAAAGCAGGCGCTGACCGCCAGCGACGATATGACGTTGATTCTCTGGGATATAGACAAACGAACGCCAACGTTTCGCCTTCAGGGACACAAACACAAAGTCATGAGTGCAGCCGTTTCGGCAGACGGAACTCTCGCAGCGTCTGGCGGCTGGGATTCAAAAGTCATGCTCTGGGACCTGTTGACGGGTAAAAACGTTCGGACAATCGACACACCCGCACCTGTCAATTCGGTTGTATTTCTGGGCAAACAAAACCGAATTGCCATCGGTGGACATGACCGGACCATCCGTATTCACGATACCGTGAGCGGCCGGTTTCTCGGTAAAATGGAAGGCCATTTGATGGGCATTACCGATCTCAGCTCCTCATCGGATGGCACCCGTCTGCTGTCAGGCAGTATCGATGGCAGTGTCAGATTATGGAACCCGGTCACCCTGAAAGAACTTGGCAAATTCGAAGGTCACGATAGTCAGGTTTTTTCGGTGCGCTTTGTTAATGGGGATACAACGGCGATCAGCTCCGGGAGGGATGGCACCATTGTCCACTGGGATTTAAAGACAGGTGAGAAGCTGAAAACGATCAAAGCGCATGATTCCATCGTCTGGGCGGTCGCAGCGTCGGCAGACGGGCGATTTGCCGTGTCCGCCGGTACCGATGAAACAGCGCGCATCTGGCATCTTGCAAGCGGTGACCGGATTGGTACGGAAATCAGTGCCAATGACGAGCCCAAACCCTGGCTGGACAGCGACCACCCCGGTGCGGGGCTGTATAAAAAATGTGCGCGTTGCCATGCCTTTCGCAGTGATCTGATCCAGCGCTCAGGCCCGCATCTGGAAAATCTGTTTGGTCGCAGGGCGGGAAGTGTTAGCGGTTATCGTTATTCCAGTGCCCTGACCGGCAAAACCTTCGTGTGGAATGAAAAAACCGTTTTTGAGCTGTTTGACAAGGGGCCGGATGTGGTGCTGCCCGGCACCAAAATGCCGGTTCAGAAAGTGACCGATCCGTCGCGCCTTCATCAGCTTGTTGATTATCTAAAAGAATTGACCTCTTCCGTCGATAAGGCAAACTGACACCATAGTATTTGAGGGGGTCTGCATGTCGACGCTGTTTTATTCTCATCCTGCCTGTATCGAGCATGATCCGGGCAGTTATCATCCGGAATGTCCGGATCGTCTGCGGTCTGTTCTGGCGGGACTCGAAGAGGATGAATTCCGCCATCTTGACCGCCGCGATGCGCCGGAGATCGAGCTATCACAGGTCGAACTGGTTCACAGCTCGCAATATGTCGAGCAAATCATGGACAGCGTACCGTCTGAAGGGTTGGTCAGCCTTGATCCCGACACCTCCCTGTCACCAGCATCCGGTGAAGCCACGCGCCGCGCCGCCGGGGCCGCGGTAACTGCGGTTGATGAGGTCGTCGGCGGCAAGGCGAGCAACGCATTCTGTGCCATTCGCCCTCCCGGTCATCATGCTGAATCAAGCCGGGCCATGGGGTTTTGCCTGTTCAATTCAGCCGCCATTGCCGCCTTTCATGCCCGCGAAGCTCACAGCATGGACCGGGTCGCCGTCATTGATTTCGACGTCCATCACGGTAACGGTACCCAGCACAGTCTGGAGAATGATGTGGGCATGTTTTACGGATCGTCACATCAGTTTCCAGCTTATCCGGGCACCGGTTCGCAAAGCGAAACGGGATGTGATGATAACGTCTGTAATGTACCCTTGGCGGCAGGGGCGGGGTCACGTGAATTTCGCAAAGCCTACGAAGACCGCATACTGCCCAGCCTCCGTGCGTTCAACCCTGAATTCCTGATCATCTCCGCCGGGTTCGATGCCCATACCCGCGATCCGTTGGCGCAACTGAATGTCCAGACCGAAGATTATGGCTGGCTGACCCGCCAGCTGATGGACGTGGCCGATGAATGTTGCGAAGGCCGGGTGATCTCGCTTCTCGAAGGCGGCTATGACCTCGATGCATTGCGTGAAAGCGCGCAGGCGCACGTCCGGACATTGCTGGCGGTGTGAACCCGACATCCTGATTTTCAATCTGAACCAGATATATGACTGTACCGTCCGGCAGGGGAATCGCATATGAAGATTTCAGAATTAACGAAAAAGGAACCGATGGAGTTTTGAATGGCGTTGACCTAACGGGAGGGAAACGTCGATGGAAGAATTTGAGGCCTGTTTTGAGTGTTTGCCTGATCCGCGCGCGGG
>JAJFIJ010000083.1 GCA_021775105.1 Rhodospirillales bacterium | reverse complement strand
CCCGCGCGCGGATCAGGCAAACACTCAAAACAGGCCTCAAATTCTTCCATCGACGTTTCCCTCCCGTTAGGTCAACGCCATTCAAAACTCCATCGGTTCCTTTTTCGTTAATTCTGAAATCTTCATATGCGATTCCCCTGGGCTTGGGGTCAATCGGGGTTTTGCCGCGCCTTGAGCAATCTGGTTTATTTTCATTTCCGAACAAAACGAAAGAGCAAACGAAGATTCCGCATTGCCAAAAAAACAGCCAGCCGCTAACTTCATCGGTAGAGGCCACGAGCGAATGGGGGACAGAATATTCACATTCATCATGTGGTTGACAAATAAATTCAGGGAGATTTTTCATGATTACGCTTAAAAACCTTGCGACCCGACTGATGGCAGGCATTGTCGTTCTCGGATTTGCCGCAGTCGCAACGCCAGTCGAAGCGGCTGAATGCTATCGCGGTACGCTTGACAAACAGTACTGTGACCGCAACCGCGACCAGACGGCCGATTTGCCGCTTGATGCAAGCAAATGGGCCAACCCCGACACCATCATTTTTTCCTACACGCCGGTTGAAGATCCGGCCGTCTACGCCAAGGTCTGGGACGGTTTCATCAAACACATGGAAAAAACCACCGGCAAAAAAGTTGCCTTTTTTCCGGTTCAGTCCAATGCCGCCCAGCTGGAAGCCATGCGTTCCGGGCGTCTTCATGTTGCAGGATTTAACACCGGCTCCAACCCGATCGCCGTTAGTTGCGCCGGTCTGGTGCCGTTCGCTATGATGGCAAAAGCCGATGGCTCTTTCGGTTATGAGATGGAAATCATTGTTCCGGCCGATTCAAAAATTATGTCGCCTGCCGACATCAAGGGCAAAACCATGGCCTTCACATCACCAACATCCAACTCCGGCAACAAGGCACCTTCGGCATTGTTGAAATCGGAATTTGGTCTGGTTAAGGACAAAGATTTCAAGAGTACGTTCTCCGGCAAACATGACAATTCGGTTCTTGGCGTTGCCAACAAGGACTATGAAGTGGCGTCGGTCGCGAACTCGGTTATGAACCGGATGATTGATCGCAAAGTTGTCGATGCGTCGAAGATCCGCACCATCTACAAATCGCAAACTTTCCCGACCACCGGTTACGGTTATGCCCACAACCTGCATCCGGAACTGGCTGCCAAAGTCAAGCAGGCCTTCTTTACGTTCCCGTGGGAAGGTTCCGAACTTAAAAAAGAGTTCAAGAAAGAAGACCGCTTCATCGGTATCCAGCACAAAACTGACTGGGCTGTCATTCGCAAGATCGACGCCGGTAACGGTATCAAATACAACTGTAAATAAGACCCTTCAGGCTCCCGCAGGGGAAGGTGCAAAATTTTGCATCCTTCCCCTGCGGGAGATTTTTTTTATCGTGTTACATCATAACTGGAAGCTTTGATGCTGCGCCTCAACAAACTCACCAAACAGTATAAAACAGGCGACTTGGCTCTGAAGGATATTGACCTTGAAATTCCTGATGGTCAGGTGATGGCGCTGATCGGTCCGTCTGGTGCAGGGAAGTCGACGTTAATAAGATGTGTAAATCGCCTGGTCGAACCGACATCCGGAAAAGTTCAGCTGAATGACACCGAGTTGACCACCCTTTCACAGGGTCGGCTTCGCAAAATGCGCCGCCGCATTGGTATGATCTTTCAGGAATACGCCCTGGTTGAACGCCTGACCGTTATGGAGAACGTGCTGTCCGGACGATTGGGGTACGTCGGGTTCTGGCGCAGTTATTTCAGGAAATTTCCCCAGTCCGATGTCGACGAAGCGTTCCGCCTTCTGGCGCGAGTCGGGCTCGATCATATGGCCGACAAGCGCGCCGACGAGCTCTCCGGCGGTCAGCGTCAGCGCGTAGGCATCTGCCGGGCGCTGATCCAGGACCCGGAATTGCTGTTGGTCGATGAACCCACGGCTTCACTTGATCCCAAAACTTCCCGCCAGATCATGCGTCTGATCCGCGAGCTTTGTCAGGAACGTAACCTGTCGGCAATTATCAATATTCATGATGTCTTGCTGGCTCAGATGTTTTCCGAACGCATCGTCGGATTGCAACTGGGTGAAATAGTCTATGATGGCCCACCCGACGGCATGACCCCGGATGTTCTGACCCAGATTTATGGCGAGGAAGACTGGGAAGCAACGATCGAAAAAGTCGAAGACGAAGATGAAGAGGACGTGGATGACACCGCGTCCGCAAACTAGGGTCTGCCGTCATGTCTGAAAGTCGTATCTGGAAACGCCCGCCTTTCATCAAGAGCCCTTTGCTGCGCTGGGGTATCGCTGTTGGCGGTGCGATCTATCTGTCTTTGGCACTCGGCACCATGGACATCAACTGGGGCCGGGTTGCCGATGGTTTACCCAGGGCCGAACGATTCATTTCTGCCTTCTTCCCACCGGATTTTGTCTCCAAGTCCGGTGACGTGCTCGATGGTATTTATGAGAGCCTCTGGATGACGGTGGTCTCGACCGTGATCGGCATTGCACTCTCGATCCCGGTCGGGTTAGGAGCTGCCCGCAACCTGGCACCGCGTCCGGTTTATCTGTTTTCACGCGGCGTATTGGCAGTATCCAGAACTTTTCCCGAAATCATCATTGCCCTGTTTGCCGTGAAAGTTTTCAGTTTTGGTCCATTCGCCGGCATTATTGCGTTGTCCGTCGGGACCGTTGGGTTTTATGGAAAACTGCTGGCCGAAGACATCGAGGACATGAACGTGGTTCAGGCCGAAGCCGTCAAGGCAACCGGCGCCTCGTGGTTTCAGTGGCTCAATTATGCTGTTCAGCCACAGGTCATGCCACGCATGATCGGCCTTGCAATGTATCGCTTTGATATCAATTTTCGCGAATCCGCTGTTGTCGGGATTGTTGGCGCTGGTGGCATCGGGGCGACCCTGCTGACCTCGTTCGACCGATATGAATACGACACCTCGGCGGCCATTCTGTTGATCATTATCGTCATCGTCATGGCCGTGGAATATAGCTCCGGCTATATCAGAAAGTGGGTCCAGTAATGCCTGTAACAAATTCAGGAACAACAAAAATCTGGCAACGTCGGGACCGTAACCGCCAGCTCACAATCTGGGCCGGACAGTTTATTGCCGTCGCCATTTTCATGTACTGCTGGCAACTGGTATCGGACAAGACAACATGGTTTTTTGTCTTTGATGCGCCGCGCATTGTCGCCGACATGACCGAACGCATGCTGCCTCCGAAATGGGATTATATGACGACGCTCTGGCGACCGGTCTGGGATACCGTTGCTATCGCCACGCTGGGGACTCTGATGGCAATTGTCATGGCATTTCCCATTGCTTTTCTGGCCGCTCGCAACACAACACCTTCGCAGGCTTTCGTGCGTCCGATCGCTCTGTTTGTTATTGTTTCATCGCGGTCCATCAATTCCCTGCTCTGGGCCTTGATGCTGGTGACAATTCTGGGGCCGGGCGTGTTGGCGGGCGTACTGGCCATTGGCTTCAGGTCCATCGGTTTTTGCGCCAAGTTGCTCTATGAGGCGATCGAGGAAATTGACGAAACTCAGGTTGAAGCGATCACTGCAACGGGGGCGTCTGGTCCACAAATTCTGAATTTCGGGATCGTTCCGCAAATCCTGCCCGCCTTTGCCGGGATTTCCGTTTTCCGCTGGGACATCAACATCCGCGAATCCGCCGTTCTTGGGCTGGTCGGCGCGGGTGGTATCGGGCTGCAGCTCAGTGCGTCCATTGATACCGTAACGTGGACCCAGGTTTCGGTGATCCTGCTGGTCATTCTGGCAACGGTGATTGTCAGCGAATGGGTATCAGCAAAAATTCGCCACTCGATTATCTGAAGGTTTTCGGCAGACCCGCTTCGGCGACATAACCGTAGAGTATGTCCTCTGGTAACGCTGCGCGCAAAATATCGCGGCACGCGATCAATTTTTCCAGATCGATTCCGGTTCGCAGTCCCTGTTGTTCAAGCATTAACACCAGATCTTCGGTGACGATATTGCCGCTGGCGCCCGGCGCAAAAGGACATCCGCCAAGCCCGCCCAGCGAACTGTCGAGCGCTGTTGCCCCCGCTTCGATTGCGGCAAAGGCATTTGCCAGACCAAGACCGTAGGTGTTGTGAAGGTGCACACCTTCAAGAGCATCACCGACCTCCGCCTTGGTCAATCTGAACAGCCGCTTGACGTGTTGCGGGGTCGCCATTCCTGACGTATCGGCAAGGCCAATTTCATCGACCCCGGCCTCAATACAGGCAACTGCTGTTTCAAGCACATCGCGCTCGGCGACCGCGCCTTCGATGGTGCAGCCAAAAGCCGTGGTCATGCCAGCCTCGACAACAGGCCGATCTTTTGATGGTAACCGGTCACGATGAGCGCAGACGCTACGCACCTGTTCAATCATCTCGGCCCGTGATTTCCTGACGTTGGCCTTGGAATGACTTTCACTGACAGATACCGGCAGCGTAATTTTATGCACTCCGGCATCCATGGCATCCACGGCACCCCGCAGATTGGGAGCAAGAACCGCGACATTGAGTTCGGGAATTGTCAGAGCGTGAGTGACAATTTCAACGGCATCGGTCATGCCCTTGACCAGCTTCGGCGGCACGAAAGAACAGACCTCGATTTCTCGGCATCCGGCTTCAGCCTCGGCCGAAATCCACGCGATTTTCGCGGCCGTCGCCATCACCCCGTCGGCATTCTGCAATCCATCTCGCGGACCGACCTCACTGATCAGGATATCAATATCATCGTTCGCGAGCGCCACCGCTGACGACCCGTTCAAGTGATCTGGACGTCGCCTGGGTCGTCGGCAATGACCGCAGGCAACGTTGATGCCCCTTCCGCCAAACGGCTGATATGGGGCGGGCGACGCCAGTTGAATGTATCGAAGCTCTGGCAGTTGCCGCAGATGGCACTCCAGACCGTTGCTGTATTTCCGCACGATGCGCAGGTCCAGGTTGCAGCGGTCTCAGCCAGAGATGCGCGGGTCAACCATTCATGAACCTTTTCCAGATTGCCATGCTCAGCCTCCTCCAGGTCGGCCCACATTCTACAGGTACGCGAATCCATATCGTCTGGTCTATTGTTGGTGATCTGTTCAAGATGGCTTCGCGCTTCACCCCACAATCTCGCCTCAAGGGCAGCAGCGATCACAGCTATGTGGCTTTCTTCATGCCCGGCGTTTGTTTTCGCCAATCGCTCCGATGCTTTCATGCGGGCCATGGCATCATCAGCTTCCGAGGCCCGCCAGTATGGGGCCACGAGATCAGGATGCGGTGCCGTCATCCATGTCTTTTCAATCAGCTGCACAGCCTTGCGCTGGCGACCCTGCTTGATCAGGGCGTCGGCAAACGCGGTAACGGCAGGTATAAATTTCCCGTCAAGGTCAACAGCACGCTTGAACTGATTTTGCGCTTCCGCCGGATCACCCTTGACCAAAGCGTCGAGTCCCTGCTGACAGGCGAGGACGGCTTTGCGGTGGTGATTATCCTTTTTCTCGACAGCCCCGATCTTGACGAGATCGTCGCCTGTGAGGCTCGCATCCAGCCATTGGCCTTCCTCGATCTGAAGATCAAACAATCTTTGGGCAACCCACCCGCTTTTTGGTTTCAGTCCATAAGCACGACGGGTCAGTTTGAGCGCCTGTTCGTGATCGCCTGATTTCATAGCCTGTCCGATTAAACCGCGAAGCCCGAGAAACTCCGTCTCCCGATTTTCTGTCATCGCCTTGAAAAAACCCTCAGCCGCGCGTTCATCACCATTCAGTTGTGCGGTTTGGGCAGACAGCAACATGGTTAGCGGAGGTTCATTCAAGAGGGATTCCGCACGTTTTGATTGGCGTTGCGCTTCCCCCGCATCACCGGCAGCAACGGCAACCATACCTTGGGTCAGTGCCCGGTATCCCTGTGTGCGTCGACGATTGCGCCACGCTCCCGTGACCTGCCCCGGAGCCCGGCGCAAAAACAACCAGCCCCGATAGGCGAGAGCCGTCAGAGCGGCAATGATAATGATAACCCCCAGCAGAACAGCAAAACTGCTCTCAATGCGATACCCCTGCCAATCGAGCGCTACCTGTCCCGGATTATCGATCAGCCAGACCAGAGTAAAAATGATTGCGGCAACAACGGCCAGAAACCAAAGAGCACGTAACATGTATGACGTTTCCTATTCCTTGGTAGCGGCAATAAGGCTGACCGCATGGACATGCAGACTGGATACAGCACGTTCAGTGGATTGCCGTGCCTGAGCGACTTCCAGCCAGTCACTGGCTGCTTTCCGGGCAGGTCCCGAGACTTCGCCCAACCCATCAATAACCTTGATCGCTCCATCCAGGTCACCGGCCTTAAGGCTGTCTTCGGCGCGAAGGACAAGGCTGTCGACGGATTTTTCAGGCGCGGACCCGTCTATCTGACGAATAGAAATAAATGAACGCAATCGGTTCGTTACGTTTTCAATCCAGCCATTACCCTTCGCTTCACTGGCCGCAGCAACAATGGAGCCTGCGGTACGGGAAAATCTTTCACGAAGGTCGGCCAGAGTGGTAACGCCCGAAGCGGCGTGTTTTTGCAAAACCAGAAGGGTTGCCTTTATGCCGTCGTCCCCGCTGGAAACGGCCTGTATAGCTTCCAGATCCTTGGTAAAGGGCCGTCCCGACAGGATCGTTTTGCGTAACTGGCTAATTGCCAGCACAATCGCTGATGCCGGAGCGGCAGCTGGGCTATCCGCAGACCGCAGGCGACTCTTCTCGTGCTCAGTAAGACGGCTTTCAATATTGGAGACGGCTTGGTTCAGGCGCTGATTGGCTTCTTCAGCCCGCTTGATGGCCAAGTCAGCGTCACCCGAACCGCCTGCTTCAATCTCGTTCATACGCTCGGTCAAATCAGCAACCACACTGCCCCGCTTTTCCAGTTCAGCCAGTCGGTCCGAAATGCGCTGGAAGGATTGTCGGGCCTCTTCGCTATCACCTCCGACTCCGGTTGCAGCGATCATTTCCTTGACATTACCGACAGCACTTTCCACTTCATTCAGGCGCGCCAGAAGGGATTTCACGCCATCCTGAAGACGAAGGCGTTCTTTCTCCATTTCGGAAATTGTCTTCTCGGCACTCAAACGGCCCCTGGCTTCAGCTTCGAGCGCATTAATTCTGTCCGTCAGCTTGCTCAACTGCGGGTCAGGAACCTGTTTGTATTCCAGTATCGGGATATAGTTGGCGACATAAGGTGACCATTTTGGCCAGGTGATATAAGCACCACCCGCCAGCAGGGCGACAAAAATCAAGGCCGTCAGAACTCCGCCAATGCCGATTCCTTTGTGAGTCCTGTCAATTGGTTCTGGGGGGCTGACGACTTCATAGTCCACCTGCTCCGGCGTTTTCTGATTATCCGGCTTCGATGATAAAACAGCATCTGGCTTCGGGGGAGGTGGCGCGCTCGAAGTCGAAGAGCCCGCTTTCACATTACTCTCTTTTTTTGCATCTTTCGCTGCCGCATCCGCTGGCTTTTTTTTCCTGTCTACCGACATATCTCTGGCGGACTTCGATTTTTCGCTTTTGGTAGATTTTTTTCGGCTCTCAGCCATTCCCTGATTTCCTCATTAGCAGTCCATTACCCGATCCTGTCAGGCGACCCTGGCGACTATATCAATTCGCCCCAAGACAGAACAGACCGGAGCGCTGAAATCGACTCAAATTTAGTTGTCAGCGGCAAGTAATGCCACCAGGGCTTCTTGTTCGGGCATATCTGCAACGCGGCATCTTTTCCAGGTGATCTGTGATGCTTTTGCCTTAACGTTTGCGCTTAGGCAATAAGCGATGATCCGGGTCATCAAAAGATCCGGTAATTGTTGACGGACCAGATCGACAAAAATTTGCGCCGTGCGGGGAGAATACAGAAGAACGCCATCAATTCGACCGGACTGAAACCCATCAACTGTCTGTTCGCTCAAACATGTGGCAGTTTTGGCTTCATAAAGAACTTCGCGTCGACAGGTATATCCCATTGCTGTCAGTAATCCGGCCAGATCGCCAGCCATTGCGGTTCCGGCGACGTGCAGCAAAGCGCCTTTTGAGGTTATTGCTTCACGCCCGACCAGCGCTGCCAGCGCATCAACATCCCCGGACGCGCTCAAAACGGTCTGGAAGCCATGCTTGCTGGCCTCATGCGCGCTGGCATCGCCAACTGCATAAACTGGCAGCGCGCGACTGTCTGATCGTTGACAGAACGCCCGAACACCATTTGCGCTGGTTATCAACAAACCCTGTACACCCGCAAGATCAAGCGGCGGGCCGGGCAAAAAAACAATATCCAGCAGGGGATCAATAATCGTCTCGACCCCGATCTCCTCCAACATCTCTGCCAGTGGTTCGGCATCTTCACGGGCACGGGTGATCAGGACGCGCATATTATGTTATTTGAAAATACCCGGCCCGGCCCGGCGACGAAGTTCGTCGCCCGCGTCCTTGCCCATTTCGGCACCTTCGGAGGCCGGGCCTTGACGTGACGTCTCATAAACCTCGCTACCGTCTTCTTTGGCGACCAGCCCGCGTAGCCTGAGCGATCCGTCCGCCATAAATTCGGCAAGCCCGCCGACCGGCGTCCGGCATGATCCATCCAGCGCTTCCAGCATGGCCCGCTCACAGGTGACGCGGGTCATTGTTTCATGATGATTGATGGACCGAATATAGTCAGCGCTCCGTTGATCATCGGTGCGACACGTAAGGCCGATGGCCCCCTGGGCAACCGCAGGCAGCAGAATATCGGGCTCAAGAATTTCCGTGATGATCTCAGTGTTGCCGAGGCGGTTGAGTCCGGCCAGTGCCAGCAGGGTCGCATCCGCGACACCTTCAGAAAGCTTGCGCAAGCGCGTCTGCACGTTACCGCGGAACAGGCCGACTCTCAGATCGGGCCGGCGTTTGAGGATTTGTGCCTGACGGCGCAGGGATGATGTGCCGATCAGGCTGCCTGCCGGAAGGTTGGCAAAACTGTCGGCCTTGTCGGTGATCAGGACATCACGCGGGTCTTCGCGTTCCAGTGCCGACAACAAGGAAATGCCATCCGGCATCCAGGTTTCCAGATCTTTCATGGAATGAACAGCGATATCAATCCGTCCATCCATCATCGCCGCGTCAATTTCCTTGGAAAACAGGCCTTTTCCGCCAACTTCCGATAACGCCCGATCCTGAACGATATCACCGGTGGTTTTGATTTCGACAATCTCCATGGCACCGGGTTCCGATAATTGGGGATGTGCGGCGGCCAGAAGCCGTTCAGTTTCATGTGCCTGCGCCATGGCCAAAAGGCTGCCACGGGTGCCGATGCGTAAAGGATGTTGTGTTGCCATTGTCGTCGGGGTACGCCAAAAAGTGATTTCCAGGTTCCCGGAGAGTAAAGTCGTGGACGGGACGGATAAAGGTTTTTTGATGAAAGTTTTGGGGATCGAGACCAGTTGCGACGAAACGGCTGCCGCCGTCGTCACTGACGCGCGCGAAATTCTTTCCAATGAAGTGCTCTCGCAACTGGATGAACATCGTCCTTATGGCGGCGTCGTGCCGGAAGTCGCGGCCCGCGCACACCTGGATGCCATTGGTGCCATCGTCAGTACAGCGATGGAAAAAGCCAATTTGAATTATAGCGGCCTTGATGCCGTCGCCGCCACCGGCGGGCCGGGCCTGATCGGCGGTGTGCTGGTCGGTGTGATGACCGCGAAGGCCATTGCCAGTGTACACAAGATCCCCTTTATCGGCGTCAATCATCTGGAAGGCCACGCGTTGACCGTGCGCCTGACTGGGGATGACGACGGCAAGGCGGTGAAGTTTCCCTATCTGTTGCTGCTGGTTTCCGGAGGTCATTGCCAGCTTCTGATTGTCGCCGGAGCGGGAAACTATAAACGCCTCGGCACGACCATTGATGATGCGCTTGGCGAAGCCTTCGACAAATCCGCCAAAATGATGGGGCTTGGGTATCCCGGGGGTCCGGCAGTGGAACGCTATGCCAGCCGGGGCGACTGCGACCGTTTTGATCTGCCCCGACCATTGTGGAAACGGGCAGGGTGCAACTTTTCGTTTTCCGGACTGAAAACCAAAGTTCGCCAGCAGATCGAGAACTTTCCGCCCGGTCCGATGTCTGAACAGGACAAAAATGATCTGTGCGCATCTTTTCAGAAGGCTGCAGGCGATGTGCTGGTTGATCGCTGTGCCAATGCCATCGATATTTTTCTGGACCTGCATCCGGAAGGTCGAACGCTTGTTGTCGCCGGAGGCGTCGCCGCAAATCTGGAGCTCCGTCGACGCTTGACCTCTTTGGCCAATGATCGCGATATCGATTTTATTGCGCCGCCGGTTCATCTCTGTACTGACAATGCCGCAATGATCGCCTGGGCCGGGATTGAACGCCTGCAACTGGGCCAGACCGACGATATGGATTTTCGTCCACGCCCGAGATGGCCTCTGGACCCCGACGCCCCGACGGCAGCGGGGGCAGGAGTGAAAGCCTAGAATTTCCCCGGCGCGGATACTTTGATTCCCCGCATTCATTTTTCGGGTTATTTACCGGTTCAGCACCTGTCGACAGGGCCGTACACGTCAGAATCTTGTGGAAAGTCTTCATCGCAATTCACATATCCTTGAAACAGGGATGATTTTTCATTTGTGAAACAGGAGCTCGTTATGAAAAACCTCATGCTCATTAGTGCGGTTGTTGCGGTTATCAGCATTGCTACACCTGCCAATGCCTTCCAGTGCCCCGTTGATATGAAAAAAATCGACGCCGCTCTGTCCGCGCAGACAAATCTGACCGCACAACAGAAATCGATGGTCAAGGAGTTGCGCGAGAAGGGTGAAACCCTTCACAAGTCCGGCAATCACAAGGCATCGGTAGACACATTGGCCAAGGCGATGAAACTGCTTGGAATCACGTAATCCGTATACGGCAGTGCAGGCGGTCAATCACTCATGCATGTTCACGTTCATCGGACTCGCCGCGACACCAATGACGTCGCAGACCCCGATGGCGGTATTCGCCGCGTTCTGAACGGGGATTAATCTTCAACAATTGCCCTGTCCGTAGTCACGGGCTAAAACCATGACATGGAAAAAATTTCAGTCATTGGCGCAGGGGCCTGGGGAACGGCGCTTGCAATGGTCGCCCGGCGGGCCGGGCGCAACGTTGTTTTACAGGCACGAGAAATCGAAGTTGCCGCCAGCATCAATGATGCCCGGGAGAACACGGTCTATCTGCCGGGATACAAGCTTGACCCGGCAATCCGTGCGGTCACGGATCCACTTGATGCCGTTTCGGGAACGGATGTTGTGCTGTTGGTGACCCCGGCCCAGCACGTTCGTGCCATGGCCACGTCCTTGTCAGGTGTGATTGCACCGAACATTCCGATTGTTATATGCGCCAAGGGAATCGAGCAAAAGACATCTGCCCTGATGAGCGAGATCATCAACAAAATTTTGCCGGGCGCACCCCTAGCCGTTTTGTCCGGCCCGACCTTCGCTGCTGAAGTGGCGTCCGACATGCCAACCGCCGTAACGCTGGCATGCGAGGACAACGACCTTGGCGAAAGACTGACACAAGCGCTGGCAACGCCGCATTTTCGAATTTACCGTTCAGATGACATCATCGGTGCCGAGATTGGCGGTGCTGTAAAAAATGTCCTGGCAATTGCCTGCGGCGTTATTGAAGGCCGCAATATGGGCGATAATACCCGCGCTGCCCTGATCACCCGGGGGCTGGCCGAAATCGTCCGCCTCGGCGTCGCCAAAGGGGCCGAGGCGCGGTCGTTGATGGGGCTGGCAGGCATCGGCGATCTGACCCTGACCTGCACGGCATTGCAATCTCGCAATTATTCACTTGGCGTTGCCCTTGGCGAGGGGAGGGCGCTTGATGATATTCTGGGCGAGCGTAATTCCGTCGCCGAAGGCATCTTTACCGCTGCTTCTGTCATCGGCCTCGCCCTTGAAATTGGCGTTGAGGTTCCTATCTGCGCTGCTGTAAACGGTATTCTTAATCAGGGTGCGGATATTGATGAAACCATCGCCGGATTGTTGAACCGGCCCTTCACCAGTGAAACGTTCTAGGTATTCGGAGAACTAAATTATGCATTTTGTTATTTGCTGCCGCGACAAGGCAGACCATCAGAGCGTGCGGATGGAAAACCGTCCAGACCATGTCGAATATCTGAAATCCCACAGCGAAAAAATTGTCGCTGCCGGTCCAACATTGGGAGAGGCTCCTGATCAGATGACTGGAAGTGTATTGATCATGGAGTTCAGCTCGTTGACGGATGCCGAGAACTGGGCAGCAAATGACCCTTATGCAAAAGCCGGTTTATTTGACTCCGTCATAATTACTCCCTGGAAAAAAGTGTTTCCGAACTAAGGTTATGCCTTCATTAGTCAAACTTTGTCGGCTTGAAGACGTTGATGAAAACGGATCAAACGGGTTCATAGCCGAAACGCCCGAAGGGCGTCGCGGATTTTTAGTCGTCCGCAGGGACAGTGAAGTCTACGTCTATATAAATTCCTGCCCGCATATCGGCAGTCCACTTGATTTTGATCCGGGTAAATTCCTCAATCTCGAGAAAACCCATATCATGTGTTCGACCCATGGTGCCCTGTTCAATATCGAAGACGGGCACTGCATATCCGGGCCTTGCGCAGGAAAGGATCTTGAAAAGGTCGAGGCGCGGATTGAAGACGGTAATATTCAACTGATCTATTAGGCGCTTTGCTGCACCTGCGAAATATTTTGCCCGTGCGCTTGCGTTCGTTGGAATTTTTGCCATAATTCTCGCAAGTTTTAACGGGGAGATTGGCCTGCTGCCTGCTTCCGGGTGGGCGCAAAGGTCAGAAATTTTCAAAGAGGGAAGGCCTTTAACATGAGCGAACATCACATATTTCCGGTTCCAGCAGACATCGCTGCTGCATCGCATTGCGACAACGCCAAATATCTTGAGATGTATCAGCGTTCCGTCGAAGACGCAGACGGGTTCTGGGGTGAACACGGCAAACGCCTTGACTGGATCAAACCCTACACCCAGGTCAAGGACGTTAACTACAACGCTCCTGATGTCTCAATCAAATGGTATGCCGATGGCACTTTGAACGCCTCCGCCAACTGTCTCGATCGCCATCTCGCAACACGCGGCGATCAAACGGCAATTATCTGGGAAGGTGATGATCCGGGCGATTCCAAAACCATCACCTACAAGGAACTTCACGCCGAAGTCTGCCAGTTTTCCAATGCCATGAAGGCGCGGGGGATCAAAAAGGGCGATGTAGTAACCATCTACATGCCGATGATCCCGGAAGCTGCGGTCGCGATGCTGGCGTGTACGCGTATTGGTGCCATTCATTCCATCGTTTTTGGCGGGTTCTCGCCGGAAGCACTGGCCCAGCGCATTAACGACTGCAATTCAAATTGCGTGATCACAGCGGATGAAGGCGTCCGGGGTGGCCGTCCGATCCCTCTCAAGGTCAACACAGACAAGGCACTGGAAACCTGCCCCGGTGTTGAAACCGTGTTCGTTGTCAAACGTACGGGTGCCGACATTAACTGGGTCGAAGGTCGCGATGTACGGTATTTCAAGGCGGTCAAGGGTGCCTCCGCCGACTGCCCTGCGGAAGAAATGAACGCCGAAGACCCGATGTTCATTCTCTATACATCCGGCTCAACCGGTCAGCCCAAAGGTGTGCTGCATACCACCGGTGGCTATATGGTTTACGCCTCAATGACGCACCAATACGTATTCGACTATCAGGATGGCGAAGTTTACTGGTGCACAGCCGATGTTGGCTGGGTCACCGGCCACAGCTACATCGTTTATGGTCCGTTGGCCAATGGTGCCATCACCGTGATGTTTGAAGGGGTTCCCAATTATCCTGATACCTCACGCTTCTGGCAGGTCGTCGACAAACACAACATTTCCATCTTCTATACCGCGCCGACGGCCATTCGCGCGTTAATGCGGGATGGCGACGATCCGGTGACCAGAACCAGCCGGAAATCACTGCGCCTGCTTGGATCCGTGGGTGAGCCGATCAACCCGGAAGCCTGGATGTGGTATTACAATGTGGTTGGCGAAGGCCGTTGCCCAATCGTTGATACGTGGTGGCAAACGGAGACCGGGGGCATTCTTATTACTCCGTTGCCGGGTGCCACGGACCTGAAACCGGGTTCGGCGACACGCCCGTTTTTTGGTATTCAGCCGCAGATCGTTGATGCCGACGGCAATCAGCTGGATGGTGCCTGCGAAGGCAATCTCTGCATTACGGAAAGTTGGCCGGGGCAAATGCGCTCCGTTTATGGTGATCACGAACGGTTCGTGCAAACCTATTTCTCGACCTATCAGGGCCGGTATTTCACCGGCGACGGCTGCAAGCGCGATGAGGACGGTTATTACTGGATTACCGGTCGGGTGGATGACGTGATCAACGTCTCCGGGCATCGCATGGGTACAGCCGAAGTTGAAAGTGCCCTGGTTGCCCATCACGATGTTGCCGAAGCGGCCGTTGTCGGCGCGCCACACGACATCAAGGGTCAGGGCATCTACGCCTATGTGACGCTGAATGCAGGCGTCGAATCAACCGATGACCTGAAGAAAGAACTGGTCCAGTGGGTGAGGAAGGAAATTGGCCCGATTGCCAGCCCGGACTGGCTGCAATGGGCTCCGGGCCTGCCGAAAACCCGCTCAGGTAAAATTATGCGCCGAATTCTGCGCAAAATTGCCGAAGACGATTATAGTAGCCTTGGTGATACATCAACACTGGCCGATCCGGCGGTGGTCGATGATCTGATTGATAACCGCCAGAACCGCAGCGGCTGACGTCCGTTTAACATCCCAATCTAAAACGGGACTTCGGTCCCGTTTTTTACATCTCCCGCGTTGATGGTGCTGGTTTTGAGTTAATTATTTTTGACGCCGATCAGGCCGCTCAATTATAGAGTTATCTGGGTCAGCCCTATTTGGATTTTTCAGCGCATCGGTTGCGTTAAATATCTGGATGACCCGATTCACGCGAGAATTCAATAGCCCCGGTTGTAATAATATAATCCCGTGCTAGTTTTCCCGCTGAATTTAGAGTCCGGGAGGGGCGATTATGATTCAGGAGAGATTACGCACGACAAGCTCCAAGAATATAGGGCTTGTTTGTCTAGGCATGCTTTTAATATCCGGATGCGAAGCCGTTAATTCTATCGACAATACGTTTAGCGGTGCAGGAACACATTTCGTCACGGCCCCTTCGTATAATATTAACTCAAAAATGGCAGCAGCAAAGCGCCCTCGTGCCAAAGTTTCCACTATTAAAATTATTTCGCCTCGTGATGGCGACACAATTTGGAGCCTTGCCGCCACGAGAAGCGCATACTCCGGAAGGCATGTCATTAATTCGAAAGGCTACGGAGCAAAATATACTCTTGAAGGTGATTTGAAAACTGTTCTTCGGCAAGCGTTCTCAAACAATTTTGAAGTTGATTCCAATTCTCAAAAAGAGATCAAAGCTGAGCTCACTATTAAATTCTCACAAAGCATGCAATCAAACTTCTGGTGCCGGTATTGGGATTACGACACAACTGTCAGCATGAAAGTTATTGTAAGTGAGAATTCTAAAACGATTGATCGTAAAGATTTCGTATCTACCATCAATGACACTTCGTGTACTACGAGCTTTATTTTTCCGTTTGCAGGATCAGTGAGTGGCAATGTTCAAAAGGCATTTCAGCAGGTAATGGAAGACGCGACAAAAGAATTTCTTATTGTTGGCGCCAAGAAATCGCAGAGTTGATTTGAGGCCCAGACTCTAAACTGGCGCAAATTGAAGTGATGGCTCGGCTTCTTTTGAACCTGAGTGATGAAGATATGCTAAGCGCAACAAACTCAAGGCATTGAACGTCAACATAAACTTAACTGCGCGCTGAAACTTTTATGGGTCATGACGCTTTTCGACCAGTTGTCCACATACTATACCCATTACGGTTGCCGCCGTTGAGGCGAGGGTGAAGGTCTGACTGCTCAGGCCCACCGCCGCGACTGGGTCTCTGTACTTGCAAAAATCAGGGCGAAGCTAAGGCCCCGCCTTTCTTTTATGAATACGCGCCATCAGAAAATGGCCCGACGCAGCAAATTCAGGGCAAGGATGCTGAGCATGACCACCACCGCGCGCTGGAATTTCTGCTGATCGAGGTGCTTTCGGACCAGTTGCCCACAAGTCATGCCGAGCGCGGTCGCCGCCGTACAGGCGAGGGCCAGCGGAATGAAGGTCTGGTCGATCAGGCCAACCGCCGTAAACGCGGTAATCAGGCTCAGGCTGGAGAAAATAAACAGCAATCCCAGTGACGCAACGAAGTCATCCTTCTTCAAACCGAGCGCGACAAGATAGGTGATGAACGCCGGGCCGCTGATCGATGTCAGGGCCCCCATGACGCCACCGACAAGCCCGCTCAACAGCCCGAACTTTTTTGCCTTCTCCGGTGGGATATTACCCGTCTTGCCGATCAGCGTGGACAGGCAGAACAGCAAGACCGTGGCCCCGACAATGCCCAGCACCAGTGCCGGATCAAGCCCGCTGAGCAGATAGGCACCAATCGCAGCGCCGCCGATAAACCCGGCCAGAACCGGCCAGAACCGACCAACGTTGCGGACGATCGACGCCTTGTGCGTGGCCTGCCAGATGTTGAGGATCAGCGGCGGCATGACGTTCAGGGCAATGGCGATGTTGATCGGCACGATGATTGACAGCAACGAGACGACAATGATCGGCAAGCCAAAACCAATCGCACCTTTCGACAGACCGCCCACATAGAACGCGGCGAAGATCAGCAGCACCGTCACAGTATCGAGCGTGCCGTTCAGCGTCAGGGGCTCAGGGACTGCCATCATCATATTCAACCAGATGCAGGAAAGCGGAAGTTCAAGAGCCGCGCCGTTATCCATGGAAGGCTCAGGGGTCGACAGGATAAACAGCCCGGTCCGATCTTGAAAGGAAATATCAGGGGTCGGCACAGCCACTTGATAGCGTTTGGCAGGTAAATAAAAACCGGAAGGCCAAAGCCTTCCGGTCAGTTTGTTGGTTTGCTGTTATTGATTAGGGGGAAGAGCTACATAGTCTGTGTACCACGCCCGAATTCGGGGTAGGCCTCCATTCCGCATTCAGCCATATCGAGACCCATAACTTCATCTTCTTCATCGACACGGATGCCGACCGTCGCTTTCAGCACAAACCAGGTTATCGTGCTGGAGATAACGACAAAGGCACCGATCGCGACAATACCCGTAACCTGGGTGACGATGGAGCCGGAGCCGAAGATTCCGACAGCCAGCGTACCCCAGATGCCCGCAACCAGATGAACTGAAATCGCACCAACAACGTCATCGATTTTAAGCTTGTCGAATAACGGCACGGCGATCACCACCAGCACACCACCTATTGCACCGATAATTGCCGTCATCAGGTGATTTTGCAGATCAGGACCAGCCGTAATCGCGACCAGACCGGCAAGGGCTCCGTTCAGAGCCATCGTCAAATCGATCTTCTTGTACATCAACTGGGTAACAATCATTGCCGCAACCACACCCGCAGCCGCACCCATGTTGGTATTTACATAGACGATGGCCATAGCCGTTGCATCCGCAGCAGACCCCAGTGCCAGTTGCGATCCGCCATTAAACCCGAACCAGCCAAACCACAGGATAAACGTGCCCAGTGTTGCCAGCGGCATATTGGCCCCCGGCAGCGGGTTGACGCGCCCGTCAGCAGTGTATTTACCTTTACGGGGGCCAAGAATGATCGCCCCCGTCAACGCACACCAGCCACCGACAGAATGAACCAGCGTTGATCCTGCAAAATCAGAAAAGCCCATTGCCGCTAACCAGCCTCCGCCCCAGACCCAGGAGGCCTGCACCGGATAAATGATTGCGCTCAGCACGACAACAAACAGAAGGAACGGCCAGACCTTGATACGCTCCGCCACGGTGCCGGAAACAACAGACGCGGCCGTAGCAACAAAGACCATCTGGAAGAACCAGTCAGATGCCACAGAATATCCGTTATCGACCACGGCCTTGACCTGTTCTGCCGTCGCTTCCTCGGCAGCGAGAAGGGCAACTTCAGCATCTGATAAATTATAGAACAGGGACAAAGTGCCAAAGTACCCGCCTTCCGGCACACCAACATACATGATGTTGTAGCCGACCAGATAGAACATCAGTCCGGCGATGGCATAGAGGGCTATGTTTTTCAGACAGATTGTCGTTGTATTCTTCGAGCGCACCAGTCCCGATTCCAGCATGGCAAAACCTGCCGCCATCAGCATCACCAGGAAGCCGTGCACCAGAAATGAAAACGTGTTGAGGATATATGCGACTTCGCCGTCAACAGCAGCCGCAACTTCCGAACCCGAAAGGGCGGTGATAAAACCTGCACCGGCGATGGCCGACGCGGTTGGTTTGAATTTTTTGTATATCAACATCTGATGTTCTCCTGCTTATAGCGCATCGTTATCGGTTTCGCCGGTACGTATCCGCACGGCCTTGTCGAGGGAGTAGACAAAGACCTTGCCGTCCCCGATCTTTCCGGTCTGTGCAGCCTTGACCACGGTTTCAACCACCTGTTCGGCGACATCTTCCTGAACGGCAATTTCAATTTTGACCTTGGGCAGAAAATTAACGGTGTATTCAGCGCCCCGATAAATTTCCGACTGGCCTTTTTGACGGCCAAATCCCTTGACCTCGCTTACGGTCATGCCCTCGACACCCAACGGGGTCAGCTGCTCGCGAACCTCGTCGAGTTTGTGTGGTTTAATGACAGCCATTATCAGCTTCATGAGTGTATTCCTCTAATTTGTGTTCCGTTGTTGCACTGCACATATCAAAGATCGTGCCAAATTGGGCAAGATGCGCTAAAAGCGCTTACTTTCAATAGCCTATGTAAATTTCAGAGCGAGTTTGTGGTTTTTGCATCGCAAAAATATGCCTATTTTTTACTCATATTTTTTATTTGCCTAAAAATTAATCATTTGTTATGCTGGACTTCACCCGTAAATCCCACAATCCTTGTTCCATGAGTACTCTTTCACACCACAGTGCCGACGTTTTGATCATTGGTGGCGGCCTGGTTGGTGCCGCTCAGGCCGTTGCACTTGCTACGGCTGGAATCCGTGTATGTGTCGTCGATATGATTGATCCGGCCAAGGGTCAGGATACCGGTTTCGATGGTCGCGCGTCGGCGATTGCACTGGCAACACAGCGGGTTCTGGCGACTATCGGTGTCTGGCAACAGCTCGGAAGTGACCCGGCTCCAATTCTGGATATCCGCGTTTCCGACGGGCCTTCACTGCTGTTCCTGCATTATGACCATCAGGATATCGGTGATGAACCGTTTGGATATATGGTCGAGAACCGCCATATACGTCGCGGCCTTATGGACCGGTTATTGGAGCTCGACAACATCACCTTTATGGCACCTGCCCGTATTGCGAACCTGGACCGTACAGCCGCCGGGGTTTCGGCGACACTCAGTGATGGCCAACAGATCAATGCCCGTCTTTGTGTCGGCGCCGAAGGACGGCGCTCTCCGACTCGCGAAAGTGCCGGGATCAAGGTCACCAACTGGTCCTACAAGCAGACCGCCATTGTCTGTTCCGTACGCCATGATCAGAGCCACGACTATATTGCCCATGAACATTTCCTGCCTGCCGGGCCGTTTGCCATTCTGCCGCTCAATGGAGATGGGGTGGGTATTGGCAACATGTCCTCCATTGTCTGGACCGAAAAAAGCGCGCTGGCCCCACATATTCTCAAGCTTGATAACACCGCTTTCAAAATAGAATTCGATGAGCGATTCGGAGAATTTCTGGGCCGGACAGAAATCGTCGGGCCGCGATTTTCATTTCCCCTGAGCCTGCAATTCGCCCATAGCTCGACAGATGTGCGTCTGGCACTGATTGGCGATGCCAGCCACGGAATGCACCCCATTGCCGGACAAGGGCTGAACATGGGGCTTCGTGATGTAGCGGTGCTGGCGGAGGTGGTAACCGATGCCAAAAGGCTGGGAATGGATATTGGCGGCGGAGATGTGTTGGGACGTTACGAGCAGTGGCGGCGGTTCGATAATACCATGATGCTGGCCGCGACCGACGGGCTTAACCGGCTATTCTCCAACAACATCGCGCCGGTCCGGCTTGCCCGCGACCTGGGACTGGCCGTGGTCAATGGTATTCCACCGCTCCGGAAAACGTTCATGCGACATGCTATGGGGTTGGTCGGCGAGCTGCCCCGCCTGATGCGCGGCGAAGCGCTATAATAAGTCTGATGCGCGGCGAAGCGCTTTAACGGGGCTGGTGCGCGGCGAGGATTTTTACGGGTCGCGACTGAGGCCCTGAGCATCAAGCGCGTTCAGATAATTTTGCCAAAGCTCATCCTGACGCATGCCGTAGTCATAAAGTGTTTCCCACGAAAAAATGCCGGTGTCATGCATGTCATCAAACTTGATCTTGATGGCATAATTACCAACCGGCTCAACCTCCATAATCCCGACGTGACGACGGCCAGCGATGGTTTTTTTCTGGCTGGGGCCATGCCCCTGCACGTCCGCGGAAGGGCTTTCAACGCGCAGCAGTTCGGCTGTTAAGGCAAACGTCTTGCCGTCGTCGAAATCGACTTCCAGTATTTTTTCTTCACGTTTGACGCGAATTTCCGTGGGCGTATGTTTGGAGCCAAAATTATCGCTCATTTGATTTTTGCCTTTTCTAAACGTCCAATGCGCCGTTTGGCGCGTCATCAAGTTCCCGGGCTTCATCCACCAGCATGATCGGAATGCCGTCACGAATGGGAAATATCAACCCGGCCTTTCTGCTGATCAGTTCCTGACGCTCCCTGTCATACTCAAGCGGCCCCTTGGTCAGTGGACAGACCAGAATCTCCAGCAGTTTTGGATCGACTTCCTGGGTCGTCATTTTCCTGTCCTTCGCATCTAGTGGCGAACGGGTGGCGGTGCACCCTCTTTTTCATGCACGGCCATTTCCATCAACGAGCGCAGCATTTCCCCCTGATCGGCAAGGGTGGCACATTCCAGAATGGCCTGCTTTTCTTCCGGTGAGAAAGGAACAGCCATGGCGACCGAGGTAATTAATGTCGCCTCGTCCGCTTTTTCAAGCGCTTCCCACGAACCCTTGATTTCATAAAGCGCAAAATAGGTCTGAAGCGCGTCAATGAAAGGCTGGCGAATAAATCCATATACCTGGTCATGATCAAGATCTTTGGGAAAGTCCGAATAATCCACCCGTACCCGCCGGTATCCATTGCGGAGGCCGGTCTCTTCAACGATGCGAAACCGCGCCAACCCGGAAAGCGTGATCAGGTAACGGCCATCATCGGTTTCTGCAAAAGCCGTTATCCTGCCAAGGCAACCAACATCATAAATCGGCTCGTCATCACCGACCGTTTCGGTTTCAGTTTCACGCGGCTGGACCATGCCCAGAAACCGCCCTTCACTCAATACGTCTTCGACCAACATTAGATATCGCGGCTCGAAAATATTCAGCGGCAACCGTCCGTCAGGCAACAGCATCGCGCCGGTCAGGGGAAAAACCGCAATTTCGTCAGGCAAATCAGCCTTCGTTAACTGATAGGTCGAGGCGGTCATGAAAACAGGATGGTTGAGAGTTCGCGCCGCCCGTCCAGAGTCGCCGGATCGGTTGGGCCAAGGGCTTCAAAAACCTTCAGCACCTGCTGACGCGCGGCCTCATCATTCCAGGCCCGGTTCTGGCGAATGATTTCAAACAACTGCTCCAGTCCTTCTTCGTTGCGTCCGGCCCCAATCAGTCCATTGGCGTAATCAAACCGGGCCTGATGGTCCGCCGGGTTCGCATCCGAAGCGGCTTTCAATTCAGCCAGTCCCCCTTCGTCGGCACCATCCCCCAATTCTGCCAGTTCAAGGGCGGAAATGGCCGCAGCAATTTCCTGTTTTGCTTTAAGGTCGGCGGGCAGACCTCTGGCCATTTCACGGGCCAGATCCATTTCTCCCATTATCATGGTGGCACGAATCATCCCGGCAATTGCCTGTGGATTGCCCGGGTCCTGGGTTTGAATTTCCTTGAAAATAGACCCTGCCGTCTCTCCGTCACCAGCCTCAAGCGCCGCTTGTGCCTGATCAAAGGCGGTGTCCAGCGGCGATTTTGCTCCATCAAGAAGTTTGTCGAAAAACGTCTTAAGCTGGCTTTCAGGGACAGCGCCCATGAATCCGTCGACAGGTTGGCCATTTTTAAACCCGTAGACAGCGGGGATCGATTGTACCCGCATTTGCTGGGCCAGGTCCTGATTTTCATCGACATTGATTTTGACCAGCTTGACCAGCCCACCGGCGTTCCTGACCATTTTTTCAAGCGCCGGGCCAAGTTGCTTGCAGGGGCCGCACCAGGGTGCCCAAAAATCAACAATAACCGGGACTTTTGCCGACTCTTCAATGACGTCTTCCATGAACGCCGCGGTGCTGCTGTCCTTGATCAGCTCTCCCGCCGACGCCGATGGCAGTCCATCATCAAGGCCGGGCTCAACGTAAACGCCGCCACCCTCGGCACCGGGTGCCGGATTGTCGGCACGACCGGTCGCGCCGCCAGCATCAGTCGGTGCCATTGAACCGTCGGGGTTGAGCTTGAATTCCATAATTATTCCCTTTTGTTACGTCTCTTAAATGGAGTCTCCAGAGCTTTTTCGCAAGCCTGAAGACTTTCACCTGAACACCATACTATAGCTCAACGATGTTCGGATCGTGCCCGCATGATCTGATAAACCTGAGAAGGGCGTCGGGTGAAATCTGTGTGGTCCTGGTATTGGTCAAAGGATGAAAATTGAGAAAATCATCCGCCATCATCTCCCTGTCCAGCACGACGTTAACCTGAGCATCGACATCATTGATCAGCGAAAATGGCGTCACCGATCCGGGCTCTACACCGAGCACTTCGACCAGAAGCTCCGGCTTGCCAAAAGACAGGTTGCCAGCCCCTATTTTATGGCGAAGCTCTTTCAAGTTGATCGGTCGGTCCTCCAGACAGACGATCAGCCAGAGCTGCTTTTTCTTGTCTTTCAGAAAAAGGTTTTTTGAGTGTGCGCCCGCCAGACCCCCGCGTGCGGCTTTCGCCTCATCTACAGTAAACACAGCCGCGTGCTCGACTGTGGTGGTTTTAACCCCAAGTTCGTCAAAACGCTGAAATAGGTCGATTTCTGTCTTCATAACGGGGCGAATACTAACGCTGACACCGGCCCCGAACAAGCGCCACATAAAAGCGGAGAAGAGAGACAAGTTGACGCTTGCAAAGGGAGTATCAATGCGTATTATCCACCGGCTTTTTGTGAAAATCGTAATTATTGCGAAAATCGTGAATGCGGGCGTAGCTCAGGGGTAGAGCGCAACCTTGCCAAGGTTGAAGTCGTGGGTTCGAATCCCATCGCCCGCTCCAATTTTCTGTCCATTTTGCCCTCTGTCAAACGCCGCCGTGAAATCGAGCTGGCCAACGCTCGCTCATTTTTGAGGTGACTCGGGGCAATTTCGAAAATAAACTGCATTTTTGAAAGTACGATTGTGGTCAGGAGACGATCCATGGCGAAAAAAAAGCAAAGTGTATCGGATATGGTGCGTGGACGCTTTGGTGTGATGGCATTGGTCGTCGCCGGGGGTTCTCTGGCGCTGGCCTTCAAATTTTTTGCAACGACCGGTCTCGTCGTCATGCAATTCGACTTTACCGGTCAGGAAGATATCTTTGGCTGGTTGTTTATGGTCGTTTCTATCATTTCTGCTGTTTTCGCGCTTTATCTTGCCGCAACAATGGCATCTGACTGACGGCATTCAAATAGGATTATCCGGTCGAGTATCCATCGGGCAATCGACACAGGTCTTTTTTCGTTTTCACACTAATCTTCCGGTTGGGTCGCCTTTCGCCAGAGCCTGTATCGTCATTCCTGCCTGAATCGGCGAATATGATCGCCTGGTCCAAAGCTTCAAAAATACAGTTATGTGCAGGAACTCTTTGAATTTGTTCGGGAATCGGATAGCCTTTTCAGGAATTCGCTGAAGCGCGGACAATTAAGGGGATCAACACATGCCAAAAGCCGAAGACAAGCGCAAAACTGATATTCTGAACAAGGTCGTTCGCGAGGCCCGCAAGGCCTTGAAAAAGGGGCAAGCCGCCGCGATCGAACCGTTCATTCGTCATTTTTACGCCAATGTTCCGCACCGTGACCTTGATGGACGCAAACCCGGCGAACTGTTTCGACGGACCTATCATATCTGGAAATTTGGCACGACCCGGCCCAATAAAAAGGCATTGGTCCGCGTGTTCAACCCAACGCTTGGTGAACATGGTTACGACAGCGACCATACCGTTGTTGATATCATCAATGATGATATGCCGTTTCTTGTTGATTCCGTAGCTTCCGAATTCAGTTGGCAGGGACTGGAAACCCATCTTCTGATCCACCCCATGATCAAGGTTCGGCGCACAAAGTCAGGCAAAATGGCTGAAGTGATTGAGCCCGGCATGGCGGATACGGATTCCCGCAAGGAATCCGTAATGCATCTTGAAATCACCCATCAATCCGGCAAGCGCCTTTCAGAAATAAAAACGAGACTTGAGCAGATATTGAATGACGTCCGTTCGTCAGTAGAAGACTGGCGACCCATGCGCGAACGCATGGCGCAAATCATTGAAGAAATGCATGTTTCGCCAAAAGGCTACCACCTTGATGAAGTTTCCGAGGCGCGTGAGTTTTTGCGCTGGATTCATGATAACAACTTCACCTTCCTGGGTTTTCGCGAATACATCCCCAAGGGCAAGGGCAAATCTGCCGGGCTGGCTCTCGACCCGACAACCGGTCTTGGCATCATGCGCGACCCGGACCTGTCGGTCTTTGAAGAATGGGGCAGTGGTGGCAAACAGTCCCCTGAAGTCCGGGCATTCGCCCGGCATCGCGATATCCTGCTGGTAACCAAAACAAACCATCGTTCGACCATCCATCGCCCTGTGCATATGGATGCTATTGGAATCAAACGGCTGGATGAAAAGGGAAACTTGACCGGTCATTGGCTATTCGTTGGTCTGTTTACCTCAGTCGCCTACAACCGCATCCCAAGCTCTATCCCGCTTCTCCGTCGCCGCCTGCAACTGACCATTGAGCGTTCGGGGTTTGCCCCTAACAGCCACGACGGCAAGGCGCTGATGAACATTCTGGAAACCTACCCCAGAGATGAGCTGTTCCAGATCGGAGATGACGCGCTCTATGACACGACAATGGGAATTCTGCACCTGCAGGAACGCCCGCGGACGGCCCTGTTCATCCGACGGGACGAACTTGAACGTTATTGTTCCTGCCTGGTTTATATGCCGCGTGATCGTTACACCACAGATCTGCGTCAGCGCATTCAGGAAATTCTGGCGGAAGAACTTGATGGCCGGATTGCCGCGTTCTTCACACAACTTGGCGATTCATCCCTCGCGCGTTGCCATATCATTGTCCCCATGCTGAACGGCAAAATCCCCAACTACGATCACGCTGCAATCGAAGAGCGCCTGTTTCAGGCATCGCGTTCATGGGCCGATCATTTGGGTGACGCCATTACCGCACGCTCCGGCGAAGAGCAGGCCCGCAGCGTCCTCAGTCGATGGTCGGATGGTTTCGACGCCGCTTATCAGGACCGCTATACGCCTGATGAAGTGATCCAGGACATTGATATTCTGGAAAATGTTATCGCCACGGGAGAGATTGATTTCAACCTCCATCAGGTCGATGGTGCGCCAAACAACGCCGTGCGGTTCAAGATTTATCAACCGGATGGCGCACTGGCGCTTTCCGACGTGCTGCCAATTTTCGAAGACCTGGGGTTCAAGGTTATTGACGAAAAAGGTCCCCATTCGGTCGATCTGAAAGATGCTGGCGGCGGGATTATGATCATGCACAACTTTGGTCTGGTAACCCGGGACGGCGGTGCGGTTGATCTGAAGGGTATCCGCGGCAATTTTCATGATACCTTCCGCCGCGTCTGGCGCGGTGAAATTGAAAGTGACGGATTCAATGCGCTGGTTGCCCGCTCAGGCCTGACTTGGCGCGAAGTGGTCGTGCTGCGCGCCTATTGCAAATATCTGCGTCAGGCTGGCATTGCCTTTTCGCAGGTATATATGGAACAGACCATGTCGGCGAACCCCGGCGTGGCCAGGGATCTGGTTGCCCTCTTTATGTGCAGAATGGATCCATCGCTGGTTAAATCCGCCGGTCAGCAGGCCGGCCGGATTCGCAGGAAGATAAGCAAGGCCCTTGATGCCATCGCCAGTGCGGACGAAGACCGCATCTTGCGGCGCTACCTGAACCTGATTGAAAACACAACCCGAACCAACTATTTCCAGAGCGCGGAAAGCGGTGATCACAAAGCCTATCTGTCGTTCAAGCTGGATTCACAGATGATCGATGAGTTGCCGTTGCCCAAACCGTTTCGCGAAATTTTTGTCTATAGCCCGCGTGTTGAAGGCATCCATCTGCGTTTCGGATATGTTGCCCGGGGAGGCCTCAGGTGGTCCGACCGGCGAGAGGATTTCCGCACGGAAATTCTGGGATTGGTGAAAGCCCAGCAGGTCAAGAACGCGGTTATTGTGCCGGTTGGATCCAAGGGCGGTTTTGTCGTCAAGCGACCGCCAGCGGAAGGCGGGCGCGATGCGTTTCTGGCGGAAGGGATTGAATGCTATAAAACACTGATCGCCGGACTGCTGGACCTGACAGACAACATCAGAGGCCCGAAAATTATCCCGGCCAAATCCGTTGTTCGCCACGATGATGACGATGCCTATCTTGTTGTTGCCGCCGACAAAGGCACGGCGACCTTCTCTGATATCGCCAATGGCGTTTCAATTGAATACGGTCACTGGCTGGGCGATGCCTTCGCCTCAGGAGGGTCGCAAGGGTATGATCACAAAAAGATGGGGATTACCGCCCGCGGTGGCTGGGAATCTGTAAAACGCCATTTCCGGGAAATGGGCAAGAATATACAAAAGCAAGACTTTACCGTCGTTGGGGTTGGCGATATGGCCGGAGACGTGTTCGGCAACGGGATGTTGCTGTCCAAACACATTCAGCTTCTTGCGGCCTTCAACCATATGCATATTTTCGTTGATCCCAATCCGGATTCAGCGAAAAGCTGGGTCGAGCGCAAACGCCTGTTCGACACGCCGGGGACCTCTTGGGCGGACTACAACCCGAAGGTCCTGTCCAAAGGTGGAGCCATCTTTGACAAGAATGCCAAATCGCTGACCCTGACCAAGGAAATTCGGGACCGGTTCGGCATTGCAAAATCAACGGTCACACCGACGGAACTGCTTGGCATCATCTTGCGTGCAGAGACTGAGCTGATGTGGTTTGGAGGCATTGGCACTTATATCAAGTCTTCTGCCGAATCCCATCTCGACGCAGGCGACCGGGCCAATGATGCTGTCCGGGTCAATGGTAACGAGCTTAACTGCCAGGTTATTGGCGAAGGTGCCAATCTGGGGTGCACGCAACTGGGTCGCATAGAGTTTGCCATGCACGGTGGGCGCATGAATACCGATGCCATCGACAACTCCGCCGGTGTTGATTCTTCGGATCATGAAGTCAACATCAAGATCCTTCTGGGTGCCGTAATGGAATCAGGGGGCCTCAACGAAAAACAGCGCAACACTTTGCTGGCCAGTATGACCGATGAGGTTGGCAAGCTGGTGCTGGTACATAATTACCGACAGTCACAGGCGATTAGCCAAATTCAATCTGGCGGCGTTCATGCACTCGACAATCAGCAACGGCTGATGAAAATGCTGGAACGCAAAGACCGCCTGAACCGGTCCGTGGAATTTCTGCCTGATGATGAAACGATTGCCGAGCGGCACCTGACCAAACAAGGGCTCTGCCGGCCTGAACTTTCCGTGCTGATCAGTTATGCGAAAATCTGGTTGTATGATGAGTTGATTGCCTCCGACATGCCGGATGACCCCTACCTTGAAGAAGATCTGATCAATTACTTCCCGACACCGTTGCGTAAAAAATACGTCAAGGAAATCGGCGGTCATCGACTGCGCCGGGAAATTATTGCTACCCGGGTGACCAATGCATTGGTCGACCGGGCAGGTGACACTTTTGCCAGCTCGTTCATTGAAAAAACCGGGCTCGGTGCACCTGAAATCGCCCGTGCCTATGTTATTGCCGTCGATGTCTTCCAGCTCACCGGTTTGTGGGCAGAAATCGAGGCCCTGGATAACAAGGTCCCGGCAGCCACACAGGTTTCCATGCGAAATGATATCAACCACCTGATTGACTGGGTTGTGCTGTGGTTCCTCAGAAACGGCAATGCAGGACTTGATATCGGCAACCATGTTGCGGAATT